>QGNN01000001.1 GCA_003228105.1 Chloroflexota bacterium
GTATGAAGGCCGCTGAAGATGAATCAAATCGGTGGGAATAATGAACATGAGACAGTTATGTACCACTCTATCAACGGTGTCGCCCACATAATTTTGAACAGACCGGATCAAATCAACGCCTTTAATGTAGACATGCGCGATTCGCTTTTTCAAACGCTAGAATTGTTTCGGGATGATACGGAATCCAGAGTCGCAATTATGAGTGGAGCAGGCCAAAGAGGATTTTGTGCTGGTGCTGACCTGACGGAATTTGGTACTGCTCCATCTCAAATAATTGCACGAACAGTAAGATGGGAGAGAGACTTGTGGGGCTTATTTCTGTCTATTCAAAAACCGCTAATTGCCAAACTCCATGGATACGTTATAGGGTCTGGGGTCGAAATTGCGGCCTTATGCGATATTAGGATAGCGGCGGATAGCTCAATTTTTAGGATGCCCGAAGTGGCGTTGGGGATGATTCCTGCTGCTGGGGGCACTCAAACTTTGCGTAATCTTGTTGGACCTGATAGAGCCCTGGAAATGATAATGACCAATAGGCTAGTGGATGCTAAGGAAGCAATAAAAATTCGTCTTGTTGACCGAGTTGTTTCAAGAGAGATGCTCGATAGCTCTGCAGAGGTAATTGCCGGGGGATTAACTAAAATAGAGCCTGAACTGTTAGCGTCTATAAAATCATCTGTTATGAGAGGATTGGATTTTGGTCTAGAGCGTGGAATTCAACACGAGAAACGCAACTCATATCACATTGCAAGAACCAATTGATTCCTGGCTGCCCGGCCAGGATTCGAACCTGGGTCGAAGGAGTCAAAGTCCTTAGTGCTACCACTACACCACCGGGCAACGACAGATTGAGACACTCACAAATATTAAGTATATCCCAATAAATATGGTTCGAGTAAAATTCTCCCTCGTATATACTTACTGTCTGCTTTCAAGTCGTCATTCTCGATTCAATTGATAGTGCGATCACAACATTTTTATTGGAACAATTCCTAGTGGAAAACGGGAGGCTTTTTTGGTAACTGAAAGTAATGAATTTAAAGGCATCATTGAGAAAATAAAGGACAATGTCCAAAAAGTCATTATTGGTAAGTCAGATGCTATAGATTTGGTTTTAATTTCTATATTGTGTCACGGGCATATCCTTCTTGAAGACGTGCCAGGTTCGGGCAAAACCACCCTTGCAAGGGCAGTATCTTCGTCTTTGGATTGCACTTTCGGAAGAATTCAATTTACTCCTGACTTGATGCCATCCGATGTTCTTGGAGTCAATTGGTTCAACCAAAAATCTAGTGAATTTGAATTTCAAAGTGGCCCAATCTTCAACCAAATCATATTGGCTGATGAAATAAATAGGGCCACCCCTCGCACACAGTCGGCCCTTCTAGAAGCTATGCAAGAATCGCAGGTAACGATAGACGGGGAGACTCGGTTATTACCAACCCCTTTTATTGTGATGGCTACCCAAAACCCTCTGGACATGGAAGGTACCTTTCCACTTCCTGAGGCTCAACTGGACAGATTCTTGATGAAAATATCTCTCGGGTACCCCACGGAACAAGAAGAAGCAGACATCATAGTGCGCTTTCGGAAGGAAGATTCCCATAAGGAACTAGCTTCTGTGGTGAATTCTGAGATGATAAAAAATCTCCAAAACTTTTCTTCAGAAGTAAAAGTGGAACAGGGTATATGTGATTATATTATTTCGATTGTGCGTTCCACGCGAGAAAATGACAAATTGGATTTAGGGTCAAGCCCTAGAGGCTCTTTGGGCCTGTACCGCTGCAGCCAGGCTAAAGCGGCTTTAAACGGAAGGGGATATGTGACTCCGGATGATGTAAAAAGTCTTACAAATTCAGTTTTGTCGCATCGAATTATACCGACATCTAATGCTAGATTGAGAGGATTCGGGGCAGAAGAAATACTTGAAGAAATAATGTCTGAAATTAGCGTCCCAATAGAAGCCATATAGGCATAAGTATGGTAAAAACTTTTTGGAATGATTGCTGGGTATTAATAATTATTGCTTTGGTAATCATCGGCATATTTTCAGGTCAAGGTTTAATTTTAGGCCTATCTGTCATGAGCTTAGTTGTCGTTTTTACCGCATGGCTTTGGAACAAGGTATCGTTGGAAAATGTCGAATATATTCGTGTGATACCTCAAAAGAGAGTTTTTATCGGAGAGACGATTTCCTTCTCTGTAGAACTTCACAACAAAAAGCCGATACCTTTGCCAAGAATCGATACAGTTGATGACATCCCAATCGCTTTGAATCTTAACGGACCTGATATCAGGCCAAGTTCAAGCCGTGATGCTGTGTCGATGATGCATTCTGCTTCTGTATCTGCCTATCAAAAAACCACTTGGGAATATTCTGTGCAGGCAAAAAAAAGAGGGTTTCATAGGCTTGGGTCAGTGAATATTTCTGGTGGCGATATCTTTGGATTATTCAATAGTAAGAAAACAATCTCGAGTCGAGATTACATATTAGTTTATCCGCAAGTTTTAAAGCTGCCAGACCTAGGGATGCCAGAATCTAAACCTTTAGGCGAGAAAATCACTGACTTAAATATTTATCAAGACATATTTTGGAATAGAGGAATCAGAACTTATGAAAAGGGAGATCCTCTGAACACAGTCGATTGGAAATATACAGCAAAAAAATCTGAACTAATGATTAAAACATTTGAATCAACCAGTAAAAGTGACGTGATTTTGGCTGTTTCTGTAGAAACATCTTCAAAGGTATGGGAAGGATACTCAGCAGTAAATTTAGAGAGAGTTGTGGCTGCTTCTGCCTCCATAGCAAGTTATTGCAGTGAGGAAGGGTTCAATCTCGGTTTTTTTTCAAACGGCACCCCTGTATTGTCTGACTTGCCAATGAGAATACCTGCTTCACAATCGAAAGACCAACTAAGGATAATATTGGAAACCTTGGCTACCATAGGTCCTATTTCATCTGGACCTATGTCGGAAAATCTTAATAAGTGGTACAAAAAATTCCCTTTGGGATCTACGGTAGTTGTCGTCACATCCTTCATTACTGATCAATTATTGGATTCGTTAAGAAATATAACAAAATTTGGATGCAGGATAGTGTTAATTAACGTTTCTGATGAGCCGTCATATGGTGCATGGGACAATATTCTGAAATATGAGCTAGGAGCCCATTTTAGTCGGATGGAGTCGAAAGGTGAATTTATACCAATCTAAAATTATTGCACTGTGCTTAATATTGTCTGAAACAGTGTGGCTTTATTCGATCTATGCCGTTGTGGGGATAATAATTTCCCTTGGGCGGAGCCCTCTATCGTATGGAGGATGTGTTGCCTTATATGCAGTATCCCTATATTTATCCAGGCTATTTAATGCTTGGAACTTAAAAGTCTCACTCGCCATATGTCTTCAAACGTTTGTTGGAGCGATTCTCTGCTATTTCACTGTTGGATATACCAATTTACCTTCACAAGAAACTTTTTCATTGTACTGGATTTTTGACCTGGAGCATTGGGTTTATGGGGAAGGAGAGGTTGGCCTGGCTATAGTTTTGGCCGCTTTTATGAGTGTGTTCATGTGGGTAAAAGGCGGGCTCACCGGCTCTACTGACTTTCCTTTGGAAACATTATCTTCCACCTTTAGAATTGGAATTATAGTAATGGCGTTTACTGTCACCATTGATATTTTCAATGAGGCTGATTTGTACATGTCAACACTGATGTACCTGTTCTTTGCCGCGGCTTTATCAGGCCTCGCCATAGGACGCCTAAAACCTTCTTCTAATAGTGGAGTTGTCACTTTACGGTGGCTCCGAGTGGTGTCAATCCTTGTGGGAATGGTCGTCTTGTCGGGGGTACTTTTTGCTTCTTTTAGTAAAGATTTTCTCGGGACTATTTCCTCACCCATAACGACACTGATAAGTTGGATTACCATGGCAATAGTCTACCTTCTTGCGATACCTATTATTTACGCAATTCAGTTTATTATCCGATTTTATAGTTGGATTTTTGGAGATGCACTTACTTTCGATCGACCAGTTCAAGAACAACAAGGAATTATCGGATTGGGTAATGTGCTAGAAGAGTTGATTAACGCTCCCCTATCAGAAGAACCTTCAGTATTCATGCAATATTTTGAATATTTTGCCATTTTTATCTTGGTAACCGGCCTGTTATTCGGCCTAGGAATTGCTTTCAAAAGGATCAGTAGGTCAAAAAATGTAGTCGATGATGGTATCAAATCGAAGATTGAGGGATCTGAAGATTCCATGACGGATTTGCTCGAAATTACTAAGAGGTTGCTCTGGAAACGAGGGTTAACCAAAGAGGAAAATATATTCGTGATTCCAAGGCATCTGGATTCAGGAAGCAAGACCGTTTTGGAATCCTATTATGGACTGTTGGCTTTAGGGTCTCAAAAAGGCGTGAATAGATCCCGTAATTCCACTCCAAAGGAGTTTGAACCAGCCTTGTACAGGTCTTTTGATGTTGATTCTGTTCGAAGAATTACAAAGGCTTTCATGGATGTTTGCTACGGGAGAGTCACACCAATTCCATCTCGAGTAGCCGAAATTAGGGCCTTGATAGAGAACTTAGGCAAGTAACGTTACTAAATAGTTTGTTTTGCAATCCATATTCCTAAGAATGCCGCCAACAACCCGGCGACTACACTAAATGTTAAATAAGTTATAGCTTTACCATAATTACCATCAGAAATGAGTTGTATGCCTGACACAGTGACAGCCGAAAAAGTGGTGAATGAGCCGCAAAACCCAACCCCTAGTAACAATGAATAATCCTGATTCCAGTTAGGTTTGCCTAACGCGTAGCCGACCAGAAAACCTAGTACTAAAGACCCTAAAATGTTGACCGAAACAGTTCCTGTTAGACTGGATCCTAGGTAGGTATTCGCTAGACGATCCGCTCCGTACCGGCAGGCAGCACCAACACTCCCTCCTATTATCACTAGGAGCCAGTTCATACGAAACCTGCCCTACCGTCAGGGAGACTGGGTTTAGATAGTGATTCCTGAAATGTTTGGTCCATTGGAATTGATTTTTCTCTCCTTCGAGATATATTTTTTGGAGTTTACGGCGGCTGTCGCTCCGTCACCGGCAGAGCTTATCAGCTGGGAAGAAGAGTTAGCTCTTATGTCTCCTGCTGCAAAAATCCCCTTTTCAGATGTCTGAAGATTTATATCGGTCTTAATATGCCCATTTTCATCAGTTTCCAGAATGTTTTGTAAATAATCTGTGTTGGGAGCGAGCCCAACGAATATAAAAACTCCGTCAATATGCACTCTTGTGGATTCGCCTGAGATGGTTTTCATTAGGGAAATCCCTTCAACCATACGGTCTCCGTGTATTTTTTGCACTTCAACGTTTAGATGAACCTGTATTTTCTCATGATCCGTAATTTTATCTTGCAGCGTTTGCTGGGCGTGAAGAGAGTTAGATCGGCAAAACACATCTATCTTTGAGGCAAACTCTGTCAGTGTTATGGCCTCCTGCAGAGCTGAATCCCCCCCGCCAACCACGCATACCTTTTGATCAATAAAAAATGCTCCGTCACATGTGGCACAGTATGAGACACCAGCCCCGGCAAGCTCGCTTTCACCAGGCACGTTTAGTTTATTTAGTGTTGATCCACCCGCTACTATTATTGATTTTGAGGATTTCTCCCCTTCATAGGTTTTTACGATCCATTCCTGCCCGGATTTTCTAATCCCAGTTACTTCAGACATGGCAAATTCAGTACCGGAGGCAATGGCCTGTTCTTGAATTTTACTCGAAAATTCGGCTCCGCTTACTCCATCAGGTAATCCAGGGTAATCCTCTATTAGCTCCACATTAATGATTTGCCCACCAGGGATTAACCTTTCAACCAATAACGTCTTCATACCTAATCTAGATGAGTACATTCCTGCGCTAAATCCAGCAGTGCCTCCACCAATTATTATCACGTCGTAATCAGCCATTTTTCAAGTCTCCTAGAAACCTAAAATATTCTTCATATCGATATCTTTTGAATGGTTCACTGGTTCCCTTCATCGTTGTATCATACTTTCGTCTTGTTATTAAGTGAATTGAACATGAATTGTTTCCAAGAGGTTATTAAAAATGCGCAGCTATCTTAAAAATTTAGAATGTACATATTGCAGTGCAATATTCTCGGCCGATCAACCTAGGAGGCTTTGTGAGAAATGCGGGAAAGTGCTTTATCCAAGATACGACATAAAAGAGGCTTCCAAATATTTTACTAAAGAGACGCTTTCTGCAAGAGCTCCTAATATGTGGAGATATTTTGAGATGTTGCCAATACGTGACGAATCTAATGTTGTGACTTTAGGGGAAGGATTCACTCCAATTTTTGAAACAAGAAAATTAGGATCAAAATTGGGATCCAGATCACTGATGCTGAAGGATGAAGGACTAAATCCGACAGCTTCATTTAAAGCAAGAGGATTGTCAGCTGCTGTTTCTAAAGCTAAAGAATTAGGGTTAAGTAAATTAACAATGCCATCAGCGGGAAATGCTGCTGGTGCAATGGCTTCATATGCTGCAAGGGCGGGGATGGAGGCTTTTGTGTTTATGCCACAAGATGCTCCTAAAGCAAACCAAAAAGAAGTTTCTGTTTCAGGCGGCAATTTATTTTTAATAGACGGTTTGATAAGTGATGCTGGTGTTATTTCAAGAGAAAAAGCCGTAGAAATGGGCCTGTTTGATGTTTCCACACTACAGGAACCTTACAGGGTGGAAGGAAAGAAAACTATGGGATATGAAATTGCTGAACAGTTGGGATGGGAACTGCCAGATAACATTATCTACCCCACAGGAGGTGGAACAGGCATCGTTGGAATGTGGAAGGCTTTTCAGGAAATGGAAGAATTGGAATGGATCTCCTCGAAACGGCCAAAAATGTTTGCTGTGCAGGCTGAAAATTGTGCCCCAATAGTTAGGGCATTTGAGAATGGGGAGGAGTTTGCCCAGCCTTGGGAAAACTCTAATACTCTAGCAGCTGGTATAAGGGTGCCAAGTGCTATAGGGGATTACCTCATTTTAAAGGCAATCAGGGATAGTGGAGGATCGGCTATCACAGTCTCAGATGATGATATGATAGATATGATTGATCTCGTCGGTAAACTTGAAGGTTTTTTTGTCTGCCCCGAGGGAGCTGCTACTGCATGCGGAGCGAAAAAATTGATAGAAAATGGTTCCATCGACCCATCTGAAAAAACTCTGTTATTAAATACAGGATCAGGGTTGAAATATTTGGATATGTTGCCCTAAAAGCCTATACCAAATCCGTAAGGGATATATGAGGGGCATAAATGTTGAGAGAGTTTTCGATCATCATTTTGACCATGTCGTGATCCGGTACGCATTCCGGACATTCCTCATTCGTACCTTTGTTATATTTGACTATAAGTTGATTTTCGCTAAATGAGATCAAATCTAGAGACCCTCCTTCGGAAGCGACAATAGTCTCCATGTTATCTAAAACTGTCTTTACGCCAGGATCATCCGTGTTTATCGGCATCAAATAAATCCTCCTCTAATTTAATCTTTCAAAAATGGTGGCCACTCCTTGACCACCTCCGACACACATTGTCACAAGACCGGTGTTGGAGTCGGATCTTTCCATTTCTTCCATTAGTTTTACCGTCATGATTGCACCAGTGGCCCCAACTGGGTGTCCTAGGCTAATTCCGCTGCCATTCACATTGGTTTTTTCTATGTCCAGGTTTAATTCTCGGATGCAGTAGAGAGCTTGAGATGCAAAGGCCTCATTAAGTTCAATTACATCAATGTCATTTATGCCCATGCCTGATTTATCCATCGCTTTTTGGACGGCAGGAACAGGTCCAATACCCATCACCGCCGGTTCCACGCCAGCAATTCCCCTGGTGTGCCATTTCATCCTTGGTTTTACTCCCAAATCTGCGGCTTTTTGAGCTGACATCATTACTACAGCGGCAGATCCGTCATTTATGCTAGAAGCGTTACCTGCGGTGACTGTGCCATCTTTTTTGAAAACAGGCCTCAAGGTAGATAAACTTTCTATGGTTGTATCTGCCCTGGGACCCTCATCTTCCGTTACAACTACAGAGTTTCCTCTTCTCTGAGGCACGGATACAGTAGTTATTTGATTAGTGAATCTTCCTTGAGATATGGCGGTGCTCGCCCGCTGGTGGCTTATAACAGCAAGTTCATCCTGGTCGTGGCGAGACACGGAAAATCGCTCTGCGACGTTTTCAGCTGTGACACCCATGTGATATCGATTTACTGGACATCCTAACCCTTCAGTAAGCCCATCTACTAGCTGAGAATTCCCCATTCTTAAACCGTCGAACCGTGCTTTGTAATCTATAAAGTAGGGCACCTGGCTCATGTTTTCTATTCCGCCGGCTACAATAATGTCCGCTTCCCCTGTTCGCACTAGTTGTGCAGCCATGTTTATTGCTTCGAGTCCAGATGAACATTGCCTATTAATTGCAATAGTGGGTGTATCATGAGGAATACCTGCTTTTAAGGCAGCTAAGCGGGCAGCATAGCCGGCCTCAGCGGCCTGGATTGCGTTTCCCAATACGACTTCATCCACCATATCAGGAGATATGCCCGCTCTCTCAAGGGCAGCCTTGATTGCAAAGGATCCTAGATCTGGCGCACCAACATCTTTGAAAGCTCCTCCGAATCTACCAACTGGAGTTCTTGCTCCAGAAACGATGACCGCATCATTCATGATTGTTCCTCCGACTTCTTAAATACCTATCAAACCCTACCTTAGCAGAGCCGAATGCCTGTATCAATTTAGCCTCATTTATATATAAGATTCTATATGTAATATTCATATATTGTATTTGATAGTAAATTTAGGACTTCTTGTGTACGTTATAGGTACTGCCGGTCATGTTGATCATGGAAAATCTACACTTGTGGAACGCCTGACAGGTATCGATCCTGACAGATTTCAAGAGGAGAAGGACCGCGGCATGACCATTGATATTGGCTTTGCTTGGATCACACTTCCTTCTGGAAGAGAGGTCAGTATAGTTGATGTTCCAGGCCATGAAAAATTTGTCAGTAACATGTTGGCAGGAGTTGGTGGTATTGACATGGCTCTCCTGGTTGTAGCAGCAGATGAATCGGTAATGCCGCAAACTAGAGAACATCTCGCAATTCTAGATTTGTTGGGCGTTACTAATGGGGTGGTAGTTGTAACTAAGAAAGATTTGGTTGATGAAGATTGGCTGGAACTGGTTTATGCTGAGGTAGAAGAATTGTTGACTGGCACGACATTGGAAGGGGCTGAAACAATAGCTGTTTCGGCAACTACCGGTTCAGGTATCTCCAGTCTTATGGATTCCATAGATTCCGCCTTGGATAAAACTACTGCTAAAAAGGATTTTAATAGACCTAGATTACCTATTGATAGAGCTTTCTCGATTAGTGGGTTTGGCACTGTAGTAACCGGAACTTTAATCGACGGATATTTGTCGGTAGGCCAAGAAGTGGAAATAATTCCCATTGGGTTAAAGGCTCGTATCAGAGGTCTTCAGTCCCATGGTAAATCTGAAGCCAACTTTGGCCCCGGCACACGAGTCGCTGCGAACCTAGCGGGAATAGAATCCACACAAATTGCCAGAGGGGATGTTTTGAGTTTACCAAATTGCATAGATCTCTCTGAGGCTTTTGATGTTCGACTTAATGTTGTTGAGGGTGCGCCTAATCCATTACGCCACAACATGTTCGTTACATTGCATACAGGAAGCTCAGAAGTTGTAGCCCGTTTGAGGTTGCTGGAGGAAGGAGAAGTACAACCTGGTAACAGTACATGGGCACAACTTAAGCCTGAGAAGTTATTACCGGTACTTAGAGGGGATCACTACATTATTAGATCAAATATGACTACACTTGGTGGCGGTAGTATTGTCGATACCCGAGCGAAACGACATAGGAGAAGACATCTTCCCACCTTGCAAAAACTCAAATCCTTAGAATCCGGCACCCCCTCTGAAATTATCCTTAATATTATTGAATCTGCTGTCCCATCTACTTTAGGTTCACTGCTTTCATCCTCGACAATGCAGGAAGAAGAGATAATTCCTACCATAGAAATATTGATAGCAGAGAAAGCTTTAATGTCTACATCTCCCGGTATTGAGAAATCCTATTTTTTCACCACTAAACGGTGGGAAGATATCTGTGATTTGACTAAGAAGAGCCTTAATTTGTTTCATGCACAGTTTCCTCTAAGGCAAGGTATGCCCAGAGAAGAATTAAGAAACAAACTGAGTTTGTCTCCAGAAAGTTTTAATGCTGTTGTGAATGTTTTGGAAAAAATCAAGGTGTTGAGAGATTTTACCTCCCAAATCGCCCTTACAGACCACGAACCACACTTGACGGAAGAACAGAGTCGAATTTCAGAGGCTTACATGGGAAATATATCTAAAGGCAAATTTTCACCGAGAACGGACTTAGAAGTAGATGATGATGTTCTGAATTTCCTGATTGATAAGGGACGATTGGTAAGAGTTAGTGATGGAATAGTTTTCTCATCTGAGGCGTTTAAAGAGATGTTGGATGGAGTTCGTTTTTACATATCAAGGAATGGGGAAATCACGGTCGGTGATTTCCGAGATCTTTTTCAGACAAGCAGAAAATATGCTTTGGGGTTTATGGATTACCTAGACCAGCAACAAATTACTAGACGGGTCGGCGATGCTAGAATTTTGAGAGAATGAGGTTGGATTGCTGATATGGGATTCTTAAACAGTGACTCACTAAGGAGTGGCGTGATAGCTTAATTCTTCTTCCAGGATGATTGTTAATTGATGTGCGAGGTCGGACTCTTCCTCGCAAATTTTCTCTAAAGCCATTTTAAATATAGTTAGCTGGCCCCTCAAATTCATGTCATTGTGGTATGCATTGGATATTGGAACGGCCTCGTGAAGGCTCAGCAGATCTAGCTCTTCTTCGAGGTTGGTACCTAGAAGATCAGATTTCTCGGCTATTTTCGAAACAATAATATCTATTTCCTTAAGACACGTTTTCAGTTCACCGGGCAGACCGGCCACAGCCATGTCGAGGGCTGACTGGAATTTTCTTTCTGATATCGAGATCATCTAAAAATATTAGCATTTTTTGACAGATATCTACAGGCAATTGACCCGAATTTTGCCCTGTTTTATCGTACTCACTATGTTTCTCTAGAATATGGAAAACTTGCAACAGTTACTGGAGTCTGTGAGGTAATTAAAATGAAGGTAACTCAGATAAAAAGGTTCCCCATAGATGATGAAGACTGCAGGGTGTATTACATAGTAAAAGTTGATACAAACTCTGGGATTTATGGTTTTGGAGAAGTTGGCATATGAAATTGGGGAGGGGCGATTGGTAAGGCCATTGAGCATCTACCTCAAGTGGTCATAAGGGAAGATTCGTTCAGCACGGGAAAGATGTGGCAACAAATGGTTCGCGGAGGATTTTTTCCTGCGGATAAAGTACATTCATGTGCAATAAGTGTGATTGATATTGGTTTGTGATTGGGGCCAAGATTCTTGATATGCCATGGTACAAACTGCTTGGAGGCCCCGTGAGGGATAAAGTGATCTGCTATCCACATACTCAAAGAGACATAATGTCAGAGTTATTGGAAAATTGTAGAAGGCACATTAATGTTGGGCGGAAATTTGTACGTTGGCACCAATCTGAGATCGGACCGTCAGCCATTTATGTAGACAATTTAAATACTTTTGAACCGGTGGAATCCATACGCATAGCTGAACAACAAATCGCTACGAAAAGGGAGGTGATTGTTCCTGAGACACCGATATGTTTTGACATCCACACTCGATTGGATACAGCCCATGCAGTTGTATTTTGTGAGGCGGTGGGGCCTTACGCGATTTTTCGCAGAAAATCTTTTGAGGTCAGAAAATTCGTCTAGCTATCGTTTGTTGGCACGACATACATCTTTACCGATCGCTGCTGGAGAGCAATGGGATACTAAATGGCTATTCATGGAAATGATTGATGAGGAGTTGGTAAATTTGGGTTTTGGTGAGTTTGTGTATATAGAGAATTACATGTATTCTTCCCCGTGGACTTTGCAAATCAGCTATTTGATTGCTAAGGACCGTTCGCTAAATTGTATCTAATTAGGGAGGTACGAGATTAATGACCGATTTAAGAAAGACTGTTGCTATAGTCGGAGTGGATGAGTCCGATGAAATTGGGAAAGTTCCCAATAAATCGAATCTAACTCACCATGCTGAGGCAGCGTACAACGCTTTGGAAGACGCAGGCATGTCTATGAAAGATGTGAATGGCCTTTTTACTGCTGGTACATCTACGTTGAATTTGGCTGAATATTTGGGTATTGAGCCGAGTTTTACAGATACCACCGCTGTTGGGGGCTCGTCATTTATAATTCATATTGCGCATGCTATGGCTGCCATTAATGCTGGATATTGCGATGTGGCACTCGTTACCCACGGTGAGGCAGGTCGAAGTAGAAGGAGTCGCCCAGGTGGTGACGCTGCTGATCCTGGTTCACAGTTTGAAACACCATACGGATTTCTGGGAGCACCCATTAATTATGCTATGGCTGCCAGGAGATACATGCATGAGTATGGGGAAGATAAAACCCGGCAAGCCATGGCAGAAGTTGCAGTGGCTACCCGTAAGTGGGCGCAACTAAACCCAAAGGCTTATATGCAAGATGAAATGTCTTTTGATGATTACCATAATTCACGTTGGATATCTTGGCCATTCCATCTTTTGGATTGCTGTTTAGTGACAGATGCCGGAGGGGCATATGTGATCACATCAGCTGAGCGGGCTCGCGATGCCAAGAAGAAGCCTGTATGGGTTTTGGGTGCAGCAGAGTCGCATGACCACAATCTGATCAGCCAGATGCCGGATCTCACCCGTACAGTGGCAAAAAACACTGGACCACTAGCATTAGAAAGATCGGGTGTTACTCACGATGATATTGATCTCGCGATGATTTATGACTCTTTTACATATACTGTACTGGCTACTTTGGAAAGCCTAGGGTTTTGCGGACCTGGAGAAGCTCCTGATTTTGTGGCTAACCAAAGAACAGCCCCAGGCGGGGATTTTGCTATGAACACATCGGGAGGTGGGCTATCCTACACCCACTCCGGAATGTATGGAATGTTCCTAGTTTTGGAGGCGGTTAGGCAGCTAAGAGGAGAGTGTGGCGATAGACAGTTAGACGATCCAAAATTGTGTCTGATCAACGGAACCGGAGGGTCACTGTCTTCCACCGGCACTACTGTTCTGGCAGTAGATTAATTTAAGGAGTATTCACACATGGCTTATAACAAACCACTACCGGTACCTCAAGGGGAATCGGATGTTTATTGGCAAAAGGCAAAACAAGGCGAATTATGGTTGAGGAACTGTAAGTCTTGCGGGAATGCCTATTTCTATCCGCGAGATATTTCTCCTTGCTGTTTCTCGAAGGATACAGACTGGATACAAGCTTCAGGTAAAGCTACTTTGTTTACTTACGGAATAGTTCAAAGAGCTCCTCACCCAGGGTTTGTTGACGATGTTCCTTTCGTGACAGCAGTAGTTGAATTGGAAGAAGGACCCAAGATGGCTACTAATATTGTCATCGAAGATCCCACACCAGAGAATTTACAAATTGGAATGGCTTTGGAAGTTGTGTTTGAAGACATAACAGACGAACTAGCCCTTCCTAAATTCAAACCAGTGTAGGGAATGGCAAGGAAAAGGGCGGACTTATTTATAACCCGCACTTTTCCTTGTTCAGAACATAATCCCTTGCTGGCAGCAAGGGTTCTCCAGATTTCTACCTAAGGGGTAGTTAGGCGCAGCTAGCACAAGGGCACATTTTTCTCAAAGTGTCAAAAGGGAAAATACCGGTATAGTGGGCGTCGCTCCACAAAAACTGGATTGCATAATTACCGATCATTAAATGGTCTTCTGCTGTCAGGTCTGAAGGTATGGTGGCTGGGTCTAGTAGTTGCCTTTTACTCCACTCTTCAACACATTCCGCACACTGGCAACTGATTCTTATTTCTTTGGCGCCATACGTGCTTTCGTGGCCGTCTGACCATCTGATCAGAATTTTGTCCCCGTATACACCGACTTTTTCTATTTTCAGGCCTTGAGTCAAGCTTCACCCCGTTTTTGTATTGGCATTAGGATAATCCATTTTGCTTTTTCACTACAACACAGAATGTATGGAAGAAAATCTGGTTTATAATCTTTCTCACATCAAAATTAGGCATATTCAAAGTTGAGGTTTTACAGTTTGGCAAAACGCAAGATAGGGAAAATCATAAAGCGACCAGGTCTTAAATTTGGGGATCCTGATATTGAGATTCCTATTGCAGCAGATCTCCTTAAGGTAGAAGGAGTGCCGCAGAGAGATACTGAGGTGTCTTATTACAGTAGAGAATTTCCCTTGGAGAGCTTTTCAATAGAGCAAAGCGCTTCGGCTCTATGGGCCCAAAAAGAGAGAGTCAAGCATACTCCTGAAACTGAGGAGCTTTACAGAAATTACCAAAAGAAGATCACCCCCTGGATAAACAAAATCAAGAGGTCAGGAGAGCGGGCTCCTAATGTTTCTTCACAGGCAGAAAACCCTACTGAGGTTATTCGTAATAAGGCAAAAGAACTGGGATATAGCGAGATAGGGTTTACCAAGTTTGACCGAAGATATATTTATCAGAGCCGGAAGAGCTTTGTTCGGCGTGACCTTCCCAATGTTATATGTTTAGCATATGAGCAAGAATATATTGAAACTCAAAATATACCCTCCTACTCCTCGGAGATTGCACAAGGTGATGCGTACTTAACCCAAGCTGATCTTTCTCTAAAGCTGGCGGGTTTTATTAATGAATTAGGTTTCAGTGCACAAATATCTGGACCTGCGTGGCATTTTGGACCCATGATTCCTATGTTTGTAGAGGCTGGTTTGGGCCAGTTGGGGGTGAACGGTCAGTTGCTTTCTCCACACTTTGGATCCCGCGCCAGATTACAGCTGATAATTACTGATGCATATCTTGATTATGATTCACCAATTGATTATGGCATGTATAAATTTTGCGAACTTTGCCAAGTTTGCTTTATGCGGTGCCCCGGCAAAGCAATTCAATCACAAAGGGTTTGGTTTCGGGGGGTTGAGAAAAATAAATTGATTGCCAAGCGTTGTCGCCCCGTAATGGCTCGTTATTCAGGTTGTGGAATATGTATGAAAGTTTGTCCAATCCAAAAATATGGAATGCGACCCGTAATGGAACATTATGTAGAAACTGGGGAGGTGTTAGGAAAAGGAACGGATGAGCTTGAATCGTATGAACTCGAAAACAAAGGGTATTTTAGAAGTGGGAAAGTGCCAATATTTGATCGAGACTTCTTCGACATGCCTGAAGGGAGAACTGAACATAACTTGGTGGAAGAATTTAAGGATAATCTGGTCAACATGAAAAGTTTGGATAAACAGAGTGAGTATGAGCTATATGTAGAATTTAAAAATGCATTAAATTCATCAAAAACTAAGAATGGGGAGGTAATTGATATGGGAATGGATATGGAATTTTAACTTTTGTTGCTCATCCTGCTGCCACCAAGTTTGTTGACCCATGGTTTGAATTTGTGATAATTTAGGCACGGCTAGTAAATAAAATATCGTGACTTCTAGAAGGAGGATAACATGGCAGGTGAAGGAAAATTCGAAGTAGAAATAATTTATTGTGTGCCTTGAGCGCATCACGGAATGGCGGCCTGGATGGCCAACGAGTTTTTTGCTGAAGCAGGGAAAGATATTGCTATAAGAATCACGCCAGGAATAGGTGGAATCTATCAGGTATTTGCTGATGGAGAGAAGATATTTGATAAGGCAGAGGAAGATGGTGTGTTCCCGAATTTACCGAGAGTAAAAGAATTGAGGGCAATTATTAGGGAAAAATTAGCAGCCCCTGTTGCCTAGACTTTAATAAGTTTGAATTTCAGAAAACCCCTGGGTTAGATTTCGATCCAACCCGGGGGTTTTCTGTTTAAATTGTTTGTCAGACACCTCTTAATGGCGGAGAAATTTAGTAAGTTATGGAAGTATTCGACGGTATTAATGTTATTGACACCACATCTGGCAAGGCTGGATCTATTTGCTCAATGTTTTTGAGTGATAACGGGGCTAGGGTTTTGAGGGTTCCCGTAAAACAAAATATTAACCGAGATGATCCGGAATTTGCCACTTTACACCGAGGGAAAGAACTCCATAATTTAGATCTAAAGACCCAGTACCCATTGTTTGAGAAACTTGTTCATAAGTCTGATGTTTTAATCGAGGATTTACTCCCTTTAGATCCATTGCAAAAAAGGATCGGGTTTCAAACCTTGAAAAAAGTGAATCCTGGATTGTTACATTGTTCGATTACCCCTTATGGCCAAAATGGATCTTTAAAGAATGAATCACCTATATCTGATTTGATCAAAGCTAGAACAGGTATTTTAGATAGTATGCCAGGGTTTGAGGAAGGTTCAACTCATGTCATGCATCCTGTCATAGACGTAGGGGCTGGTCTTTTGGCAGCTTTGGGACTAACGAGCGGGCTACTTCGCCGCCTTGAGAGTGGCGCTGGCCTGAAGATAAACACATCGTTGATGGCCGCTGGTCTTTTATATATGCCGAAAGCTACCGGAGATAGAGTTCGCCCACGACCTGTCAAAGTTACCCCAGTTGGAGGCGGGCCATTTTATAGTGTCTACGAATGCCAAGATGGGGAGTGGATTCAGCTGGGCTGCATTCACGCGGGATTTGTAGATATTGCCGCCACTGTTATGGGTATAGTAGAGGTTATGTCTAACCCAAGATATGGGGACGGCCGCAACCCGGTTGATGAAGAAGCGAGGGTCGAGCTTTTTGGGATAGTGAAAAATGTTATGAAGACAAAGCCATCTCGTGAATGGGCCGAACTATTTGAATCAGTAGATGTCCCATTTGCTCATGCTGGCACAGCAGATGCGGCGATTGAAAATCAACAAGTTGTACATAACCAAATGGTTCATGAATTAATTGATCCAATTTATGGCCCAATGATTCAATATGGGTTGCCTATAAAATTTTCTAATACTCCGGGTTCGATCAAAGGGCCGCGTGTGCTGGATTCCAGTAGTGAGATTACGTTAAAAAAATCCCTGCAAATTGAAAACAATCTTGAGAACCATGCCTTTAATAAGCTACCTTTAAATGGAATCAAAGTGGCTGACATCACGAACGTAATAGCTGGCCCCACAATGGGGAGACTCCTTGCTGATTTAGGAGCTGATGTACTTAAGATAGAACCTCCATACGGAGATATCTCACGACCCTCTAGTGGAAGATATTTTCATGCCTTGAACGCGAACAAAAAATCGTTATCTATTGATGCTAAAAATGAAGTTGCACAGAAGGCCCTTCAGAAAATTGTCGGATCATGCGACGTTATGGTTGCGAATCTAAGGCCTGGTGCCACGGGTAGGATGGGATTGGATACGGAGACCTTAAGAAAATTCAATCCAAAAATGATAGAAGTACATGTAACTGCATTTGGTTGGGATGGCCCCTTTGCTAATAGGCCTGGGGTCGATCCTTTGGCTCAGGCCTGGATGGGTCTCCAAGTTGCGCAAGGCGGACAAGGTAATTCTCCATCTTTTCTCGCGCCTGTGGCCCCGACCGACTATACTGCCGGGTGCATGGGAGCCTTGGGGGCAGTTATGGCTCTTTATGCAAAAGAGAAGAGTGGGCTTGGCCAAGTGGTTAACACTAATTTACTTAATGCTGGGTGTTTGCTTTTGGAAGGCGATTTTTCTCGTTATAAAAATAAGATACAAAGACGAATATCCGATAAATCCCAGAATGGGCTTAGTGATTTTCACAGGTTATATCAAACTAGTGACGGCTGGATTTATGTGAGTGCTGAGGATTCAGCATCAGGGGATGCCCTGCTTGATGCCGTGGGATTAACAGGCCTTGGTCAGAAAAATCCTCGTCATGAACACTCAGAATTAGGCTCCCAGTTAGCAAAAGCTATAAAGCTCCATAATTCTAGATACTGGCTGGAGCTGATGCGTTCTAATGATATACCTTGTGCGGAATCAATAATTGACTATGAAGTGGATTTTTTTAAGGATAAGCAGGCGATTCAAAACGATATGATATCAAAAAGTGTGCTTCATGATGGAAGTGCCTATGCTTTTTCTCATAACCTCATTCAATTTCCAGATTTGCCCATAACCCAAGTCAAACCAACCCCTCTTTTAGGGGAACATAGCCTTGAAATTCTTAGAGAATTCGGAATAGATGAGTCTGTGATTGATGCTATCTCCCAAAACGGATCTTTAGTAACATCGTGATATAAAGGCATGTATCATATCGACAGAATAAACGAGAGCAATGTTCGTCTTTTGTCCATAGTAAGTGGTCTCGCATTTATCTTCGTCAGCATTAAGCTTTGGGATTATGAGTTTTATTTAATATCCCTCCCAACGCTCTTTGTCGGAATTATAGCTATTTTAATTAGCGCTAATAACTATCCGATTTCTATTCGGGAAAAGAATAACAGCCCTCAAACTCCCGGTGTCAGTTTAGGTAGCGAATCGTCGAAGATAATGTGGTTGAGATTGACCGAGAAAACGGTTGGGTGGTTCCTAGTTGTTGCTTCGGGTACTTTATCAATATATGGATTCATGCTATTCGATAGGTCGGCGCTTGGAGCTGGGTGGATATGTTACCTGTTTTCGGTTTTGGCAATGGCGGCTGTACCTTTCTTATTTAGTGGGTCAAGGGTAGCGACTTCTAAACCCCTTATAAATTCCAGGTTAACAATTCCTATTCTCACGACCTTGTTAGTTATAGGCATAGTAGTTTTTGGGTTTCTCATACGTGTTTATAACATAAGTGAATTGCCTGCCGGTCTTTGGTATGACGAGGCAGATAACATCGTTAGAGCTGGACAGATACATGCCTCACCTCTGAATACTCCGGTGTTTGTTCCTTCGACACACCTCCCATCAGCCTTTTTGGTTCCTTTCGCGATGTTGCAGGAATTGACAGGTGTTCTCTGGTTGAATGGTCGACTTGTATCGGCTGGGTTTTCTGTAATTCTCATATTAGCTATGTTCTATTTTGCTAAAGATATATTTGGTGCTTTTTGGGGACTCGGGGGGGCGTTTTTGGTTTCCACTATGAGATGGAGTCTGAATTGGGGTCGAATTGGTATGCACGGAATAACTGCTGCAGTTTTTGCTGCACTAACAGGATTCTTACTATGGAGATCCTTAGTTAGATGGAGCCCTTTTTGGTTCTTTTGGACGGGGCTGACCCTTGGGATAGGAATGTGGTTTTATGCGCCGTTTCGGTTGTTTCCGGTAGTTATCCTGATTGGTTTAGGATTGAGAATTTACTCGGGGTTTCCAGGTTGGAGAAGATTATTTTACTGCTTAATGAGTATGGCCTTTGCCTCAATTATCAGTACAGTCCCCCTAATACAGTATTCCCTAAGAAATCCAGACATATTTTTTGAACGCACTAAAGAGACATTCATACTAAATCACCTTTCAGACGTGAATGCGGTTGAAGCTATATGGGAAAATATTGTTGAACATATATTTATGTTTCACATTTCAGGAGACCCAAACCCGAGACACAACTTACCTTTTGAGCCTATGTTGGATGATGTGACAGGCACATTGTTTATAGCCGGGATAATTCTTATTTTGGCCCAGTGGAGGCGGCCCCTGTTCCTATTATTTCCTTGTTGGGTTTTTGTAATGCTGGCGCCAGGGATATTTTCAGTTCCTTGGGAATCACCTCAATCATTGCGATCAATAGGAGTTATACCTGCGGTTTTGATTATAAGCATTGTGCCGTTAGTACATTTGTCGCGCCTTTTTAACTTAAACCCTAGGTGTATTTTCCGTAAAGGAGGGTTGGTTATGATTGTTATATTGTTTGGGGCTATAGGCTATTTCAATGTGAGTACATATTTCGGAAAACAAGCATCAGATCCTGACGTGTTTGCCGGTTTTTCTACCTCCGAGACCCTGATGGCAAAAGAAATGGTTAAACAATCACAGAATGGTTATACCCTGTATTCATCTAGGCAATTTCTTTATAGTCTTACTGCTTCTGTAATTTCTGGAAATGTTCATTATGAGCCATTATTTGCTCCAAGGGATTTACCTATTTCCCCCAATAGGGTTCTACACGGGGCGGCCATTTATTTGGAGCCTCGTGAGGCTGGTACTTATGATCTGCTGGGTGAATACTACCCGTCTGCTAAATTTAGGGAAATTATGGCCCCTGATGGAGTCGATCCTATTTTGTACGAGGTCTTAATAAATAAGCAGCAGTTGATCGATAGTCTCGGAGTAAGGGCCACCTTTAAGAGAGAAGGTGACCTCGTAAAAACCGATAGATTCAATAATTTTTCATCCTCATGGTCTAAAGATTTACCAGGAATAGATTTGCCGGCAGGTTTTGTACTTCAAAGTAATTTACATGTGCGCCAACCGGGACTTTACCAATTTAAAGTGTCCGGTGATGGACAGTTATTTTTGGATGACATTTCAATTCAGAAAAATGGGGAGGGTATTAAATTAGGTATAGGGTTGCACTCAGTAAGACTTGAAGGGGTTGCGCATTCCGAATCAGGTTTTACGGAGTTATTATGGAGCCGTGACGGAAGTGTAATGGAAACTATATCTTCGACATTGCTTTTCTCAAATGAGAGACCTCCAATGGGATTGGCTGGAGTGTTTTATCAGGAATCTCAACCCCTAGTGTCACATGTAGGGCTCACTGCTGATACCTTTTACTACGACCCGCCAATTGAAGGTCCTTATAATGCCGTATGGGCGGGGTTTTTGG
The DNA here is from genome assembly GCA_003228105.1 of Chloroflexota bacterium. Taxonomy (GTDB): domain Bacteria; phylum Chloroflexota; class Dehalococcoidia; order Lucifugimonadales; family UBA826; genus UBA11996. Next base: position 20,910 of record QGNN01000001.1, read on the forward strand.
AAATACCATTATCAGCAAAATACAAATTTTCTTTAACAGGAAACGGTGCTATGAAACTGTTTGTGAATGACGTTTTGATCACTGAGACCACTTGGGATAGTGAATTCGGTCAATCAGAAGAAATAAGTATTCGCAGTGGGAAAGCCAGGATTGAATTGCGGTACCTATCATCGACTGTTTCACCTCAATTCGAAATACTTTGGCAGGTGGGAGAAAATAGTGAAAACGTGATTCCTGTTAGCCTAATTAAACCCGACCCAGAGTTCATGAGAGTTCCATAATATAAATGGACCCTTTATTTGTGGATATATTACTAACGCTTTTGGCCATATTTGTGGGAACTATGGTGTTGGTGATAGCAGGATTTGGTATAGCTATTGGGTCGTCTCCTATCATGTTGCTTACCGTGGATCCGCAGTCCACCGTTATTATCATCAATACAGTTTCACTTTTGGTTTTTGTTTTAATGATTTATCAAAATAGGCGGCATATAGATTACCGAGAAATGACTGTCCCAGTTATTTTCGGAATGATGGGGGTTCCTGTAGGGGTATACATTCTTTCCAATTCAAATCCTTCGGCCCTGAGAGTTTCGATTGCTCTTTTAATCATTTTTTTGGGGTTTGTTATGGCCCTAAATCCGACTATAGCGGCTATTAGGCATAAATTCACCTTGTGGGGAGCTGCTTTTTTGGTAAGCGCGATGATTACGTCTACAGGGATAGGAGGCCCCATCATGGCAATTGCAGCTTTGTCACGGGGATGGGATAGGGATTCAATTCGAGGTTCGCTTCCGTATTATTATCTATTCATCGAGACAACCGCGGTAATAGGTTATTTTATAACCGGTATGTTTGATTCTGAGCGGCTGATACTGACTGGGGTAAGTATTTTTCCTGCCTTACTGGGTTTTTTGATTGCTTCTATGCTTGTGAAAAAAATCAATCAGAGCTACTATCGAGGATTAATCCTAGGTATAGTTATGTGTGCTGGTATTGCTATTTTAGTCAAAGAAGTTTTTATTTGATAAAACCTAACAGTGGCACTAGATGAAATTTGATTAGGTGTGTGCATGAATTCTGAAGAACTGAAAAATTTGAGAGACTTGAGAGAAAGGATTAGGCATTCTACTGCCCATGTGATGGCAGATGTTGTCACACAACTTTACCCTGAGGCAAAACTTGCTATAGGGCCTCCTACTCAGGATGGGTTCTACTATGATTTTATGGTTGATACCCCTTTTTCTGATGAAGATCTAGCAAAAATAGAAACCGCTATGGGGAAAGTTATTTCTCAGGATTTACCTTTCATTTATGCCGAATATACCAGAGAGGAGATATCGGCTATGAATCAATTGGAACCTCTCAAACTAGAGGTGATATCCGGTATTCCAGAACTTGAGGTAATTAGCACATATAGCCACGGAGAATTTGAAGATTTATGTGCAGGGCCTCATGTGGAATCTACGGGTAAGATACCTGCTTTTAAACTCTTGACTGTCGCCGGAGCATACTGGAGGGGTGATGAAAATCGGCAGATGCTGCAAAGGATATATGGGACAGCATTTGAAAGTCAGGCTAGTTTGGATGAACATCTTGAGAGGCTTGAGGAAGCTCAGCGTAGAGATCACAGGTCGTTAGGAAAGGAATTAGATTTATTTTCCATCCACGAGGAAACAGGACCTGGCTTGATAATTTGGCATCCAAAGGGAGCAAGAGTAAGAAGTATTCTTGAAGATTTCTGGCGCAAAGAACATTATAAGCGAGGCTACGATCTTGTATACACGCCAAATATTGGACGGGAAAATTTGTGGCAAACGAGCGGGCATTTAGATTTTTTCCAAGAAAACATGTTCCCTCCTGCTGAAACAGATGGGCAAAATTACTATTTAAAACCAATGAATTGCCCTTTCCATATTATGTATTACAAATCCTCTTTACGTAGTTATCGTGATTTACCAATGAAAATAGGTGAGTTGGGTACGGTTTATCGCTACGAAAGAGGAGGTACGCTTCATGGGATGCTTCGCGTTAGAGGATTTACCCAAGACGATGCACATATATTCTGTACCCCAGATCAGATCGAAAAAGAAATAGACGGTGTTTTGGATCTCACATTCGATTTAATGGAAGCCTTTGGATTTGATGATTTCACCATGAACTTGTCCACCAGACCTGATAAAGCAGTGGGGTCAGACGAACAATGGCAATTGGCTGAAAAATCTCTTATGAACACTTTGGATTCTAGAGGATTAGATTACCAAATTGAAGAGGGCGGAGGAGCCTTCTATGGACCTAAAATCGATGTGAATATTAGAGATGCGATAGGTAGATCATGGCAGTGCACTACAGTCCAATTTGATTTTAATTTACCTGAGCGATTTGGGCTAACTTACATCGGAGATGATGGTGGTTCCCATCAGCCTTTTATGGTTCATAGAGTGATATTTGGTTCCCTGGAAAGATTTATGGGAATATTGATCGAACATTACGGGGGAGCTTTCCCTACTTGGCTAGCGCCAACACAAGTTCAAATCATCCCAATCGCTGATAGACATAATAAGTATGCTACTTCCCTGCACAACCAATTGTCAGAAAGCGGAATAAGATCCGGCATAGATACTCGAAGTGAACGAATGAATGCTAAGGTTCGAGATGCCCAAATCAATAAAATACCGTATATGTTTATAGTGGGTGATAGGGAGGTGGAATCGGAAACTGTTGGTGTAAGGTTGAGATCAGGAGAGGATTTAGGGGCCCTTTCCTTAAATGAAATAAAAAAAAGGATTTCTTCTGAGGTGGAGGGTAAAATCACCTAACAGATCTACTATCTAATTTTGTTGATCACCTACTCTAGGTGTGCTATATTCATTATGGTTCAGTGTATCCACTGGACTATTTATTTTGTACAAGGGGAAGCAACATACCTAAAAATTATCGGGTTAACGATCAAATAACTGCCCAATCTGTGCTGGTTGTTGATGACGAAGGGAATCAGCTGGGTGACTTGCCTACCGACAAGGCAATAGAAATGGCGATGGAGAAAGGCCTGGACCTCGTGGAGGTAGCAGAATCAGCCAATCCGCCAGTCTGTCGATTGTTGAATTATGGGAAATTCAAGTATGAAGCTACTCGTAAAGAACGTGAAGCCAGAAAAGCCTCCAAAACCAAATCTAATAACTCCGTGCGAGAAGTGCGGATGAAGACACGAATTGGAGCTCATGACAGGGAAGCCAAAACTAGATTAGTGAAAAGACTGCTAACTGAGGGCTCCAAGGTGCGAGTTTCGGTCATGTTTAGAGGGCGAGAGGTACAACACCCTCAAATAGGTATGGCTTTGCTCAAACACGTGGCAGAAGATCTACAAGAAGATGCATTATTGGAAAAAGCCCCTTCTTTTGAAGGCAGATTTTTGGCTATGATTTTGGCCCCTGGTCCATCTTTAAAAAAGAATACAAATAATAGGGAATCAGAAAGTGCCAAAACTTAAAACTCATAAAGGTGCAAAGAGGCGTTTCAAAGTGACGGGGACAGGAAAGTTGATGAGGATGAAAGGTCTAAGAAGCCACCTGCGCAGGAAAAAGCCAAAAAGTGTAAAAAGATTATACTCTGGAACATTGCCTGTTAGCGAATCCGATGTGCCTCGAATTAAGAAGCTGCTTCCGTACAGTAAAAAATCGTAATTTCAGACAGGAGATCTTTAGGTGACTAGAGTTAGAACTGGTGTAACAAGACGCCGTAGACATAAAAAAATATTGGACATGACTAAAGGCCATCAAGGTGTCCGTCATACTCTTTATAGGCGTGCACATGAATCGATGATACACGCCTTGCAGTATTCATATGACCATAGAAAGAAGAAAAAAAGGGATATGCGGCGTTTATGGAATATCCGAATAAACGCAGCCGCCCGATCGAATGAAATCACATATAGTAAATTGATACACGGACTAAGATTGGCCGGTATCGATATCAATCGTAAAATGCTGGCCGAGATGGCCGTCAGTAACCCGGAATCGTTCACTGGTGTCGTAGAAAGCGCTAAAATTGCCCTCGAGGCTGCCTAAGTAATTAAGTTGGTAAACCTAACTTCAGCGGTTTGAAATTTGGATAAGATCCTTGTGTAAATGGTCAGGGTCTATTGGGTTCGTGTGTACCACTGCAGGTCGACCTTCCCCATTTAATATATAAACGGGGGATGAATGTACAATGTCGTATTTTCGGTCCATCTTACTGCTAAGAGATTCCATGGCAGATTCTTGCGGATTGAGGTAAAAATTCTTCCAAATAATTCCTAATTCTTTTTCATTTCCACTGAGATAATGCCAATTCGATGAAAGTCCCCACCTATTTTTGAAGGCAATTCTGGATTCAATGGTGTCTCCTTTTGGGTCAACCGTAATTATTAAGACAGGAGTGTTTCGCGTGTCTTCCGACTTTTCCAAGGATTGCTTAATGCTTGATGTCACCAACGGACAAAGGCTGGTGCAATTAGCAAATAAAAAAGTGATCAAATGCACTTGGCCTATGTGGGTCTGGTCTGTTACTTCCAAATTGTTCTCATCAAATAGCGAGAATTTTGATCCGCCATGATTGTTGAGAACTGTTCCGTATAAATCAGACTTATTTTGAAAGTTGCATCCAAGGAGACTAATAAATGAGAAAACGATTAATAATAGTAGAGTGAGAAACTGAAAACCTTTGCCATTGCGAGGGAAATACCGATCCCTGAGCAACAAAGCTTTTATGGAAATGTCTTTTTTTCGAGAAGAAAGGCTACTAAAGGAGTAAGAATCAACAGTGCTATCCCAATAGCGATAACTCCAATACTGCCCAAACTGGTGTGGTGATGTATTTGGTAGAAAATGAAGCCAAGGGTTATGGCAAATACCGCTATCATGGCGAAAGAGGCTAAGGGTACCACTAGAGCTAAGGTGACTTTGTTCATTGCAACTCCCGTTCTGTAGAATCCTGCTTATTATACGCTGTTTCCTCGGAATTGGAATCTTCATCGAACCATTTGAAGAACGCGATTATGATCAGGAAGAGGAAGAGGAATCCACTTCCCACTTTCATTATGATTCCCCCAAGTTGCTGATCTACAAGTGGACTTATATTCCAAATTCGTGGAGCATCAATATAGTGTTGATAAATTGGTTCTCTAGCAAACGTTATTATTCCAAATACCATAATTTGAGCTAATGACATAACGAAAAGATATAACATTTGGATTGGGTAGGGCAGCTTTGGGATAGACTGCACCTGACTGCAAATAGGCCACCACATTACGATAGAGGCGGATATGAAGAGTGAATGCTCTAGGATATGTACCCAGTGATAGGTGACGGAAAGGCCATAAAGAACTGGTAAATGCCACATTGAAAAAATTATGTTGAATATCACAATGGCCCCGATTGGGTGAAAAACTCTCTTGAAGACTGATATAGACCGTCTGTGTTGGAAGAGTTTTGAGACCAGCCAGCCAGGCGTCCCCAAAATTAGAAGAGGAGGACATACAAGTGTTATGAGGACATGTTGCAACATGTGGGCACTAAACAAGTAATGATCGCTTAATATGTGTAGAGGCGAGGTCAGCGAAAGGAAGATAACGAAGGTGCCCAGGGTAAACATAATAGTCTGACGAGGATTTATTTCGGGGGAATCAGCTTGTCTTTTTCGGTATGGGCCGATTCCATATAGGTAGGCGCATTGGACCAAAATCAAACCGAGTACAATCTCTAAATGAGGGTGCCAGTGCAACCATATTGAGTCAGAAAAACCTAAAAACGACATGCGTGTAATTTGGTGTTTGGTTTCAGTTTAACGAGGTTAGGAATACACGCCAAAAAGCAGTAGTAGAAAACTAATTACACATGCAGCTAGTATGAAGCCGGCGACAAACATGTATGTAAAAAGTTTGTGATCGAATTTCAAATGCATGTAATACATAGCAACCAAAGCGAACTTAAAGGCGGACAATGTGAACAATATAGGAATCATCCAGTGTCCTAGGAACTCAAGATAGAAAATGCCAACTTCTACGGCTGTTATAGCACATAAAATTACTGCTATGCGAAAATATTGCCCAGCTGTTGGATGTCCTGTGTGTTCCTTTGCAGAAAGTTCCTGACTCATATTATCTCCCAATGTACCATTTAGAAACCCGGAAATACCCCAAACAAGTATACGACTGTGAATATGACTATCCATACAACGTCGACGAAGTGCCAATATAGTGCTGCTAAGTCCACGTCCAAATTCTTCTCTGGGGTAATGACACCTTTCTTAAATGATAAAAGTAATAGCGAAAGGAGCCAGACTATTCCCAAAGTAACGTGAGCACCGTGAAAACCCGTTAGAGTGTAGAAAGTTGTTCCAAAAAGATTTGTTTGAGGCTTTAACCCTTCATGACTTTCTGCATGGGCTTCACCAGAAGCACAACCTTCATCAAAGATATGTTGTTCGTATTTGGTCAATTCTCCTGGGTTAACACAGTCAACCTCTACATGGTGGTTCGCAAAGCTGCTGAACTCATAAACTTGAAATCCGATAAAGGTTGCACCCATTATTGCGGTGGATACCATCCATATTCTGAAACCCTTCATGTTGTTTTTTGTTAAGGCCGAGTAAGCAAGTACCATACTCATACTACTCATTAGAAGCACGAAAGTACTAATGGAAGTAACGGGTATATCAAACACATCTATAGGTAAAGGGCCCTCTAAACTTTTGCCTTGATATACCAAATATGTTGCGATCAAGGAACCAAAAAACATGCAGTCTGAACCAAGAAATGCCCACATGAGCATTTTCCGATGGTTCAGACCGGTTGTGGTACCTTCATCTTCCCCGTGTATTGGAGCTGCGTGTTCCTGTGCCAATTGAGAACCTTCCTTAATTAGTAGAGTCTTCTTCAGGATCATTTACGGGTTCAAGAGACCACGAATATACCCCGATAAATCCTATTGTTAATCCGACTGCAGCCAAGGCCCAAGGAATTAACAGGTCGTTGAAGACGACCCCGTATGCTGCAATAAATAGTCCAAATGCTGCAACTATAGGCCAATAAGAAGGTTGGGGCAGGTGAATTTCATGACCTTCATTTCCTGAACCGCCACTTGCTGGTACTTCTTTATAGTCTAAACCTTGCTTAGTTTCCCACCAATCGTCAAGCGATCGAACGATTGGAATTTTTTCAAAGTTATATTCTGGCGGCGGTGACGGTATGGACCATTCCAAGGTTCTTGCGTCCCATGGATCTGCTGGAGCTGGTTCGCCGTTTTTCCAGTGTCTTCCTATGTTAACTACAACTAGAAGGAATCCGATTATTAATATGAATACTCCGCCTGTAGACACACCGTTCCAAAATTCCCATCCCATTCCTTCGACATAGGTATAAATTCTACGTGGCATTCCATCTAGGCCAACAAAATGCATTGGGAAGAAAGTCACATTCTGCCCCAACATTATTAGCCAAAAGGAGATCTTGCCTTGACGCTCACTGTACATTTTCCCGGAATATTTGGGAAACCAGTAAAAAATACCGGATAGAATGGCCATTATTGCCCCACCAAACAACACGTAGTGTATGTGAGCGGGTACGAAATATGTGTCTTGTTGTTGGGCGTCATGGGCCGATACGGCGTGCATAACCCCACTAATACCACCCAATAGGAACATGGCAATAAAACCCAAAGAGAAAAGCATTGGGGTGTTGAACCTGATTGAGCCACCCCATATCGTTCCGATCCAATTGAAAACTTTTATTCCTGTGGGGACGGCAATCAACATAGTTGTCACCGTGAAAACTGCATTTGCAACAGCGCCAAGTCCCACCGTAAACATGTGATGGCTCCATACCATCCAACCCATGAAGGCTATGATTGCTCCTGCCAAAACTACTGTTTTGTACCCAAACAAAGGCTTTTTGGAGAATACGGGGAGCACTTCAGAAACAATGCCCATCGCTGGCAGGATAAGAATATACACTTCCGGATGCCCAAAAACCCAAAAAAGGTGCTGCCATAAAACAACACTCCCTCCGTTGGCGACATTAAAGAAATTGAACATGAAATACCTGTCAAATGTAAGTTCAATTAATGCAACTGTGATAACTGGGAAAGCCAACACTAAAAGAATTGCAGTGAGGAAACTCATCCAAGTGAATAAAGGTAGCCGCATCATCGTCATCCCTGGAGCTCGCATGTTAATTATAGTCACAATAAAGTTAAATGAAGCCGCTAGAGAAGCTATACCTAGTACTTGTAAGCTGATTATCCAAAAGTCGATACCAGTGCCAGGATTTTGGGCAACCGAAGTAAGCGGTGCATATCCAAACCAACCGGCATCTGTAGCACCACCAATCCAACTAAGCTTTAGCATCAAGGCCCCCCCAAGGAAAGTCCAATAGCTAAAAGCATTTAGTCTAGGGAAGGCGACATCACGGGCTCCTATTTGCAGGGGTATAACGAAGTTAAAGAAGGCCGCTGAAAGAGGCATAACGGCGAGGAATATCATTGTAGTACCATGCATCGTGAACAGCTGGTTGTAAACAGCTGCACTCACTATGTCTAACTCTGGACCAGCTAATTGTAGCCGCATCAAGGTTGCTTCTATGCCTCCAGAAAGAAACATTATGAAGGCGGTTACTCCATACAAAATACCGATTCTTTTGTGATCGATCGTGGTGATCCAATTCCAGATACCAGTCGGATGGACTGGCCTTGGTATTGATATTGGAAATGTACTCACTTAGTGGCCTCCAACTCGATTCGGCAGCATAATTTTCTATTCATGGTTATTTTAATGACGACAGATAGTGGACTAGTTGAGATATCTGTTCCTCTGTTAACTTTTTATCTGGGTTTGTGTATACCTGAGCACCACTTGACATCAGGTTACCCGGTTTTACCTCAGCAGGATTTTCCAACCAAGTTCTGAGGTTTTTCTGTAAAAGGGCATCATTAACTGAACCATTTTCATCAGAATTTCTCAACATTCCAGCGGCAAGATCCCTTCTAGATCCCACATGAGCCAAATTAGGGCCAACCCTTCCTTTTGAGCCTTTATTTACTACTGTTTTTATAGAATGACATCCAGTGCATCCTGCACTCTTGAACACTCCGGCACCTTCCTGTACCAGCGGGTCGGATGATTCCAATGCGGGATTGGACTGTGCTTGTAACCAAGACTTGAAGTCGGGTTCAGGCACGGCAATCACTTTAAATTTCATGTTTGCATGTGAGGTGCCACAGTATTCCGCGCACTGCCCGTAATATTCTCCCGGTTCATCAGCTTGAAACCACATGAAATTTCCCTCGGATGGAACCATGTCGGTTTTGCCTGCCAATTTAGGTACCCAGAAACTGTGTATGACATCTACTGACTCTAAATTTATTGCAACTGGATATCCCACAGGTATATAAACTTCATTTGCAGTAACTATTTCTTTCTCTGAGTTAGTTGGATCTGGATATCTGACTTCAAACCACCATTGATGACCTATCGCTTCTAAGGTGTGTTCTGGTTTAGTGGTTTTGGGAGCTTCATACATATAAAAAAGTGTCTGAATTGTTGGGACCATGAGAATTATGAGCAACACGGCAGGTATAGCTGTCCATATAATTTCTAATTTATGGTTGCCTTGTGTCTGGACTGGTATGTCTGATTCGTTTTTAACCCTAAATTTAAAAATAGCGTATATAAGTGCAGCTTCAACTAGTACAAAGACTATAAATCCACCAATTAATATCCACCAAAAAACTTCGAGTTGTTTTAAAGCAACCGGGCCTTGTGGATCAAAAGTTGATTGATTGTGGTCAGGATAGCAAGCTGTCAGCAATAAAGTAAGAAGGGCTAGGGAAAGAAGAAAAGCAGTCTTGGGAATTTTGTTAAATCGAATTAATTTTGTGTTGCTAGAGTGCATTTAAAACCTTATGTTAATCTCATTCCAAACCAATTGGAAAATCTATCAAACTATGGGCACCCTCGTCAAGCTGATTGACGTATAAAAATACTGTTTATTTATTTTCATTATAAAATGCGTTATCCGGAAATAAAACTTTCGACCACCATAACCACGAAAAGAAGTGCGAGATAAGCCATGGAATATAAATATATCGGCATGGCTAATTCGATTGAGTCCCTGCGTTTTAGCAACCAAGTTGACCCTATGAAACCTGCTGATAACACAATAGCAGAAATCCCAAAAATAATTCCTAGTTCCTCTACAAAATATACTGTTGCAACCAGCAGAGCTAGCAATATCCACGTGTAAACAAATATTTGAGTCTTGGTTGCGGGCACTCCTGAAACCACCGGCAGCATGGGTATGCCCGCGTTAGCATAATCATCTTTTAAGATAAGAGAAAGTGCCCAAAAATGAGGAGGCGTCCAAAAAAACACTATCAGAAACAAGAAAAGTGGAGCAGGGTCTAAAATATTACCTGTCACCGCTGCCCAGCCGACCATTGGAGGTATGGACCCAGCCGCTCCCCCTATCACAATGTTTTGAGAAGTGATTCTTTTAAGGAACATGGTATAAACAAAAATATAGAACAGTGTGGCCGATAGCGTAAGTACGGCGCTCAACAAATTGGCGTAATAATACAAAAGGCCGAAAGCTATTAAGTTTAATATAATGCCAAAAATCAACGCTTTTGCAGGTGCCACTGAACCTGATGCCACAGGTCTGTTGGTTGTCCTTTTCATCTTTACATCTATGTCTCGATCCCAGAAATGATTTAGAGAATTGGCACCACCTGCCGCTAGGCTACCACCTACCAATACTGCTGTTGTAATCATAAGATCAGGAAACCCGCCTGAAGCTAGGAACAACCCACCTAAAGCAGTTATTAACAGCAGGACAATAATTTTTGGTTTTGTTAAAGCTATATAAGAAGAAATCATTCACTTATCTTTTGAATACGCAGGTTTATATTGGGTTATGCAACTGACCATATATATCGTAGCTATCCATACTAAAGTGGCCAAAGCCAAATGAATAGTCTTCAGTGCAGGATTAAAACCGCCCCATACCAAAATTGCCCCGAGCACAATTTGTAAAAGCAGACTGTGGATTAAGGTCATGGAGACACGTTTCACAGCTGGGATATGCCCATCATTTTTGATGAAAGACCAAACAATAAAAGCTGCTATTAAAACCATTAAGCCTGCTATATACCTGTGCCCCATATGGATCGCATATATTGCTCCGCCGGGAAACAAATCACCTCTACATAACGGCCATGTTGAGCAGGCAGAACCTGCTCCAGCGCCAACCATGTAAGATCCCGAGATTATCAATAGGAAAAGGCCTACAGAAATCACCCATAGTTTTTTCCTCCAATTTGGCGTTGCGATCCCTTTAGTATCCAAGCTAGATGATTTGTTAGTGTAAAAAGTCAACCCGACTATAGCAGTGACGGATCCTATCAATAATTCAGCAAGTGAAAGATGAATTAATCTTATCCACCATACCAATTCAGTTAAGACTGTTATTCCTCCGAGTACGGCAACACATAAGACAAGTCCTAGGGCAGCCCCAGCAAGGCGAATAACAATTTTTTCTTCCCTAAACCGAAACCAGCATAATAGGGAAAGTGTTCCTACAAAAACCATTAACAAAGATGCATTTAGGCGGTGGGAATATTCAACAAGGGTATGAAATTCAAAAGGAGGTATTAATTGTCCATGGCATAGCGGCCAATCTGGGCATCCCAACCCTGACTCACTGGATCTCACATATCCCCCCAAGGTCACCTGGCTGAAAGCAGATAGCAATGTGATAATTGCTAGCCATTTAAGGGTGTTCCAAGGTTTAGATTCCGGTGTAGATATCCTTTTCAATAAGGAGGTTAACCTCTTTTAATCCGCAGCTATGGTATCCGGATTAACACTATGTGCTTTTTTTCACTTATTAACCGTAGCATATCAGTTTTGAGGGGTCAAAAAATCTAACCGTCCTAATACTATTTGTTAATTACTATGTCTAATGTATATTGCTCTATTTTGTAAAAAGTCTCTAAAATTGATTTGAATATCGGGGCGTAGCGCAGTTGGTAGCGCGCCACGTTCGGGACGTGGAGGTCGCTGGTTCGAGTCCAGTCGCCCCGACCATTTCCTTAGCAATCCTATAAACTTGGAAGTCATGGGTAACTCCTATAGTGTCAAAAAATGAACTGTCTCGATCCAAACTGGGTATTGTTTCATGGGTCGTTTATGACATGGGGAATACGTTGTTTTCGGCTGGTGTCGTTGGTCTGAGATTTCCGCTATGGTTGACCAGAGATATGGCAGGAAATGACGGCACATTTGGATTTTCGCTTTCTATATCAATGGTCATTGTGTTTATACTTTCACCTATTGTCGGCACAATTTCTGATGTCACCAAACGTAAAATGCCATTTTTACTTTTCACTACTGTGGTCGCTGTTTTTGCCACAGCATTAATTGGTGTATTCAACTATGAAACTTCGATAGTTCTTTTTTGTGCTGCCGTCATTTTGATTCATTTAGCCAATATCTTTTATAACGCGTTGTTGGCAGACATAACTACGGAATCAAATGTTGGATATATTGGAGGGTTAGGGGTTGGGATTGGTTATTTCGGTGCTATTTTAGCTGTAGTTTGTGGGTTGTTGTTTTATGATTCTGAAGGGCCTGTTTTTTTATTCAAATTAATGGCCCTATTGATGTTTCTTTTAGTCCTACCTCTGTTTTTATCTGGGCGCTATTTTATAGGAAATACCGAAATTACTGAGTTTCGATCAGTTTTGTTAAGGGCCTTAAGACAGGCTTTCTTGTCTCTATGGCAGGCCAGAAAGAAAAAAGTTTGGGCAATGTTTCTCTTTGCGCGTTTTTGGTATTTTTCCAGCATATATGCTGGTTCAGTATTTGCTGTTCTGTATGGAGTCGAAACCGTCGATTTGTCAGAGAGAGAAGTTCAATTGATATTAGCCGTGGGTATTATATTTGGTATTCCGAGTGGTGCCGTCTGGGGATTCTTGGTGGATAAGTACGGTTCTTTTTTGAATTTGAAAATTAATGTTATGGCTTGGTTTTTGATATTGGGATTGGCTGCGCTTCTGCCAGTCTTTGATCTCCCGGGAGAGCTGTGGTGGGTTGTAGGGGTGATGAGTGGTGTATTCATGGCGGGTCTATACGTGTCAGAAAGACCGTTTGTTCTTTCCATGTCTGCTTCCGATACCGTCTCGGAATATTTTGCAGTGTATAACATGGTTGGTAGGCTCGCGGCTATTACAGGGCCTTTTGCGTGGGGTTACATATCATCAACTTTAGGATGGGGGCAAGTGGCCTCTATCACTTGGTTAAGTATATGCTCACTTATAGGATTCCTAATATTGGCTTGTACCAAGGCGGAGTGAATTTAGGGAGATATCACCAGTTCGCTCAAAAGTTTCTTTGTAGACACAATGTGTTTATTTAAGCGCATTTTTTCCGGGGAGATACCCAGTGCTAAACCCAATAACTGGGGCAGGTGGATTATAGGTAAATCTATTTCACGTTTTCTTGCGGATGCTGCATTTGGTTGGTATCCATCCAAATTGAGGTGACATAGAGGGCATGGGGTAACCATGGCATCGGCACCCCGATCTTTGGCATCTATCGTGTGGTTTGCAACCATGTTGACTGAATTTTCTGGGTTTATAGTCAAAATAGGAAAACCACAGCACAGGGTTTTGCCTGGAAAGTCTACTACTTCCCCACCCACACTTTCGATAACCATTTCCAATGCTTGTTTGCGACCAGGGTTTTCAGCGAACCCTAATGCTTTTGTGGGCCTAACGATATAACAACCGTAAAACGGAGCCAGTTTCAACCCGTTAAGTTTGTTTACTATTTTTGATTCAAGGAAATCTATTCCTAAATCTTCTGCAATTATCCACAACAAATGCTTAGGGTCTGCCGTCCCTTTGTATTCAAGACCTTCTTCTTTCAAGTCCTCATTAATTGATGCCAAATATTCAGGGTCTGCCAGAAGTCGTTCGTTAGCCTGAGACATAACTCCCTGGCATGTGCTGCATATAGTCATCAAAGGATTCCCGGACTTTTCTGCCATAGCAAAGGTTCGAGCATTAAGGGTATCGCCAAGCCTCAGGTTTTTTTCCTGTAAAACCCCTGCACCAGTGCAAGAAGCACCCTTCAGCGACTCTTCATCTAGCTCAATGTCTAGTATTCTACATACTTCGATTGTGGCGGAATATAATTCTGGGCATGCGCCTCTTGATACGCATCCTGGATAAAAAGCATATTTCATTTCTTAGTCTCAACCTTTTCAAAGATTCTTCTAACGTTTTCTACTCCCGGAATACTTTTATGGAATATGGGTGGAACCTTACCGGCGCGTTGAGATCTAATCACTAATGGGATTAGCCCTATCATTGCCTTGATATTAAATATACCGAAACTTTTTATCACCAATTTTTTTTCATCAAGCCATCCACTATGCTTGACTGAATTAGTGAATTCATTGGCGTGCCTAGCTCCGTTGGTATTCGTGTATCCTGATTCCATCACCTGTTCACGCAATGCCATTATTCTATCCATTGGGGCTACCCCTTTCGGACAAACTTCAACGCACTTCATACATCTCGTGCAATCCCACACTCCTCCGGACTCATTAAGAGTCTTAAACCGTTGTTGGGCTGAATCATCCCTGGGGTCCCCAACGAATCTGTATGATTTAGCGAGTGCTGCCGGGCCCAGAAAATTGGAATCGACTTCCATGACGGTGCAATCTGAGACACATGCTCCACAAAGTATGCACGATACTACTCCTGCAAGATGGAGCATATCTTCATCAGGGGCTAGATACTCTGTTTCGGGCTCTTCTCCCTCTGGCTGTAACCATGGTTCCACTGCTCGGATCTTTTCCCAAAACGGCTGGAAATCTACGACCAAGTCTTTTATTACTGGTAAGTTACCAGCAGGTTCCACAGTTATGGTATTCCCATTCTCAGATAGCGAATCTACGATTTTTGTGTTGCAAGCAAGACCTGCCTCACCATTAACCTTCACCGCACAGGACCCACATATTGCACTTCGGCATGAACATCTTAAACTCAATGTTCCGTCAATTTCTTCTCTTATACGAATTAAACCATCTAGAACTGTGGATGAGGCATCCATATCCATCTGGTATTCTTGGAAATGGGCTACTGTATCAGTCGATTCAGGATCATATCGCCTAACGTTAAATTTGACTTCCATTAATAAAAATCCTTTTGGTTATTAGTATTGCCTTACCACTGGCTCCCAATCGGTGATAACAACGTCTTTGTAGGATAGGTCATGTCCTCCGTCCTTATTTTGGGAAACCAATATGTGCTTCAGCCAGTTCTCATCATCCCTATCTGGCAGGTCAGTTCGTGTATGAGCTCCTCTGCTCTCTGTTCGATCTGCCGCACTCACAGCTATTGATTCAGCACATTCCAGCATGAAACCTAGTTCCAAGGTGAAAAGAAGATTGGTGTTGAAGGTGCTGCCTTTATCGGTTACATACACATCTTCGGCTCTTTTTTTCACTGATTCAATCTTTTCTATTCCTTCACGCATACTGTTTTCATCTCGGAATACCCCGAAGTGCTCTTTCATAGCGGTTCCCATATCTAAGCGAATTTGTCCAAATGACTCATTTTTTCCGTTTGCTAACAATTTTTGAATATTGTTCTTGTCATCGTCAGCCGCTGATTCATCTACATTCAAATGCTGTGTGGATTTGACCATTTCAGCGGCGTGTACTCCCGACCTCCTGCCAAAAACGAGTGTGTCTAGCAGCGAGTTTGCTCCGAGCCTATTGCCTCCATGTACACTAACACATGCCACCTCGCCAGCTGCGTACAAACCAGGCACACTAGTTTCACCGTCAACGCTCGCTTTCACTCCTCCCATTTGGTAATGCATCCCGGGCATTATAGGTACTGGTTCCTTAACCATGTCTACGTTGGCGAAATCCATTGCCAATTCACGTATCTGGGATAATCGCTCACTTATGTATTTCTCTCCAAGATGCCTCAGGTCAAGAAGAACACACCCATCTAGTCCTCGACCTTCGTTGATTTCGGTCTGTTCACATCTTGAGACAACATCACGGGATGCCAATTCCTTAAATTCTGGTGCGTATTTGAGCATAAATCTATCATTTTCAGAATTTAACAAATAGGCACCTTCACCACGAGCAGCCTCACTGATCAAAACCCCGCTACCTTTTAGAGTGGTTGGGTGGTATTGCACCATTTCCATATCCATTAATGAAGCCCCCGCCCTGTATCCCAAGCTCATCCCATCACCAGTACATATCATTGCGTTCGTGCTTGGTTCAAATACTCTACCCAAGCCTCCGGTTGCCAGGATTACTGCTTTCGCCCGAACAACCTCGATTTTTCCACTACGGATATCCATCATCACCGCCCCTCCACATTTACCGTCCCTTACAATTAAAGACAGTACAAACCACTCCTCATATACCAAGGCACCGGCTTTCAAAATCTGTTCATACAAAACGTGTAAAAGAGCTTGACCGGTGAAATCTGCTACAAAAAAAGTTCTTGCCTCTCGTTGGCCACCGAAGGCTCTAGTACCAAGCCTTCCTTCTTCATCCCTATTAAATATGGCGCCCATATGCTCCATAGCAATGACCTCACTACCTGCCTCTTCACACATCAGAGCAATCGCGTCTTGATCTCCTAAAAAATCACTTCCCTTTATGGTGTCGTAAGCGTGGTCCCGCCAGTCATCCCCTCTATCTGTTAGAGCGGCATTTATCCCGCCTTGCGCAGCACTAGAATGGCTTCTGACTGGATGCACTTTGGATACCACTGCAACGTCAGCTCCAAGTTCTTTAGCCGACAAAGCAGCTCTCATACCAGCGAGGCCTGCACCGATTATCAAAATATCGTGGTCAAGCATATTACCTGAATTAACCCCCACATTATTAATAAAGACTTAGAAACAAAAGATAGCATAGGACTCCTTAAGGGACAACAAACTTTCCATATGGATTAAGCTATGGTCTCTCATTTGAAAAGGGAATATTAGAGTATCTAAAATGTAAGTTTTTAATTTGACCTCTATGGGTATGAAGTGTTACAATGCCACGTCTTGGAAAAAGGTAAATAGATTTGCTGTGACGGGGAGTAGTAACAGAAGGGTTGTGCGAATAGAGAGTCAGATATTTTGCTGGAAGTCTGATGCACAAAGACTGCGAACTCGCCCCCGAGCATCTGTCCTGAACATTAGGAGTCAATAATGCAGTTAGTGATGGAAAAACTCAACACTTTTGCATGTTATATTGTGACCTTCTGACATAAAGTAAGGACAGGCGATAGCTACGTTATAGCTCAACGAGTGGTTCTGATGAAGTGTTTCACAGGACAATTTGGGTGGTACCACGGGAGTGGTTTTTGTTATCCCGTCCCAGTTTAAGGGCGGGATTTTTTTTTGAGACCCCAGCCCTTTTAATCGCAATTAAGAATTTGCTAATTATTTATATGTAGGTTAATTAAGGAAGTTGAATGATAAAGAAAGGGTCACAGATTGTCTGTGAAAGTTTGCTCAGAGAAGGGTGTAACGTTGTTTTCGGAATACCCGGTGGGGCAATTTTGCCTTTATACCAGGCATTACCAGAATATCCTAAACTCCGCCATATTTTGACGCGACACGAACAAGGCGCTTCTCTAGCAGCTGATGGATACGCTAGGGTCACAGGTAAGCCCGGAGTGGCTTTTGCAACATCGGGTCCAGGGGCTACAAACCTTGTGACAGGAATAGCTTCAGCCCAAATGGATTCCGTACCACTTGTGATTGTAACTGGACAAGTTAATAGCTGGGCTATAGGGTCAGATGCCTTTCAGGAAACTGATATCACAGGGATAACCTTGCCTATCACAAAACATAACCTTTTAGTCATGGATGCCTCAGAGATAGCGACTTCAATCAAAGAAGCATTTTATATAGCAAACTCGGGCAGACCAGGCCCAGTATTAGTAGACATACCTCGGGACGTTTTTGTGCAGGAAGTTGAATATGAGGAACCAGGAGAGTTGAATTTACCCGGGTATAGTCCCAATTTCTCCGGGCATTCTGGTCAGATACGAAAGGCTGCTAATTTGATTAATGAATCAGAAAAGCCCGTTATTGTTGCGGGGCACGGAGTAATAATATCAAAGGCATATGATGAGTTAAAAGCATTGGCTGAAAAGGCTCAGATACCAGTCATTACTACCTTGCTAGGTATTAGCTGTTTTCCAGAGGACCATGTCTTATGGACTGGCTGGCCGGGCATGCACGGAATGGCATATTCTAGTCTCGCAATCGAGGAAGCGGATCTAATTATTGCACTGGGTATGCGCTTTGATGATCGAATAACTGGCAACCCATCTAAGTTTGCTTTGAATTCGAAAAAGATACATATAGATGTTGATCCTTCAGAAATCGGAAAAAACATTGCCGTCGATGTGCCTATAGTGGGAGATGTTAAAGAAGTTCTAAACCGAATGAATAATCATGTTGTAAATGCGACCCACCCTACATGGTTGAAAAGAATAGATGTCTTGAAGGAGGATCATCCATCTTTGCAGATACCTGAGACCTCTAAATTATTGGCCCGACAGGTAGTCAAAGACATTTCTGACGAAACCAGAGGGGGTGCCACGATAGTGACCGGTGTTGGCCAACATCAGATGTGGGCTGCACAGCATTACCGTTTCAAAAAACCTGGTACATTTCTTACTTCGGGCGGTTTAGGAACGATGGGGTATGAAGTACCTGCCGCCATGGGAGCACAGGTGGCTGACCCTGATTCAACCGTTTGGTCTATTGCCGGTGATGGAGGCTTTCAAATGACACTTTGCGAATTAGCAACCATTGCCGAAAACAGGCTGCCAGTTAAATTCGCAATACTGAATAATGGATTTTTAGGCATGGTTAGGCAATGGCAAGAGATATTTTTCGATAGTTCATATGTTTCAACCGCCTACACGGGCAACCCTGACTTTGTTCGTTTGGCTGAGGCATATGGCATAAAAGGCATCAGGGTTACGGATAAAACACAGGTAAAAACAGCAATTGCTGAGGCGATGGATCACGATGGCCCTGTATTGGTTGATTTCATAGTGGAACAAGAGGAAAACGTATATCCCATGATTCCATCAGGCATGACGGTCTTTGACATGATAGAGGAGCCGGTATCGGAGAAGGTAACAACTTGAAATCATCAGAAAAACACACAATAACAGCATTGGTTGAAGATCGTGCGGGTGTCTTAAACCGCATATCTAGTATGTTCAGGAGACGTGGTTACAACATATCAAGCTTGGCTGTCGGTAAGAGTGAATCTGCTGGCTTATCTAGAATGACGTTTGTAGTTGATGGGGATGCTAAGACAGTTGAAATGGTTGTTAAGAACCTGCACAAGTTAGTTGAAGTCATTAAAGTATCCGATATATCTGAAGGAAACGCGGTGTCGCGGGAGCTAGCCTTGATAAGGGTTAAATGCGATGTAACGAGTCGTAGTGAAATAATGCAGATTGTCGATATATTTAGGGCTAAGATAGTAGACGTCTCGCAGGATACCTTGATCATTGAAGTAACGGGTAATGAGGATAAAGTTAATTCACTCGTGGATTTACTGGGTAGTTTTGGGGTTTTTGAGGTAATGAGAACTGGCACAGTGGCCATGAGTAGAAGGACGTCCTTTGAGCAAGATAAGCCTGTGAGCAGTCCAACAGTTTTGGAGAATGCATCTTAAATAGAAAATTTTGTACAAGGAGAATTTATATGGCGAAAATGTATTACGAATCGGATGCAGACATGAGTCTGTTAGAGGGCAAGACTGTAGGTATTATTGGGTACGGTAGCCAAGGTCACGCTCATGCGTTAAACCTGAAGGATTCTGGGGTAGATGTATGTGTAGGATTGTACGAAGGTAGTAAGAGTTGGCCTATAGCAGAATCGGAAGGCCTAAAGGTGGCCACAGTTTCAGAAGCGGCTGCCCTGTCAGACGTTATTATGGTACTGGTTCCTGATCATCTTCAGGCTTCAGTTTACAATGAATCCATATTACCGCACCTTTTGCCAGGGAAGACTTTAATGTTCGCCCATGGGTTTAATATACATTTTGACGCGATAAATCCACCTGAAAATGTCGACGTATCCATGGTCGCGCCCAAAGCACCTGGACATAGGATGAGGGAAGTTTATACGAAAGACTCTGGGGTGCCCGGGTTACTTGCAATCCACCAAGATTCAACTGGAGGTGCTCATGCATTGGGCCTGGCTTACGCAAGAGGTGTAGGTTGTACTAGGGCTGGGGTGCTGGATACTACGTTTAAAGAAGAGACAGAGACAGATCTTTTTGGTGAGCAGGCTGTTTTATGTGGGGGAGTTGCGGCCTTGGTAAAGGCTGCATTTGAGACTTTGGTAGAGGCAGGGTACCAACCAGAATCAGCTTATTTTGAATGTATGCACGAGTTGAAACTTATAGTGGATTTGTTCTATCAAGGCGGTATGGAATACATGAGATACTCTGTGAGTGATACGGCTGAATATGGAGATTACACTAGAGGACCCGTAGTAGTAGATGAAAATGTGAAAAAAAATATGCGAAAGGTACTGGACCAAATCCAAGATGGTACATTTGCGAAAGAATGGATCACGGAAAACGATGAGGGCAGGCCAACATTCAATAGGTTGCGGGAGGAAAATGCCGGTCATCAAATAGAAGAAGTGGGTAAAGAGCTTAGGGGTATGATGTCCTTTCTCTCTGATCCAGATTAGGACTGGTTCCATATATGAATAATATGAAATGTAAGTCAATAGACGAGGTATCCTACGTAGTTCGCCATGTTGATTTGGTCTTGGTAAGGCTGAATCAGGCGGACTACGGAATCCTGCGAATTTGCAATGGCAATTAATGCAGATGAATCTTTAGTAATTCTAGACTAATAAAAAGGAGACCAAAATGTCCCAAGAGAAAGTCACAATTTTTGATACTACCCTTAGAGACGGGGAGCAGTCAGCGGGAATAGGGCTTACTACCCAAGAGAAGTTAGAAATCGCGAAACAATTGGAGAGATTAGGAGTTGATGTCATAGAGGCCGGATTCGCCGCGGCATCGCCTGGAGACCTACAGGCGGTTCAAAAAATCGCCGCAGAGATTAGAACTCCAAAAATAGCTTCTCTTGCAAGGTGTTACATAGACGACGTGGATAAGGCTTGGGAAGGGGTTAAAGGAGCAGCCAGACCTCGTATTCATGTTTTTATTAGCAGTTCTGACATACAAATAATGAATCAATTGCGCAAGAATCCAGAGGAAGTACTCGATATTGCTGTGGCCTCGGTTGAGAGGGCGAAAACATATTGTGATGACGTAGAATTTTCTCCCATGGATGCGACTCGGACTGATCCTGAATATTTGTATCAAATGCTGGAAGCGGTCATACATGCTGGTGCCACCACAGTCAATATAGCGGATACCGTCGGGTACATTATCCCGTCAGAATTTGGAGAAAGAATCGAAGATATCAAAAGAAATGTACCCAACATAGATAAAGCCACATTGAGTGTTCACTGCCACAATGACCTTGGTCTTTCTGTAGCTAATAGTTTGGCTGCAGTGAAAGCGGGGGTCAGACAGGTCGAAGGGTGCATCAATGGACTTGGCGAACGGGCAGGAAATGCATCGCTTGAAGAGATTATTATGGCTATTGAAACGAGAAACGATTTTTTTGATGTCTCAACTAATATAGATACCACTCAGATATACAGGACGAGTAGATTGGTGAGTGACATCACGGGCTTCCCAGTACAACCAAACAAGGCGATAGTGGGAGCTAATGCATTCCGACACGCCTCCGGTATTCATCAGGACGGTGTTTTGAAGGATAGCAGCACCTTCGAAATTATGGATCCTAAATCCATAGGATGGCCAAGCAACTCATTTGTCTTAGGGAAACTAAGTGGCCGGGCTGGTCTGAGGGCTAGATTAGAAGAACTTGGATTCCGTTTGGAGCAGGTGGAACTCAACGAAGTTTTTGAATCATTTAAGGAGTTAGCAGACCGTAAGAGAGAGGTCACAGATCAAGACCTTGAGACTCTACTATCAACCAACCGTAGAACTGCGGATATTCCAACCGTATATGATCTTGAGCATGTTCAAGTATCTACCGGTGATCATGGCGTACCGACAGCAACAGTGAAAATCAGGAACCCAGAAGGGGAGCAAATTACAGACGCAGCTACTGGTACAGGGCCTGTTGACGCGGTGTATATGGCTATAAATCGAGTAATAGGGATAGAGAATAGGCTCACTGAATTTAGAGTTGATTCAGTTACGGAAGGAATAGATGCTATCGGAGATGTGACAATCAGAATAGAACTCCAAGGTGATGCCTTTGTAGGCAGAGGTAGCGACACAGACATTATAGTCGCAAGTGCTAAAGCTTACATGAACGCTCTAAACCGGTCTCTGGCGGTTAATCCCAACGCGGGATAATTCAAAAACTATTGTTTTTATCCTAAGAAAAATCAAATTCCTAGAACCCAAAACGGAGTGTTAAATGGTAGCTAAAACCATGTTTGATAAGATATGGGAGGCTCATCTGGTTAAGGAAGCAGAAGGTCAACCCTCACTTTTATATATAGACCTTCATCTTGTTCACGAAGTTACTTCGCCTCAAGCTTTTGAAGGGCTCAGAATGGCTGAGAGACCTGTAAGGCGTCCAGATTTGACGCTCGCGGTGGCTGACCACAACACCCCGACGTGGGACCTTTCCCTTCCGATAACAGACCCTATCGCTAAGCAGCAATTGGATGTTCTGACTCAAAACTGTGAGGAATTTGGAGTGACTCTTCACGATAGATTTAGCCCTTTGCAGGGCATTGTTCATGTTATAGGGCCAGAGCAAGGGCATACTCAACCCGGCAAGACAATCGTGTGTGGTGACAGCCACACTTCTACACATGGTGCTTTCGGAGCATTTGCTATAGGAATAGGAACATCCGAAGTTGAACACGTGTTGGCTACTCAGACACTTAGGCAATTCAAACCGAAAACCATGGAGGTGAGAGTCGAAGGACCTTTGCCATCAGGAGTTTCTGCAAAGGATGTTGTGTTAAGCATAATTGGTGAAATTGGCACAGCAGGAGCGACCGGTCATGTAATCGAATATACAGGAGAAGGGATAACCTCTCTGTCGATGGAAGGCCGAATGACTGTGTGCAATATGAGCATCGAAGCTGGTGCAAGGGCCGGCATGGTAGCACCTGATCAAGTCACATTCGATTATATGAGAGGAAGGGATAATGTCCCACAAGCTGAAGATTTTAAAAAGGCAGTAAGTGAGTGGAGAAAACTTTCCACTGATGACGACGCAGAATATGACGAGGTGGTCATTATTAAGTCTGAGGATCTAGAGCCTCATGTCAGTTGGGGTACCAACCCGGGAATGGTAGCTTCGATATCATCCCGAATACCAAGTCCCGATGACTATTCTGATGAAGGAGAAAGAGAGTCTGTTGAAAGAGCCTTAACTTACATGGACCTGGAACCCGGGACTAGAATACAAGATATACCTGTAGATCGTATTTTTATCGGTTCCTGTACCAATTCAAGAATAGAAGACTTGCGGGCGGCTGCGCGAGTAGCCGAAGGGAAAAAAGTTAGTGATGCTGTCTATGCTATGGTCGTGCCTGGTTCTAATGCCATAAAACGCCAAGCAGAAGATGAGGGACTCGACAAAATATTCATAGGAGCTGGGTTTGATTGGAGAGAGGCGGGTTGCTCTATGTGTCTGGGTATGAACCCTGACATATTACAGCCGGGAGAAAGATGCGCTTCCACTTCAAACAGAAACTTTGAAGGAAGACAGGGCAGGGGAGGCAGAACTCATTTGGTTAGCCCAGAAATGGCGGCAGCAGCAGCGATAGCAGGGCATTTCGTTGATATACGTGAATGGTAAATAAAAGAACAAGGAAGAACTAAAATGGAACCTTTCGTTTCCTTAAATGCCAAACTAGCTCCTATTAATAGAGTTAATGTAGATACTGATCAAATCATTCCGAAACAATTTTTAAAGCGGGTTGAGAGAACAGGATTCGGTCAATTTTTGTTCAACGATTGGAGGTTTATGCCCGACGGTTCTGAGAATAAAGATTTTATTCTAAATCAAAAAAGATACAGTGCGGCTGAGATACTTGTGAGTGGAAGGAATTTCGGATGTGGTTCCTCTCGCGAGCACGCCCCGTGGGCCCTGCAAGACTACGGGTTTAAATGTATTATCGCTCCCAGTTTTGGGGATATTTTTTTCAGCAACTGTTTTCAAAATGGTGTTTTGCCAGTAGTTTTACCTGAAGATACAGTGGCTCAAATAATTGAGAATTCAGAAAATGATCCGGAATATAGGATTAATATAGATTTAGAATCACAAAGGATATGGGATGAGAATGAGGAAGTAGTGGCTGAGTTTTCTATTGAACCATTCAGACGTCACTGCATGCTGAACGGACTAGATGATATAGGTCTTACCTTGGAAGACGAGACGGATATAGCTGTATTCGAATCTGGGCGTTCGAACCGGGGGGGCATTTTAAGTATCTAGCCACATTTTGTGGGCCAATTTTCAGGTTCGTCTAATGCCTTTGATTCGGTCTGTGATCGAGTGCTGAAGAAGATTCAATTCTCTGGTTACTGTACTTCTGAAATATGAACTGTATTCACCAATATTTTCAAATTTTTTATAGCGTTCCCTGAGTCTTTTTCTGGTCGAGTTGTTTTGAACTTCAAACAGTTGTTGTAATAATGCTCTTTTAAGCAATCTGGATGATTCATGATGATCGGCGTGTGCACCACCGTCAGGTTCTGAAACGATTACGTCTACTATTCCAAGGGCTTTACAATCTGAAGCCGTGAGTTTTAGCGACTCAGCCGCTTCATTCGCCCTGTTTTTGTCTCTATAAATAAGATTTGCGGCCTCTTCAGGTGATATGGCGGAAAAAATAGCATTTTCCATCATGATTACCCTGTCAGCTATTCCTAATGAAAGAGCCCCTCCGCTTCCACCTTCTCCAATCACCACTGCAATAGTAGGTGCTTTTTGATCAGCCAAAAGAGACATTGTCGTTGCGATGGAATGAGCGAGTCCTCGATTTTCTGCTTCCAGGGAAATATTCGCTCCTGGGGTGTCGATTAACGAAATTATTGGCAAATTGAATTTCTCGGCAATTTTTATAGCTCTCTGACATTTTCGGAACCCTTCTGGCAATATTCTTAATACTTCTCCCGACACGGGGTCTTTTGAACGATTCTGACCGATGATAACAACGGTTTGGCCTCCTAATTGCCCGATTCCACAGCTTATTGCCGGGTCGTCAGAATAGTGTTTATCCCCATGCATCTCCACAAAATTATCCAGTATGCGTGCCATATAATCCAAGGATGTAGGCCGTGATGTATGACGAGCTAATTGAACAGAATGCCAGGCCACATTTTTTGGATTATTAACAGAAATTTCACCACTTCTATTCGTTCTGTTTAAAGTAAATTCCTTTCGAAGGAGATCTAATATGACAGAGACAACTTCTCTTATCTCAGTTCGAGAAGCAATAGCATCAATCAGCCCGTGTTCGAGATGTGACTCAGAGGTTTGGTGGTCAAAGTTGGGTGAATCATCTTTAGTTTGAGTTATACCTATAGGATTATATCCCAAAACAGCCCCTGGTTCAGCGATTGTTATATCGGCTAGATTGGCAAAGCTGGCGAAAGCCTGTCCTGTAGATGGATTTGAGAAAATAGATATAAACGGTAATCTTTTGGAGTTATGCTTGTTGACTGCGATCGTGGTTTTGGCCATCTGCATCAATGACAAAACTCCTTCTTGGATTCGAGACCCTCCTCCCGATATAATGGCCAATAGAGGCAATTTCTTCTTTTCGGCTGTTCCTACTGCAAGGGAAATTTTCTGTCCCACAGCACACCCCATGGACCCTCCCATAAATCCGAAATCGAATGAGATAATCATACAAATAATCCCATCAATACTGCAGGTACCAGTCAAAACAGCCTCTGTGATTCCAGTCCGTTTTTGATCTTTATACAAGGTTTCCTTGTATGAAGCGGAAGATGTGAAGGAAATCGGGTCAACAGATACCAAATTTCTGTTAATTTCTTTAAATGATTCAAAATCAACTATAGAATTGACTCTGTCTCTAGCACTCATGCTGTAATGAAATCCACAGGTATCACATATTTTATACCTTTTATAAACATCTGATTTATTCAGATCAGAACTGCACATCAAACAGTATTTGTTTTCGTCCTGAACTGTTGTGTCGGATTCATCTCTATTCAATAATCGGGACATCATACTCGAAAAATAACTAACCATAATGCACCAATATTATTTTAGTAAGAAGGTAATATCTATTGTTAGGTTGAAGAAAGCACATCTCTTGATTTGGAACCATCACTAGGACCCACAACACCCATATCCTCTAATTCATCCATGAGACGTGCCGCCCTAGGATATCCAATTCTAAGCCTTCTTTGAAGTAATGAGGTAGACATTTTGGTATGTTTTTGAGCAAGGTTCATTGCTTTTTCAAACAGCTCATCTTGAGTGTTCGCTCCAATGGGGTCAGACCCCCTCATAGTGTCAGAGTTTTCATCGTTAAAGACGTTTAGGTCAATTTCTGCTTTGTATCCCCGCGGCGTGCTTGACCAATGATGAACTATATCTCCAATCTCCTCGTCTCCTATGAAAACATTTTGAACTCTTGCAGGCCTTGTGGCATCTATCGGCTGGTAGAGCATGTCACCTCGCCCCAATAATCGTTCCGCCCCCATCGAGTCAAGGATGGTCCGGGAATCTATTTGAGAAGCTACAGCGAAGCTAATCCTGCTTGGGAAGTTAGCTTTTATTAGCCCAGTTATCACATCGACAGAGGGTCTTTGAGTTGCGACTATCAAATGAATTCCCGTGGCCCTACCTAGCTGTGCTAACCGGCAGATAGATTGCTCTATATCGAAGGCAGCGGTCATCATCAAATCAGCCAATTCGTCTATGGCGACGACGATGTAAGGCATTTTCACACCGCCTTTACTGTTAAATGAAGCTATATTTCGTACCCCTGTTTCCTCCATGCGCCGATACCTATTCATCATTTCTTGGATCAATCCCTTGAGGATTCCCACGACCTTATCATTTTCCACTATGACAGGAGTCATTAAATGCGGGATACCGTTGTATGGAGTTAGTTCTACTCTTTTTGGGTCTATGAGAAGCAACTGCATTTCTGAAGGATCTTTTTCCATAATCAGGCCAGTTATTATTGCGTTGATGCAAACACTTTTGCCGCTTCCCGTGGCTCCTGCGATTAATAAATGAGGCATATTAGATAGATCAAAGGAAACTTCTTCTCCATCAGAACCTTTTCCAAGAGCTACAGGTAAGTGACTGTTCTTTGCCAATGACGTGTACGGTGCACTTTCCATAACATTTTTTAATGCCACAAGACTTGGAGTATGATTGGGCACTTCAATGCCTAAAAGAGATTCCCCCATCACTGGAGTTTCGATCCTAAGACTGGGAGTTTTTAGAGCTAATGATAAATCCTTTTCCCTACGCAAAATGCTATCTACGCTGACTCGAGTTTTTTCTTCCTGTTGAACCATAGCGGGTTTTCCATTTACATCTAATTCAAGGTTACCATCCTCGTCTCTAGATTTAACCCTCTTTACTTTTCTGACCCATCCAGGTTGAATTCCGTACATGGTTACAGTTGGGCCAGGTCTGACTTTTTCTACTGCTATTTCTATTTTGTAGTCGGCGAATGTGTTTTTGATGGTGTTCGCAGTGTCGCGTATTTCATCATTACTGATACCACCTTCTGATATTCCAGAAAGCAGGTTCATATCTGGAAGCTTCCAAGAAGTTGACACACTGGCCGAATTTAGGAGTAGGTTATTCAATTTTTTGCTCTTATCCACATCAGGATCTGCTTTAAATTCGACCAAATTATTAATTTGTGAGTCTGTTTTGAGCGACAGATCTTCTTTTGAGGAAGACTTGGACCAGTATTTATTGAATTTATTGGGATCAGAGGTTGTACTTTCCGTATTTATCAGATCTGACTCAGCCTGAACAGGTTCTAAGGTTGTTTCATCTACATTGGTAGTAGACCCTTCTTCGGCTGGGGTTAGTTGATTTATCGTGACGTTAGATGAAGAAACATAGCTAGAAAGGAGATCATTGGTAGAAGGTGTCGAATTGGGTAGGATTGGGACCTTAATTGGTGTTTCAATCAGAGTATTTTGAATACTAGGTTTGTTCATCATAGGGGCGTTTTTGATAATCTGACTCTCTTTTATATGGGGAGTAAGAACTTCAGGTGGCATGGGCACGAAGGGTTTGGGTTCTTTTTTCTCAGACGTATTTTTTGAAGCCTTTTTATTGAAAATGCTTAAGTATACGAATTTTGCAACCAGTCCTAATGACCAAACGGACAGTACCATGATCTGCCAGGATTTAACCGAAATAGGTGGTTTGATTATTACCAATCCAACGTAGAATAACGAGAATGTTCTCAACCAGCCCATTAACGAGTTTCCGCCAATTATGTGAAGTCCAACCTCCCCACCGATGGATCCTTCTCCGATATTTGAAATTATTTCAATAGCAGAAAAATCTATAAAACTTATCGCTCCCCACAAAGATCCAGTTATTATTAAAGTACCAACAATTTCTCTGAGATAATTCGAGAGTATACGCTTAATTTTTTGTAAACCAGACACGATACCAATAGCAATTAACCAAAAGCAAGGCAAAATAATTCCAAGTCCAGTCCATTCGACAAAAGAACTTATGTAACCAGTCAGGAACCCAGGTATTTGTGATTCAAAGAATGCAGTTGCAATTATTGAACTGGCACATACGGCTGCAATTGCAACCCAAAATAAAATAATAGAGGGATTGAGTGGGATGATGCTAGATTGGTTATCATCAATATTTCCGTTCATATTATACCTGTCACGTGTGTCTAAACAGGAACAAGAGCAAATAAATCCTGTAATTTAGTCTAGTAAAATATGGGCAGTTTAGGCTAGCAGAGTTTGTACTAATTTATTTGAGTTTTGGTGGGCCTGAACCATCAATATATATGGTCCCAGAGTGAACTTTGTTTCCCAGTGTTGCTTTACTGCCTGTGAATTCCACAGTTTCTCCATCTTCAATCAAAAAAATATTCTTCCTTTCTACTCCACTTTTTTCTGCGATATTTGCATGAGCCACTAGATGTCTTGTCTCCCCATGAATGGGTATAAAATATTTAGGTTTAACAAGCTCTATCATATGCCTTAAATCTTCTTTACTGCCGTGTCCATGTACGTGAACAAGAGATATGTTTTGATATATTACTTGTCCGCCCTGTCGGAACAGATTATTTATCATATGGGAATATTTAATTTCATTCCCAGGGATCGGAGATGAAGATATAACTATGGTGTCACCTTTTTTTATTGAAACATCGCTATGCTCTCTGCGGGAAATTAACCCCATGGCAGAACTGCTTTCACCCTGTGCACCGGTTGTTATAAGCAAAACCTGATGGTCGGGTAATTTTTTCGAGTCTTTTAGGGGTATAACGATGTTTTGGGGATCAACTACATAACCTAAATCGAGAGCGACTTTAAGATTCCTATTCATGCTTCGACCGACCACAGATACCTTACGACCTAGTACTGAGGAAATAGTGATTATTTGTTGAATTCTAGAAAGTAAGGAAGAAAATGTTGCAATTAATACTCTACCTTTAGATCGTGAAATTATCTGGTTTAGTTTTTCCTCCAGCATAGATTCAGAATCCGTAAAACCATCCTTTTCAGCGTAAGTCGAGTCCGAACATAAAATCAGATTAGTGTTTGAAGATAAATTGGATAGATATTCAAAATCAACAGGGTTACCAAGTGTCGGGTTATCATCGAACTTAAAATCCCCCGTATGAACTAATAAACCTACAGGACTTTTCAAGGCTATTCCTGCGGCGTCCGGAATGGAATGACATACGGGAAAAAATTGAAATTCGAAGCATCCTAAAGAATATGAGTCATAAAATTTTATAATATGTAAGTCATGTTGATTCTTATTTCCGAGTTTAAACTTGATAAATTCGCTAGTTAATTTACTTGAATATACAGGCACATTAAAATTATTTAGAAAATGTGATAAGCCACCGATGTGATCGTCATGTCCATGGGTGATTAATACACCTAAAATCATATGTTTTCTTTCATTTAAATAGGTTGTATCGGGCACCCCGAAACTGTATGTGGGCTTAATTTCTGAAGGAAACGCTATGCCAGCATCAATTATTATAATCTGGTCATCATATTCAACGGCCATCATGTTTTTACCGATTTCTCCCAGGCCTCCAAGGGGTATTACCTTCAATGTTTTGTTATTCAAAAGGATCTCCAAATAAACTTACTTGAGTGGCCGGATACTTTTGCGGTTGGTCGGAAATGGATGGTGAACTTATATTGATCAAGGAAGGGATTTGTTGAAAATCTTGTAACAATTTAGGTTTCAGGCTTGGATTATAAAGGGCCGCTGCTGGATGATACATCGGTAATATCTTAATACCATTCCATTCACGGACAATTCCTCTAGCTTTACTCAATGTTATGTTCGGGAAGAATTTTGAAAAAGAAAATCTTCCCAACGTGATTATTATGGAGGGGTTGATCAACGAAATTTGCAAGGCTAGATATGGTTCACATGAATTGATCTCGGTTTGTTGCGGGTCTCTATTACTAGGTGGCCGGCACTTGAGCGTATTTGTGATGTATATTTGAGATCTTTTTATACTGACTGAATCAAGGAGTTCATTTAGCAAATTTCCGGCCCTACCGGCAAAAGGTCTACCTGTTTTGTCTTCATTAGAACCGGGAGCTTCTCCTATCATCATAACTTGTGCATCATAATTACCTTCGCCGGGTACAGTACGGTTTCTAGATTTTGATAATCCACAATTTTCGCATTGAGACACTGTGTGCTCCAAGGCAGTAATTGTGGTTGGTTTTAGGTTACTCAATTTGGCTATTTCACCCTGTGCTTTCTTGAAGTGCTTCTTATATTAACTTATATTTCTTATATCTAGACCTGTTTCGCCACATATTAGAAATGACCGCAACTTTTTATGGATTTAGTTTATGTTAAGAAAATCTGGAATCCTAGGGTATCCGTTAGGACATTCAATATCACCGTATTTCCAAAATGCAGCTTTTGGATTTTTGGGTATAGAGGCATCCTACCAAGCTTGGGCAACTAAGCCAGAAGACTTATCTGATAAGGTGAACGCTTTGAGAAGTACTTCTTTTATGGGTGCGAATGTAACCATTCCCTATAAAGAAGCTGTCATAGAGTTGTTGGATGAAATAGATGATTGGGCGGAGAAGGTAGGTTCAGTGAATACCGTAGTTAATGATTCCGGTACTTTGGTGGGATATAACACTGACACCGTGGGATTTATTCAAGCTATTTCAGAATATGGAAATTATGATCCCTCAGGAGAAGCTGTGCTGTTAATAGGAGCAGGAGGTGCTGCCAGGGCTGCAGCCTACGCATTGGTGGGAAACAAAGTAGGTTCCTTGGTGATAGCAAATCGGACCTACCAGAGGGCTGAGAAATTAGCGTCTGAATTTTCTGCCAAAGACAAAGTTAGTCCTGTATTATTAAATAGTCCTGGTTTTTTGAAAGCTGTAGATTCGGCATCTCTAATCGTCAATTCAACCGCTATAGGAATGAAACATACCTCAGTTGAAAACAGTAATCCACTAGAGGGTATTAATGTCAAAGCGGGTGTTTTAGTAAATGATATGGTGTATAACCCACTTAAAACTCCTATGTTGGTACATGCAGCTGAAACGGGAGCTAAAATACTGACGGGTCTACCGATGCTCGTTCTACAGGGAGCTGCATCTTTTAATCTTTGGACGGGTAAAGAAGCACCAGTTGATGTGATGATTTTGGCAGCCCAAGAAGCATTGTCAGATTAATTCAAGGTTTTGGTCTGATCCTTTAATGACTGTAATTTGATCAATGCTTCCAATGGTGTCATAGCATCTATATCAGTGTTTGACAGTTCTTCTTCTAGCCAATTACGGTGAGTAAACATTTGTGTTTGGAATGGTTTTTCGGCACTTTCGTTCAATGTGGATGCAATTGAGCTTTTATCATTTTCCAGCATTGCTAATATCTCCCACGCCCTTCCTACGATTTTTGGCGGGAGGCCTGCCAATTTGGCTACATGTACCCCGTAACTTTTATCTGCTCCCCCAGGTAACAGTTGCCTTAAGAATATGAGTTCACTATTTATGTCCGAAACGGATACGTGCAAGTTAGTTATTCTGTCTAGATGCTTGGATAACTCAGTCATTTCATGATAATGAGTGGCGAATAATGTTTTACATCCTAGAGTTTTTTCCTCATGGATAAACTCTGTTACTGCTTGAGCTATTGCAAGCCCATCGTACGTGCTAGTGCCCCTACCAATTTCGTCGAGAATAATCAAGGATTTCTTAGTTGCTTGGTTTAGAATGGACGCTGTTTCTAACATCTCTACCATGAAAGTTGATTGGCCTTTTGTAAGATCATCCTGCAGACCCACCCTTGTAAATATTCTATCTACAATTCCTATTGTGGCAGATTCAGCCGGTATGAAACTGCCGATTTGAGCCATCAATGTAAGAATACCAACCTGGCGAAGATAGGTGGATTTACCAGACATATTTGGGCCGGTTATCAGCAATATTTGATTGAATGTATTCGACACATTTGTATCGTTAGGCACAAACTCCCCAGGGCCCACTATTTGTTCTATTACGGGATGTCTGCCTGATTTGATATCGATTGTGTCTGAGTTATTAAGAATTGGTTTAATGTAATTACGCTCCGACGCAATTCTTGATAGAGAATAAAACAGATCCATGAGTGAAATCGCATATGATGTTTTCAGTAGTGCTTCCAGATGCATAGATATATTTGAACAAATCTCTTCAAATAATCTTTTCTCAACTTCTTCTATTTTTGAACCTGCGTTGAGTATGACTGCTTCATAGTCTTTCATTTCTGGTGTGATGTATCGTTCACCTCCCACCAGGGTTTGGCGGCGCACATAATCTGGGGGGACTTGGGAGATATACGATTTGCTCACTTCAAGGTAATACCCGAAGACCTTGTTATAGCCAATTTTCAACGATTTAATTCCCGTTTCCTCTCTTTCACGAGATTCAATGTTAGCCATGTTAGCTTTGGCTGCGGTGGATTCTTGCTTTAATAAATCCAAAGTCCTAGAGAAACCAGCTTTGATTGTTCTTCCTTCCCCTACAGATGGAGGAGATTCAGGTTCAATAGATTTTGTAATCAATTCATATGGGATTGAATTATCACTAAATTCATTGAGAACCCAAAAAGTTTCCTCGTTTTCGATTTGCTTGCCTGCTATGGAAATAAGTTCAGGTATAACTCCCAAACTGTTACCTAGACCGGTTAGATCCCTTGGCCCCGCTGTACCCATTTTTACCTTTGTTGCAAGGCGCTCAATATCCGATATGGAAGTTAAAATTTTTGCGATTTGATTCCTTCGTATCGGGTCTTTCATAAACCATTCTATGGCTTTCTGTCTTTCCTCAAGTAAATCTAATTCTAGAAGAGGTTGTCCTAGCCATTTCCGGAGTAGTCTTCCTCCCATTGGTGTTTGGGTTTTATCTAATGTTGAGTACAAAGAGGATTCTTGAGAATTCTCTCTACCACTTGAAAAAATTTCCAAATTACGACTCGTTTGTTCATCAAGAGACATAAATGGTTGTGTAGAATATGTTTTCAATGTGGGAATGGTTTTTAATGCGGACCGCTGATGTGTTTTCAAATACTCAATAATTTGAGCTGCTGCTTCGATTCCAAGGGTGAGTTTGTCGCAGCCAAACGATTCCAGCGAAGCCACTTTGAAGTTTTGTTCGACTATTTTGCGAGAGTTATTAGCAATGCTCCTTTCTTCATCTAGCAAAGTAATATGAGCATTTATGTTCTCAGAAATGTGCCCTGGCAAAGGCTTAGATAATATTACTTCTCTCGGATTTATCCTATTTATTTCAGTGGTTAAATCTTCAATTTGTATCTCGGTTGTCAAGGATTCTGTTGTTGTAATGTCTACATAGGCAACCCCTACGGAATGGTCTTTGATAACTATCGAGGCAAGATAGTTGTTGACATTTTTTTCTAAAAGCTGATCTTCCGTTATTGTGCCTGGAGTCACAATTCGAACCACTTCCCTGTCGACGATACCTTTTGAGGCACTTGGATCGCTAGTTTGTTCACAAATCGCGATTCGGTGTCCTTTGGAGATCAATTTGGATAGATATCCGTCAAGAGAATGATATGGAATCCCGGCTAATGGAACTTTCTCACCTTTCCCCATTTCCCTAGAGGTTAAAGCGATTTCAAGATCTTTCGCAACCACTTTGGCGTCATCGTCAAAGGTTTCGTAGAAATCCCCCATCCTGAAGAGCAGAATATCGTTTGGGTGATTTGATTTGATGTCCAAATATTGTTGTCGAGCCGGGGTCGCCATAGAGAATACGTCCATATGAGGATGCACAGCATTTTAACTAAAAATCAAAGTAAAAATATTTATATTATTGAAAGTCCGACTAATGAGTTAACTTTAACTCTGGTCTAATCATCTTTCCAGAACCTTTCTTCTAAGAATTCATATCCATCGCCAGTTACTTTTTCCTTCACATCCTCAATCATTCCTGGGTGGCCACAGGCATAAATCATTGTATCGGCAGTTGTGAGGTTGAATTGGTCGAGCTTATCTCTGACGATATTGTTTACTCTTCCTGTATCCCTAGACCAAGTCGAATTTCTGTCTTCATTGGGACGACTGATTGTTGGAACAAAAGTTACCAAGGAAGGGTTTAAGACACTTAAAGTTTCAAACTCTTTATCGTATACAAACTCATCTGTATAGCTCGCTCCTTCTAGGACATAAAAGTGATGGCCGCTTCGGTTTTTCCTGAGATAGTCTCTTATGAAGCTAACGTAAGGAACTACACCGGTTACTGTAGAAACGAGAAACTGATTCTCCATTTCTTCTTTGAATGTGAATATGCCCTTAGCTCGAGGACGTATCGTCACTTTGTCACCTTTACCCAGATCCCAAAGTATCGGGGTCAGCACTCCACCTTCTTCTACAGGGATTAACTCTATAAATAATTCTATAAACTCTTCATGCGGAGCAGAAGCTATAGAATATGCTCTCTCAATTCCATCATGCCCGATTGTGCAATATTGGCCGGGTTTGAAGGTGTAACCGTCTGGTTTTTCAAGCCACATGAGTGCTAAATCTTCGGTGTGATTTTCTCTGCGCACTATGTCGATTTCTTGTAATGGTGCCTTTTGAGGGAATTTTCTTGTTGTCATAAATACTCCTGTACCACTCTGTTACCCTTTTGTTCAGCCTTTTTCTACGCGTACTTTACAGAGTCTCAAACCCTCAATTTTAGCCATCGGATCTGGTTCCGTACTGTTATTCAACGATTCGATTAAAGTGCCGAATAACGTAGTAGTAGCAACCATTCCTGAATGCAGGCCATTGAGGTGCGCATTGCCGGTTAATTCAAATTTCTCACCTAATATTTTGATTACATCCCCCTCCGAAATACCCGCTTTATTTGCGTCTTCCTCATTCATTTCGATAATCTCACGTCTTGTGATGGTATTTAAGTCATTTTCCGTAACGATGCCTGCGTCTCGGTCTGCGTCAAAAAGTACCCTACCAGGTGCAAAAACCATAGGGTATTGATCATCTACCAAGAGTTCCTCTCTTTGTGTGAATTCAATAGGAGAGAAAACATAACTTGAATTCAAGATGGGTTTCCTGATGTGTCCTTGGGAATCCAGGCTGTCAGCCTCAAGGGTTTTGTAAGTTTCCACCTCGTTTGTTATTTCAATTAGTACATCGTTAGAGGAAGAATAAGGCAGGTCCTCTGATCCCAATCTTGCGGCTATCTGAGATAGTATTCTCCAATCTTCATCCTCATCACCAACGGGCCCTAATGCCGGCCGAAGTCGGTGTATTCTGCCTTCCATATTGGTGTACGTGCCAGTTTTTTCGGTAAAAAGGGCCGAAGGTAATACAACATCTGCTATGTCAGTTACGTCGCTGGCGAAACTTTCATGGACTATCAGTAAATTTGTGGCTTTGATTTTGTCTAGAAACTCTGACCGGTTTGCGGTGTTATGAAACAATTCATCCCCGATTAGGTGTAAAGCCTTTATAGCTCCAGAGGAGCAGGCCTCAGATATTTCCGTTAGATCTATACCTGGTGAGGCGGTTGGCCTGTGCCCAGGTAACAAGTTAGGTACGCATCCGACATCTCTAGATCCTTGTTGGTTGGCTCCCGAAAATAGCGGATATATGCCGCCTGAGTTTTTCCCTAAATTTCCGGTAATTAGAGATAAATTAACTAGAGATTTCACTGTGTCGTCTATGTGGGTGTCAGATATTGTCTCAAGACCGTATAGGATTGAAGAGGCCTCGGTATTAGCAAATATTTGAGCCATTTCCCGGATCTCTTCTTGACTTATTCCTGTCCGCTCACTGACCTTCACTAAATCAAAATCCCATAGGGAATTTCGGAATTCATCATAACCTTTACATTTTTCGGTGGCAAAGTCATGGTCTTCCAGCGACTGGTCTACTATGCTTCGCAAAATCCCACCTATCAAAATGGGTTCTGAATTTATTAGAGGTCGGATCCATTTTGTGGCATATCTTGTTAATTCGGTCTCCCGTTGGTCTATTACTATTAATTTGGCGCCTTTGGCCACCGCTTGTTTTATAGGAACGGACGCAACGTTTTGTTCTTCTGTTATGTTCGCCGACACTAGTAGTATGACTTGTGAATCCAATAGCTCCCATATTTTGTTTGAGGCACAATCATCGCCTATTAAATCCTGCAGAGAATCTACCAGTTTTGGCCGAGAATTTGAGGAGACGTTTACGTTGTTAGACTTCATCACTCTTCGGGCAAATTTTTGAGCCGCAAAATTGTCCTCATTCGTACCTCTTGCGGATGCGATCAAAGCGTAATCACCATTCTTGTGATTCGCTAATTTGCTGGCTACAAAATCTAGTGCCTCGGGCCATGTGACTTCCTCGAGTTCTGAATTTTTGCGTACCATGGGTTTCTTTAATTTATTTTTGTTGTTAACAAAATCCAACCCGAACTTACCTTTAAAACAGGCCATACCCATATTGGCCTCTGCTTGTCGATTCGGGATAGACCTCACCACTTTGTTTCGTTTATTGACATCAAGATCTAGTTGGCAACCAACAGGGCAATGAGGGCAAGTCGTAGCAACTTTTTGTACTGCTTTATCCCACTTGTAATCCCTTTCAACGATTGCTCCGGTGGGGCAGACGTCTATACATGCTCCACAAAATTCGCACCCGGATTCAAGCAAGGAAGTACCAGCTGCGGTCCCAATTATGCTCCTGCCGGATCTGTCTTTTAAGGTAATCGCTTGATCTCCTCTTACTTCATCACATGCTCTTACGCATCTAGAGCATACGATGCATAAATTCATGTCCATATCCCAGTAGGGATCTTTCACCTCCAAAGGAAGATGCCTGTTGTTGTATGTCAGTGGGGTGGTCAACTCCATTTCCATATATCTAACAGTGTCTTTTAGCTCACACCTTTCATTTTTTGGACATGTGACACACCGGTCATTCACTGAAACATGTCTAAGGCATACATCAGTGGGACCACAAAGTTCAATTCTGTGGCAATTCAAACAACCATGCGGATGCTCTGAGATTAGTAGCTCCATGATTCCTTTGCGAAGATCCACTAAATCTCCTGTATTGGTTTCCACTCTCATTCCTTCAGAGATAGGAGTCGTGCAAGAAGCTGGACTCCCAGGGAGTGCTCTATAACTACCATCTGGAGTAGGGGATTCTGCTTTAACCACGCACATCCGACAGGCTCCGTAAGGTTTCATTCCTGGGTAGTAACACAGGTATGGTATGTACATTTCGTTATCCATGGCAGCTTGAATTATCATGCTACCTGGCTCAGCCTGTATTTCTACTCCATCTATCGTGAGATTAACTTTGTCTGACATATTACTCTCCGGCTATGTGGTCGGTAGCGTAGGGCCTAGTATTTTTCGGTACTATTTTCGGTCGGTCACAGCTTCCTGTTGGGCAACGGTTTTCCTCTATGTGAAGTCTAAAATCTTCTTCAAAATGGGTGATAGCAGACCTTATAGGACCAAAACCTAATTGGCCGTGTCCACAAAGAGATCCGGCCTCCATTGTGCCGCCAATACTTTTCATCAAGTCCATATCTCCAGGTTTACTAGCGCAGTCTGATATCCTTTCTACGATTTCCAGTAAATGTTCCATACCTAACCTACAAGGGAAACATTTACCACAGGATTCAAATTGGCAAAAAGCCACCAGAACTCTAGTTAAATCGACAGCACAAACCTTGTCACTTCCCACAATTATTCCTCCCGACCCGAAAATAGCTCCAGCGCTTCTCATTTCGTCAAAATCTATATGAATATCCTTGCTGTCTGGTCCTAACACTCCTCCAAGAGGCCCTCCTGTCTGTAAGAGTTTAAGCTGCCCGTTGTCAGTGACCCCCCCGCCTAGATCATCCACCACTTCACCAAGGGACATTCCCATTGGAACCTCATATAACCCTGGGCGATTCACATCACC
The DNA here is from genome assembly GCA_003228105.1 of Chloroflexota bacterium. Lineage (GTDB taxonomy): Bacteria > Chloroflexota > Dehalococcoidia > Lucifugimonadales > UBA826 > UBA11996. Next base: position 59,717 of record QGNN01000001.1, read on the forward strand.
ACTAAGGCACACAATGGCAGTCCCAGTGCTTTTGTTGACACCAATAGAGGAGAACCAGTCGGCCCCTTTTGATATGATCTCCGGAGCGTATGAAAGTGATTTAACATTATTAATGTTGCTTGGTTTTCCCCAAACCCCAAATGCTGCCGGGAACGGTGGTCTGAATCTGGGCATGGCCCTTTTCCCTTCCACTGCCTCCATAAGGGCAGTTTCCTCACCGGCTACATAAGATTCCCCTGTTAATGCAACTTCAATATCAAAATTGAAATCTGTTCCTAATATATTGTTTCCAATTAGTCCTAGGGCGTAGGCCTGTTCAATAGCCTTCTCAGTTCTTTCTATAGGGCCATCATGGCCGTGTCTTATGAAGACGATTCCATTGGATGCCCCGGTAGCGTAACCTGCTATTGCAAGGCCTTCTAGAAGAGTGTGGGGATCGCTCTCTAAGATTCCTTTGTCATTATAGGCGCCGGGGTCACCTTCTTCACAATTGCATAATATATATTTTGTAGGTCCGGGTGATCCAACCAAAAAACTCCATTTCACACCGGTTGGAAACGCAGCTCCTCCCCTTCCTCTAAGACCGGAATTCTTAACTTCGTCTATAACCTCTGAAGGAGATAAGTCAGTCAGGGCTTTGTAAAGACCGGCGTATCCTCCATTGGCTATGTACTGGTTTATATCATGTGGGGAAATATGTCCCGCGTTTCTGAGGGCTATTCTGTTTTGAAGTTTCAGTCCCGGCATCGACTCAAGTGAATCTTCACCATTGACTGGCCCTTCTTCTCCAATATATCCAAAAACTTTTTCCTTAGGGTATCCTTCATTTATCAAATACTCATCTACTATATATTCAATTTCTTCCGGGGTTACATTGTTGAAGAAAAGCCTTGATTTACCTGGTTTTTTTATATCTAACAAAGGTTCAGCGTAACAAAGGCCCAGGCATCCAACCTCTTGTATATTGACTTCTAGCTCTGTCGAATCTAAATATTCCTGTAGGGCTTTGATCACTCTGAAAGCACCAGCGGCGTGACCACACATAGCTGTTCCAATCCTGATCAAAGGAACTTTGCCACTAGTCATTTCAGTCCATTCCGCCGTTGCCTGAGAGACTATTTCTTTGTATTTCATTGATTAATCAAGGCCTACTAATGGAGGTTTTCTTTTTCGTATAAACTACCCAACAGGTTCGAGACAATATCCGGTTTTGCGTTACCGTATAGTTCATGATCTACACTTATCACAGGTGCTTGTGAACACGCGCCAAGGCACGTGTTAAAACGGAAAGAGACTTTACCATCGCCAGTGTCACCTTCCGAATCTAACCCTAGTTTTTCTAAGACAGACTCTAGAATTTCGGTCGCTCCTTTTAAGTGGCAAGTAGGGCCCCAACAGACTTCTACTGAGTGTTCACCTGGAGGCGTAAACCTAAAATTAGGGTAGAAGGAGGCTACACCAAATACTGAATTAATTGAGGTATTGGAATGAACCGCTACCTCTTCTATTGCTTCTTCAGGAATGTATCCCATCGAATCCTGAATTGCCAGCAAGGAAGATAGTACAGTGACAGTAGGCCTTTTTTGGGACTGAATGGCCTGTTGAATTCTAGTTCTAAGTTTGTCTTTATCTGCTGTCAAAGATGCTTACCCTCATCTTTGTAAAAATTGTCACAAGCATATCATAGGGGCCTTACTCGGACAATTCATTTGTTTTTGAGATTTGATAAAGCCAAATGGGCCATTTTACGACCCATTGCAACACTGTAATTAGTACCTCTGTCTTGTGGATAAACCTGAGAGGTATTGGCTAAATACAAGTTTTGAATTCCAGTCTGGTGAGCTGGAATATTTTTGCCGTAATTTGTGTCAACTACTGGTTGAGCGTTGGGTATTTTATGGTGATGGTATTCCTTCACCCATTCGACTGTGAAATCTGGGTTTATTTTTTTTAAATGAGGTAGGTAACTATCAAATAATTCACTTCCATCCATTTTGTATAACTCATGATCCTCAGATAAATAATTAGACAAATACACTATATGGGTGTTCCCATACCTTTCCGATCCCACCAAGTTTGTGTGCTCGATTAATCCAATGAAAGGAATAGATCGGTCAGCTATGTTGAGCCAGTAAACATCAGACAAGGGATATTCTAGTACTAGAATAATAAGAACTGCCGCCATATATTTTACATTTAAAAGCTTAGAGCGGTATTCGTTTGATAGACCTTCTGCCAAGCGGTTAAAAACGTGAGATGGTGTGGAGGAGATGACTGCATCGAAGGCTTCTTCTTTTTCTTGTGGCCCAATAGTCATCAAAACCTCTCCAGAATTCGAACCTCGGATTCTTTTTATTTGGGTGGATAAAAAAATTTCTGCCGAATTTAACTCACATGTTTTAGCCAATTGGCCGAAAAAATGAGAGAAACTTCCGTTTGGATACCCTAAGACTTCTTTAGTAAAAATGTTTTTTCTGGATGCAAATCGAGTGGTCATTTTTCCCCAAATCCATGCCATGCTGATTTTGTCGTGGTTTTCCTCCCCGAATTTACCTCTTAGCATTGGCTCCCAAAATGCAGCATAAATTTTTATATTCGTATTTCTGATCAGCCATTCTTTCGCGGATATGGATTCGAGTTTTTGCCACTCTTTTATATACCGTATCTGTAATGACGATATCCCCATCTTTATTCGATCAATAACCCCTAGCGGCTTGTATTTCATCAAATCAAAGGGGCTCAGAAATTTATATATTTCCCCATCCTGAAACGTTCCAACACTGGATGGAAACCATTTAATAGTTTCTTCGAGGCCGATTTCAGCCATCAGGGAAATAATATCTGTGTCATTTGTAAACCAGTGGTGATACCCCTTTTCCAGCTCGCTCCCAGCCACTTGGAATGTGGAGGCATGTCCTCCTATAAAATCAGCGGCTTCATATATTTTTACCTTATGACCTTTTGATGAAAGATCGTAAGCAGCTGCTAACCCTGTCGCTCCAGCTCCTATAATCCCAAATTTCATGCAATACCTTTATTGATTAAACCTTCGTAATATTTATATTTCATGACGAAGTTTTCTTAAAGAAAGACCCTCTGCCCATAGAAATAATTGGCCTAAAAGTACTATAGGCACCATTAGGCATAGGTGAGTAAGGGTAGCAAAAGCTGCGGCTTCCGATCGGCTAACACTTGTGGGCTCAATTACCATAAGTGTTTCACGGGCTATCATTTCGAACAAACCTATTCCACCTGGCATCGACGGTATAGATGCCCCAATGTTTGTTATGGCAGTGATACTGACCGATGAGGCAAAAATGTGCCCTAAACTGGAATTGATAGGTAGGATCCCGAGACTTACTAAAACAGTATGGAATAATACTGCTTCAAGTATCCAAATAGGTAAAGATAGTAACAAGGCTTTGCAGGTTATTTTCCAATTCCTTAAGGAGTATAGGCCTTTTACTACATCTTCTGTAAGGTGATTTATATTACGGGCCAAATTTCTGGGAAGCCGAGAGGTTAATTGGCCAAAGATAACCATGGACCTTGGCCCATTAAGTGCAATAGCTATCAATAAACCAAATAGGATTGCGAACGGAGAGGTGAAAATTACGAGTAAGAATGTTTCGTCTAGTTTGGTGATTTGAGATAGTCTTGAAAAAATCGCATCAAACGGTACAGACATAGATGACCCTGCGAGAATAAATATAAGGGCTAGACCATCCATAATACGTTCTACAAAGATCGTGCTTAATGCTGTTGCAGTCGGAACCCCTTCCTTATTTTTTAGATAATATCCTCTTATCAATTCCCCTAGTCTAAAGGGGAGAATATTGTTTGCCATATATCCAATTATAACTATAGGAAACAGGGTTCGAATTTTAATTTCATCTATTCCGGAAAGAAGTACTTGCCATCTCCATGTTCGGAACCACACACCCAAAAAGTATGCCAAAATTCCAGGGACAATAACTAAGTAGTTTGCCTTTTTGAAAGTGTTCCATATTTCACCAATATCAATAGTGAGGGCGAATATTATTAACAATGATATCCCTGTAAATACCCACAATGAAGACTTTTTCAAATCCTGTCCTTATATCTGGTGATTCTTTTTAACTGGAGCCCTACTCTCGGTAACTGTCTCCGACAAAATCTATATTTGGGAAAGTATTGCTAGTATAGATGTATGCGTCCTCACTTCCGATGCTTTTACCTACTCCTTTTCTAAATAACCAATACTCCAAAAATATATTCCAATGTTTAGTATCTGTAAGTTTGGTAACTAAATTGATAGCATTAAGATCCCTATATGTATGTTCTGGAAACCACCACCTGTGAGGTATTTTTCCAACCTTTTTGTAATTTTTAGATAAAGCCTTGTCCGCAGCGAGATGGTTGGAGGAATGGACGACAACAATTGAAGCTTGTTCGTGAGGTTCATATGATTCCGATTGCAATTTAGGATATTTAACGTTGGTATAATTTCTCAAGTACCAAGACCAAGGCCATGTGAATCCGTTAGTTTGATCAATGATGATCAATGGCTCGTTGTCCGTTGCGGGTTTTACATATAATGTCTTTATTTTATTGTTGATCTGAAGTAAATCTGGGGAAGTTTGAGTGTATACCAGCATTTCAATGGGAATATCAGAGTTTACAAAATTCGTGTAAATAGTTGTACGAATGGTTAGTAAAAGAAGTATCGTGGCAAAACCAGCATACAAATATTTTACAAGGATGTGGGTCTCGTAACGTTGAATAAACCTCACTACCAATACAAAACCAGCAAGGAATAGTGAAAGCATTATTGTTGCAGCAAACACCCTTGGTATTGGGTGCAGGTTGGAAGAGTATTTAGTAACACTAAAAGCGATTATTAGCGATATTGTTGGAACGAAATAAATCATGCATTGGTTTAAGTTAGGCTTCGATTTAAAGCTGGATTTACTAAATAAGTCCCCTAAAAATTTCCCAGAAAGCACTATGAGTGGTAAAGATATATTTACGAGTAACCATGGCATTTTCTCGCTTGCAATCGTGTAGAGGAATAGAGTTATTACAGTCCAATAAATCAGAAATAAATTAAACTTGGTGCGATGCTTCAGAAAATATAGAGATGCTAGTACTGAAAAAATTGCTGGTAGATATTCGTATATTGGAATAAGAGTTAGGTAATAATGTGTGGGTTGACCTCCCCGAGCCTCCCCTTGTTGCACTATCCAATAACCCAATGATTGCCATATACCAGATTGCACACCGTTGAAAATATTGGTGAAGAAAGTGGTGTAAGCGGACAACCATATTAAATAAAAAATGACGGCACATTTCCACCAAGTTTTCCAGTGCCATTTGTACCCAATGTACATAGATCCGACTATTAGAGAAAAAACCACTAGAAAGGCCAGTAATTTGCCACCGTGGGTCGGCATTCCTATATTGGAGGCACCCTCCCCAGAAACTAGAATGATATTAGACCATCTTAGTAATATGGTTTCTTGAAAGATACCGGTGAAGGCCGACCATTGAGGGAGTGTTAATGAAATCAAAACTATCAATACCGTGAATGCTCGGCTGTGCGGATGAGTATATACGGAATTCCTAAGGGTTTTGAAGGTCATCAGGGCGTAACCGAAGACTAAACGAGGATAGGATAGGTTTGGGAATTGGTCTCTGTAATTTTTTCTTGGCCACGATTCGTGTATGGAACTCAATGTTAAATACAATCCCAAAGTTCCGACGAGCAAATAAGCATTTTCTTTAGTTGAAAAACTTAAGGCTAGAAGGGCAGACATCAAATAAAGATTCTTTTTATTGCCGGATACAAGGTATTTCCACATGGTGATGACCATGCCAAAAGTAAAAACCGCCATAAGTATGTCATTTCGAGCAAACCTGCTGAAATAAACCATGGAAGGGGATATGGATAATAAGATAGAGACCATTATTGCCCCATGTTTGCCGAGCAGATCCCTAAAGAAGATGGGTAGGATGACTAGAATCGTTCCAGCGGCAACATAGAGGATTCGGGCAGTTACGTCAGTGTCTCCAAAAAGGAAAAAAATTAAGGATGTCAACTGCATTTGCAATGGACCGTGTAGCATAGGGTTATGTGTTAAACCAGATCCTTGATATAACTCCCAAGAGTAATATGCATGGAGACTTTCGTCATGGTGCATGGCTCTGGCATCCAGATCGTAAATTCGGAGCAACAAAGCAACAGTAAACAGACAGCAATATAACAACCACTCTATCCGAGTTAGTTTTGAAATTTCCCTAATATGGAAGTAATTGCGGATATATTTCAACGGTCAATCTCAAAAATTGCAGCACTACCTATATTTCCAAACACCAATGTGCCGAGAGATTGGAATTTCTCTAATTGTGTAGAGGTATAACGAGTCATTTCAAGATTACCGACATAAATGAAACTAATGTCATATTTTTCCAATAATGATTTTGCTTGTGCAAGGTCCTCAGTAGAATATATCGTCTCTACGTCTGCGGCTCTTTGATATATATCAGGATTAGAATTTCGCCATTGACTTTCATGGCCCGGCCAGTTTACTAAATTTGGGATACCGGTATTTCGGGAGATAAATCCGGAACTGTCCCATTCACCGACGGATTCTAGTATTACCTGGTTAAGACTTATGTTTTGTTTGGCGTAATTAAGAGCCGATGCCTCTAAACCTGTTGGCTTTACGCTCGAATTTTTAAAGCCTGAAATACTAGATTCGTTAATTTTAGTCATAGTGGCAGCTGGGGGATAGTAGAAGGCACATAAAATAATTATGCCGGCAATAAATGTATAAATATATTTGAGAAATTTTTGAGGCCGTATATATCCGGCTAGCCAATAATATGCCGAGTAGCTTCCACAGATTGATAGTAGTATCCAAGCTGGGTAGTAGAGCTTGAAAACTGTGTTCATGCGATTTCCATATACGTCTCCGACGTAAAAAAGTTCTGGTATCAATATCAGAAACATTGATAAAGAGAAAAGCGAAAGAACTAGGCTTCTATCGCTTAGTCCCTCTCTGGCTGTCAGAGTTAACAAAGTCAACATGGAAATGAAACATAAAATAGTTACAGGGAAAGCAAAACCAATCATGCTAGGCCCATCAGAATTAATACTGGCTTCAGGGATCAAAAACCTTATCAACCAAGGTGTGCTGACTACTGCAAAGGAAATACTCACGTGGTATTTCCAAGCTGTACTGATAGGGGTTGTCCAAAAAGTGCTCACTATTTTAGGGATTGAAAGTATTAATAAAGGACCCCATATCACGAAACCATGGGTAATCGATGTTTGATATTGAGTCCTTGCTAACCCATCTATGTCTGACTGAAAAGACGACAGGTAAGGCAGAAGCACAAGCCCACCTATGACGAATATCAATGAAGTAGATTGCGCTAATTTAATCGGATTAAGAGCGGTATTTGAAAGCCAATGCAGGCCATATACCCCAAAAATTATGGCTATGCAGATAGGGGCTGTCCACATATTGATAAAACTCACACACCCTAACATTACTCCTGCCAATGCAACTTCCAGCCAATACGTTACCCCAAGGGGTTTGGTTAAGTCTTTTTTGGATAAATCATAAGCAATGTATATAAAAGCCAATAAAAATGGTGTGACCATAACGTGCGGATGAAGATCTCCGAGAAGATAGCTAAAGAAAGGGAACTCATTGATGGTGTAATCAAATCCCTGGCCCTCACATGCGGGACCAAAATAGTTGATTATTCTTGAACTCCTAAACCACCACCAAAATTCAGTTGGTCTCCAGCTGTCTATCGTATTGATTACTGGATTTTGCATTCCATCGATGCAAACTCGTTGCCAAAAGCTGGATGATCCAATTGAATTAATTCTTAAAAACTCTAAAAAACCCTGTAAATTTCCCATGAAGACTGCTGTGAGTGATGCAATCACACCGCATGAAATTGTGAGGAAATCGAATTTCATGCGGGAGAATTTTAAAAGTATTGAAGTTAGTGCAAATACTGAAGACGCGGTCATCGCAGGTATTGCAACCACCGAGAGATTATATGTGGCTACCGTTGGAATTAATGAAATTTTCGATAGTGTGCCAAATATCCAATAACCAAAATAATAATAACTGATGGTGCCACCATAGAACCAAGGGTCAAGAGGCTGGCCGATGAAGGTTCTTGCCGATGAATTTAAAAAAGCGAAATCCATCGGTTGTTCTGTGTGATTTATGCCGGGGTCAAAGTATCTAATGCTAAAAAAAATTAGGTAGGTTAATAGGAACGTTAATTCTGTTAAAGAAATTATTCGCCAATTAGTTCTCACAATTTGTTTTAAGGCATTAGCTCGAATTGTGCCAATAATTAAAGAACATATAATTAACCCTATAAAAAACAGTATCGTTGTAATTTCGGTGGCCGGAATTATTTCGGAAATTGAAATTAACCATGTCGCGAGAGACAGGCATATGATGCCAAGGGGTTTGCTGATGGAATAACCCTTATCAGGTATCGTTCTAAAGATACTGAGAAAAATTACAAATGTGGCAAATCCCACAACCTCTATTAAAAGCAGCCATGTTATGCCGTACAACATTATGAAATCATATCTATTTTACTATTTAGTCTATGATCCCAGAAATAAATAAATCGGGATCGAAAACTGCAATGTCATCAGGCTGTTCCCCAGTCCCGACGAACCATATGGGGATTTTTAATTGATCAGCAATAGCTATTGCTATACCACCTTTAGCAGTCCCATCTAATTTACTGAGGAATATTCCATCGGGGTTCACAAATCTTGTGAATTCAACAGCTTGAATTAGACCGTTTTGCCCAGTAGTACCATCTATTACGAGGATAATTTTCACTGAGGATTCATCAGACTCCCTGATGATTATTTTTGATATTTTCTTGAGTTCTTCCATTAGATTAGATTTGCCTTGGAGCCTACCTGCAGTGTCGATGATGGCAACATCCATATTTCTACTTTTGGCGGCATGGATAGTGTCAAAAGCCACGGCCCCTGGGTCTGATCCTGGATCTTGAGCAATAACGGTAACCCCCAGCCTTTCCCCCCAAATTTGTATCTGGTCTACAGCTGCTGCACGAAAGGTGTCAGCGGCACCCAGTATTACCCTTTGATTCAGACTTGTGAGTAAATGAGTCAATTTTGCTATCGATGTCGTTTTGCCTGCCCCATTCACACCGACCATAACGAAAACAGCCGGCTTCTGAGCACTAGCAAGGGGATCTTTGTCACTGAGGTCAAATATTTGCAACAATTCACTTCGGAGTTCCCTCAAACATTCTTTACCGGAGGATATGTTTTTTGCTTTTGCGTTTTCTTTGAGCCGGATAGCTATTTTTTCAGAGGTTTCTATTCCAATATCCGCCGAAATCAATGTATCTTGTAGATCCTCCCAGAATTCAGAATCCAATTCAGAATGTTTGAACAGGTCTCCCAGTTGGCCAAGTAAACTGACGCGAGTTTTTTCAAGAGATTCCCTTAATTTGGCAGGGTTTCTTTTTTTTAAAATGTTCATTTGTAATATTTATCAAACTTTAAAACGGTCATAATGAATGGATTTAAATATCCAAAGTCGTTACGGAATTTTATCTTATATCGGAAACTATGTTTAAGATCTTTATTTATATTGTACTTCCAAATAATGTACACTATTGTGTATCAATATTTGGAATAAAGTTGAGATATTAACCTCATGGAACTGAGAGAATTAAAGAGCTTTGTTGCAGCTGCCAGACTCCGAAGCATTTCTAAAGCTGCAAAAGAACTAAATATTGGCCAGCCGACTGTCACGACTCACATTAAGAAGCTGGAGAGAGAATTGTCAGTTCCTCTATTTGACAGGGTGACGAGACCTATTCGGCTTACCTTGACTGGCCAGACAATATATGAACTTTCCAATCCTCTTCTAGAGGGAATAGATTCTTTATCATCGATAATTTCATTGGCAGAGGAAAGAGGCCCAGTAACTATTGCATCGACTCCGGATATTATTCCGCACACTTTACTTAATGTAGTACAGAAATTTAACGAGCTGTATCCGGCGGTGTATTTGAGAATTCAGTCAGCCAATAGAAATGAAGTAACCAATTTGGTACGGACAGGGGAAGTAGACATTGGCATAATACAACACCCGGAAAGAGGGGATGATTTACATTTTGAGCCTTTATTTCTTTATGAGAGGGTGCTTATAGCGCCCAAAGGCCACGAATTGCTCTCAAGAAACATTCAGTCCCTGGAGCCAATTGCTAGGTATCCTTTAATTTTAATGGCTAAGGGTACTTATACTCGGACCATTCTAGAGGAACAGCTTCAGAAAAACGCTCTCAAATATGAGGTAATTATGGAATTAGAGAGCATGGACATGATAAAAAAATATGTGGCCCTTGGTATGGGGGTTTCAATAGGGCCAAGGTTGGCTATCGAAGACGATGATTTATCCCAGCTTGGTATGGTTTCGCTTGCTAATTTTTTACCAGTGGACCAGGCTGGAATACTGACGCTCCCAGGGAAAAACATATCAGATCCGGCCGAAAAATTTATGACAGTTATGAGAAAAATGCTGGTTACTAAATAGTTATTCTATCGCTCCAACAAGGGTAGCTGTGACCAATTGCCTGTGGTCGTATATTGGTCTGTTGGAGCATGTCACTAAAATTATATTTTCCAGACCTGGATCGTATAATTTTAAGTTCGATTCATGAACTACTTCTGATTTTGTTACTTGGTACACAAGTTCCTTACCGGGTTTTCCTAAAGAGATTAGTACTTCATCACCGTTAATCAAATGCTCTGCAATTTCGGGTAAGTTATGGAAAACATTCCCCTCTCCCTTTAGCGGACTTTCTAGGTGACCAAAATACCATCCTGTAAAGGTGTCAGGTTGATTGGGAGATGACGGTATACGGCCTACTAAATTCTTTGGGGTTTCGTAAACTTTATGGCCATCTTTTTCTACGATCCGTAAATTTGCTACAGGGGCTGTCAAGTTCAGTATCGGTATTGAGATTTTACCCGGTATTCCTGAAAGTAATTCAACGGTGATATCAGAGCCTTCGATCAAACTGAAAGGGAAATTGTCTTGGCTATGCCCTGAAGTATCAAATGGTCAGGCAAAAGCCAATTAGGATCTGACCAGCTTTTGGGGTGTATTTTCTTTAGGGATTCATTTTCCCCATATCCATCCAGCAGTTTTGAAAAATTTTCCACTTGATGCTTATCAGGTTGAGGGCCGGCATTAATATCCACCGGAACAACCAAAGATCCGTCGGTATCTACTGTTTCAGTTTCGGGTATAGCTCTTTTTTTGGTGATTGGGTCCGATTGATTCATGTTTGAGATGGAAGTAATGCCATGAACAGCATTGATAATCGGCTTCGTATATTCTGCGTTCAGTGATTCAAGTTCGTCAGACGATGTTTTTAGCAAGTACGCAGCTACAGCAATTACCCCAAGTATTATGAGGCCTGAAGACACTAAAATGAGGCCGAAGAACTTCATCATTGAGGAGCGGTACTTCCAGATATATGAGATTTATAGGTATACATTAGCAGTATTCTGTATCTCTATATGGTACAGCAGTAGTAAGTAGTAAAAAGAAAAGCCCTCCATATGGAGGGCTTTTCTGCCAATTTATATATGTTTATTTATTACCTCATTCTTGGGGAATGAGAAGCTCCACTGGCAATTGGCTCATTTAAATAAACGTCACCATTGCGGATCTTAATATTGAACCCGCAATCAGGATCGCTACAGACCCAAGCCTTATAATGGATAGGAGCCCCTTGGCTACCAAAATCCGACAAGGGTAGCAAACTCCCTTTTCCGCAATCTCTACATTCGGGATATGAATTCTCTGACATTTTTTCTCCTCGTTCCCACCGCCCTTGGTTGTTTAAAATTAAAAAAATTATAACAGGATTGTGACAAATTTAACAACCGAAATATGATCGTTACCTATGGTTTTGCCGGGTTATTTTTCATTAGAAACGGAAAGCAATTTTTTCATATTGGTATGCTGTACAGCTAATTTTTGTGATTCTGATAGAGAGGAATTTTCCAATTGGGTAAGCACTCTATTCTGATTGATCACAGGATAATCACTTCCGAACAGCATTTTTTTTGTGCCTACTAGTTGAGCCATAATTGAAAAAACATTGGGGCTATATAGAAACGGAGATGCTGCTGAGTCATAGTAAACGTTTTTGAAAGCTAATTTTATTTCAGGCATCAGTTCATAAAAAGGTAGGCCTCCTCCCCAATGGCCCAAAATTATTTTGTTTTCAGTAAAACCAAGCACAAAATTTTCAATTGTTTTTAACCCAACATTCCCTTTTCCTGGATAATTATGTCCCACAGGTTCTGAACAGTGAATCGTTATGGGAAGATTTTTGGATTCTAAAATAGACATATAGGTTTCCATAATGGACTTATCGCTCAAATCAAACTTTTGGAAAGATGGGTGTATTTCCCCAAATCCATGTGACCCCAGATTTGCACATCTTTCAGCTTCCTTGATTCCAGCTTTACCAGAAGCAGGGTTTATCCCGGTGAAAGGGTACAGTCGGAACGGATTCTGTGACGCGCTTTCTAAATATAATCATTCACATAAGAATTTAGACCAGTATCTTGCCAACCCATTCCTAACACTACCGCACTGGAGATCCTTGATTGATCTAGCTCATCAATTAGCGTTTCAGCTGTAGCCATAACGGAATTCTTGGATGAAAATAATGCTTCAAAGGTTGCATCCTTTTTTAGATACTGACCCTTTTTTTTTATAATGTCTGGGGGGAGTATATGAGTATGAGAATCTATTGTCATTATTTTTTACCTGTCAAATAAAGGACTGATATTAGTTGATAGCAACTACTTATTGGTAAGGATACAATGTGGTTAAGAATAGCAACATTTCTGACCCTAGAAAGAGTCTGTTTTTATTCCCAAAAATTTTTAAGAAGGGGAAATTTAAATGAAAGCCGTTTATTTTACAGAACACGGGGGTCCCGAGGTACTTAAATTCGGAGAATTGCCGGAACCGAACCCGGGGGAAGGGGAGGTAAAAATTAAAGTGAATGCCTGTGCCCTCAACAGACTCGATGTTTATACTAGAGCCGGTATACGTGGGACTAAAATGGATCTTAACGAGCCTCATATCTTGGGCGCAGATGTGTCTGGAGAGGTTGTTGAGATTGGACCCAAAGTAACCAAAGTATCCGAAGGGGACAGAGTCGTTGTGAATCCAAGAATCACTTGTATGCAATGTCGATATTGTCAGTCGAATCAAAGTGAATATTGCGCTTCAGCAGGAATGGTTGGATCAGCCATTAGGGGAGGGTATGCAGAATATGTTGTAGTACCAGCCACTAATGCCTTTCCCATTCCAGATGATTTAAGCTACGTGCAGGCAGCCTCCCTACCAACTGTGTTTATGCCAAGTTGGAATATACTTATCAGAAGATCTCAGCTTAAACCCTGGGAAACGGCACTGGTCCCTTCAGCCTCTAGTGGTGTCGGTACCGCAGCTATCCAAGTTGCAAAAAACATAGCGAAATCCAGTGTTATAGCTACTACTAGCACAGTTGAAAAAGCTAAGAAAGCTTCTGCTCTTGGATCTGACCATGTCATCAACTATAAATCTGAAGATGTCTCTGAGCGTTTAAAGGAAATAACTCAAGGACGAGGTGTTGATGTGGTAATAGACCATGTCGGAACGGATGTTTGGAATGCCGCTAACAGGCGCCTTGCTAAAGGCGCGAGATACGGGATTTGCGGGGTTACATCAGGGTACAAGGCAGAACTACAGATGGGTGCCATGTTTATGGGCCATTTGACCATGTTTGGAGTGTTTATGGGCCGGAGTGAGGATTTGGAACAAATCATCTACCATGCTGGCCAAGGAACAATAAAGGGTGTAGTTGATTCAGAATATCCCTTACAAGATGTTAGGAAGGCCCACGAAGACATGGAGGGGCTAGATTTTTTCGGGAAACTAGTAATTACAGTAGATTGATTTAACATACCGTTCTGTCAAGACTGAGATCGCTAGCTCTAAACTGGCCGGGGTCGCCATTTTAACCTTTTGGTGGCACTATAAATCATGGTCACAAAGCCTTGGGGATGCAAGAATATGAGCTAATACTATTAGTGAAGATTAGCCATTGTGTTGAGTACAAATGGAGACAATCTAAACTTTATAATGACCTTCTAAAACACCCTTAATACAATTTCATGTTCGGCTGTCAGAATCGGTCAAGCCCATATGGTCGAACCATATGGGCTTGACCGATTCTGACAGCCGACTCGAGAACTTTAACCCCTAGTTGCCAGGGGCCGAACGCCGATGCTGGATCTAACCTCAGGATTCACCAAAGACATCGGCCATGACCCATTTAACAATCTTGCAGCCTCCTGACCTACTTGTATCTGAGCAGCTACAACAGCGCTATTGGAAGTGCCCGCTGAGTGAGGGGTCACCATTACGTTCTCCATTTGAAATAATGGATTATCAGTTGGGGTTGGTTCAATATCAAAAACATCTAATCCTGCCCCAGCAAACTCCTTGGTTTTCAAAGCATTGATTAGGGCATCCTCGTCTACTGTACGGCCCCGGCAAGTATTTATGAAATAGGCAGTTGGCTTCATAGCCTTGAAAAAATCTGCTCCGACTAGATGCCTCGTTTGGTTGTTCAGAGGAGTGTGCATGGAAACAAAATCAGACCGTGACGCGAGTTCTTTTAGAGATCCAACCAACTCAACACGAGATTCTTTTGCTATCCAAGGTTGTATATATGGGTCATATGCAATTACATGCATACCCAAAGCTTGAGCCTTTCTAGCCACCGCCCTTCCTATATTACCTAAAGAAACTAAGCCAAGTGTTTGATCGGTTATAGGGACCATATCTGATGTCACTGAGCCGGTTTCCGAACCCCATTCGCCATTTTTGGTTAAGTCGTTGAGCATTGTTAATTTTTTCGCACAGGACAAAATAAACATTATCGCGTGATTTGAGACTTCTTCAGTACAAAATCCGGCGGTGTTAATGACCATTACAGAGTTGTCCGTAGCAGATTCGTGATCAATATGGTCAAAACCGTGCCCGAAGCTAACAATTCCCTGAGCCGAATCGATTTCGTCCATTACGGCGCTTGACATGGGAACACCTTGGTTGATTATTACATCCACTCCTTTTACAGCTTCTATAGTTTCACCTTCGCTCAGACACACATAGACATCGAATTCGCAATCAATTCCTTCTAGTTGTTGTTGAACAAGGCCAGTTTCAGGATTGCTCCTGGATATCATAGCAACCTTAAGTTTCGACATATCATTTCCCCCGGATAATTAATATTGATTAGCAAATTTTAATGATAAAACCATTGTGCTTGGGAAAAATATTGTGCAAACCAGAGAGAATAACGTTAATTAGGCGATGTAGGATCCCACTGATCTAGGCAGATTAGTTTCCCCCATCAAATATTCATCAACACCTCTAGCCGCTTCTCTCCCTTCTGCAAGTGCCCATACAACTAATGACTGGCCCCGAGACATATCACCAGCAGCGAATATACCAGATATATTGGTCATTTTATTGGAATTAGTTTTGACATTTCCTCTTGGATCTAATTTTAATCCCAATTCTTTGACCATACCCTCATGCTGTGGGTGTAAAAAGCCTAGGGCTAGGAATACATAATCGGTCTCTATCTCGAATTCGCTACCCTCTATTTCTATCATTTCGGGTCTTCCGTTTTGATCTGGCTTGCCCCAATTTAACCTTACGCCATGCAGTTTCTTTAAAATTCCGTTTTCGCCCGTGAATTTCTTTGTAAGTATATTGTAATCCCTGTTTCCTCCTTCTTCATGGGAAGATGACGTTCTAAGAATCATTGGCCAATTTGGCCACCTATCATTTTCTATGCGTTCCTCTGGTGGTTCTGGAAGAAGTTCTATCTGGTGCGCCTGATTGGCCTCTTGTCTATGTGAGGTTCCTAGGCAATCTGATCCGGTGTCTCCGCCTCCAAGGATAACCACATTTTTTCCTGTGGCCAAAATTCTATCCTTTTCTTCAACAGGTAAACCAGCATTGACATTATTTTGCTGGGTGAGGAATTCCATGGCAAAATGAACCCCTTTTAGTTCTCTTCCCGGTATATCAAGATTTCTTGGAACCGTTGACCCACCTGTAAGAATAAGCGCGTCATTTTCGTTGGCCAACTTGGATGCTGATACATCTTCACCAACCTCAGTTCCGGTGATAAACTTTACTCCCTCATGCGCCATCTGATCTACCCGTCGGTCAACCACATTCTTTTCTAGTTTGAAATCTGGTATGCCTAGAGCAAGTAAGCCACCAATTCTGTGCGACTTTTCGTAGACCGTTACATTATGGCCAGCACGATTGAGTTGCTGGGCTGCAGCTAGGCCTGCAGGGCCGGATCCAATGACCGCTATTTTCTTATCAGAACGTACCTCTGGAGGCTGAGGTTTAATCCAGCCTTCTTGCCAACCTTTATCCGATATTGCTTTCTCTATATGTTCTATTGTGACAGGGTCTTGATTGATATTTAACACACAGGAAGCCTCGCAGGGAGCGGGGCATATTCGGCCAGTAAATTCAGGGAAATTATTGGTGGAATGAAGTTCTTTTAAAGCGTTTTCCCATTGTTTCTTGTAGACAAGATCGTTAAAATCTGGAATCAAATTTCCTAAAGGGCATCCACTCATGCAGAAAGGAACAGCGCAATTCATACAGCGGCTTCCCTGTCTTTCCGCCTCTTTATCGTCCCATTCTGTATAGAATTCGTGGAAACTCCTTAACCTGTCTTCTACGGCGTGCCTTAAAGGGGTGCTTCTGCCAAACTCTTTAAATCCAGTTGGATTACCCATTAGCGTTCACAGCCTGTTTGTTTTGGTTAACTTCTCTTTCTTCTAAAATTCGCTTGTAGTCATTTGGCATGACTTTCACAAAGTTTTTAATCATATATTCCCAATTTGAGAGAATTCTCGCAGCATTATTACTTCCAGTGTGTTTCTTGTGCAGTTTAATCAGCCTCTTGAGGTCATTCAAATCTTTTTCTTCTGATACTGATTCCAAACTAACCAAATTTTTGTTGCAAATAGATCCAAATTCTCCACTTTCGTCAAATACATAGGCTTCTCCACCACTCATTCCCGCAGCAAAATTGCGTCCAGTTGGCCCTAGGATGACTACTGTGCCTCTAGTCATATATTCGCATCCATGATCACCAACTCCTTCGACAACGGCTTCTGCACCACTGTTTCTCACAGCAAATCGCTCCCCGGCAATACCTCTAATTAAGACCAGACCCCCTGTCGCGCCATATAAAGCCACGTTACCAATAATTATGTTTTCTTCCGGATTAAAGGTGGATTTTTCATGTGGTCGAACTATTACCTTACCGCCAGAAAGCCCTTTACAAAAATAATCATTAGCGTCGCCTTGAAGGTCAATGGAAACCCCTTTACTGAGAAATGCTGCGAAACTTTGCCCTCCAGAACCAGTAAAATCTAGTGAGATAGTATCGTCTGGTAATCCTTCCTCACCATATTTTTTTGCAACCATATGGCTTAATGTAGTTCCTACGGTCCTATAAGAGTTATTGATTTCCTTTGTGATCGTAATAGGTTTACCTGTCTTTATTGAGGCTGACGCCTCTTTTATGAGATCGTTATCTAGCGCTTTTTCTAACGAGTGGTCCTGGTCGACCACCTTATGTCTTGCCACTCCCTTTGGTACATCTGGCATATGTAGTAATTGACTAAAATCTACCCCTTTTGTTTTCCAATGTTCTAGCAGGCTTCTTTTATCTAGAAAATCTGTGCGTCCAATCATGTCGTCCACAGTCTTGATCCCTAGATCAGCCATTATTTTTCTTAATTGTTCTGCTATGAAGAAAAAGTAATTAATTACGTGTTCCGGTTTTCCTGCGAATTTTCCGCGTAATTCTGGATCCTGTGTAGCTATACCTACCGAGCAGGTGTTCAGATGGCATTTTCTTAACATGATGCAACCCATAGCTATTAATGGACCAGTAGCCAGTCCGAATTCTTCTGCTCCCAGCAAGCATGCAATTGCTACATCTCGTCCGGTTTTAATTTGACCGTCGGCCTGTACCACGATGCGACCTCGGAGATCATTCATTACTAGTACTTGCTGAGTTTCAGCTATTCCTAATTCCCAGGGCAAGCCAGCGTGTTTTATGGATGATTCGGGGGATGCTCCCGTTCCACCCGTGTCCCCACTTATTAGCACGACGTCACCGTGTCCTTTGGCAACGCCTGCTGCGATGGTTCCTACACCAGCCTCCGCAACTAGTTTCACGTGGATTCTAGCTTCTGGATTTGCATTTTTTAAATCGTGTATTAATTGAGCGAGATCTTCAATTGAATAGATGTCATGGTGAGGTGGCGGGGATATAAGCTCCACCCCTGGAGTGGAATTTCTGACTCCACCAATATATTCATCTACTTTGTGACCGGGAAGCTGACCACCTTCTCCCGGTTTGGATCCTTGGGCCATTTTAATTTGGATATCTTTTGCATTAGCCAAATAATTGATGGTAACTCCAAATCTTCCAGAGGCGACCTGTTTGATCGCACTGCTTCTCGAATCCCCATTTGGGTCTCGGGTGTATCTAGAGTAATCTTCACCACCTTCACCAGTATTACTCCGAGCTTGTATCCTGTTCATTGCTATTGCCATGGTTTCATGGGCTTCCCGGCTGATCGACCCCAGCGATATGGCACCGGTGGCGAATCTTTTAACTATTTCCTTCGCAGGTTCAACATCATCGACAGGAATTGGGTTCGCAGAATTTTTGAAATCTAACAGCCCCCTTATAGTGCTGAGCCTTGTAGTTTCTTGGTCGACGAAATGCGCGAACTGTTCATAACTGTCCCAGTTGTTTTCCCTGACCGCATGTTGAAGAGAGGCGATAGTATTTGGATTCCACATATGAAATTCGCCATCTCTCCTCCATTGGTATTGTCCACCTTGTGAAATATCTAAATCGGAAGAATTTTTATGAGAACTATAACTGGACTCGTGTCGGGTTTTATATTCCTTCGCGATTTCTTCTATCCCAATTCCACCTATTCTGGAGGGAGTCCAGGTGAAATAGTTATCTATCATAGTTTGGTTTAATCCAACCGCCTCAAAGATCTGAGCTCCTCTGTAGCTTTGTATTGTCGATATGCCCATTTTCGACATTATCTTTAAGATACCTTTATGAGATGCAGCTAAATAATTGGAGATTGCCTCATCTTCAGATATGTCATGCTCAAACTCTTTGAGAGTTATTTGATTCTTAATTGTCGCTATAGCCAAATAAGGATTTATTGCCCCAGCTCCGTAACCTATTAATGTCGCAAAATGTGCCACTTCCCGTGCCTCGCCTGTTTCTACAACAATTCCTACTTTTACTCTCTCTCCTTCTCTAATTAGATGGTGATGTACTGTTGAGGTGGCCAGTAAACTTGGTAACGGTGCGTGTGATTCATCAACGCCTTTATCAGACAGGATCAGTATTGAATGACCTTCTTTCACAGCCATTGACGCTTCTTTTACAATCCTCTCTAAGGAATCCTTGAAGCCATTAGCATTATCGATGTCAAACAGGGTGGATATGGTTTTGGAAGTCAAATTTTCCGCTGATGACGCTTTAATACGGGAAAGATCAGAATTTGTAATTACTGGTTGTCGTAGAGTGATTTGCCTGCAGTGTTCAGGGGTTTCGGAAAAAAGGTTTCTTTCCTCGCCTATTGTGGCCCTTAGAGAGGTAACTAGCTCTTCCCTTATTGCGTCTAGAGGCGGATTGCTGACCTGGGCGAATAGTTGTTTGAAATAGTTAAAGAGTATGGGGTTATGGTCCGAGAGAAATGCTAGAGGAGCATCGTTTCCCATCGACCCGGTAGGTTCATACCCATTTAAAGCCATAGGCTCTAAAATCATTCTCAGATCTTCTAATGTGTATCCGAATGTGCCCTGTTGTTTTTTGATGTCGATGATTTGTTCATCGGGTGCCTTTACCGGCTCAGGTAAATCTTCTAGAAATATCCTATTATTAGAAAGCCATTCCCCATATGGTTTGGAACCGGCTAAGCCCGTTTTCAAATCGCGGTCGTTGACTAGCTCTCCTTTTTTTGTGTCTAATAGAAACATCCGGCCAGGGTAGATTCTCTCCTTATAAAGAACTTTCTCGGGAGGGACGTTAATTACACCAGTTTCAGATGCCATTACTAACACATCATCAGTGGTTACTAAGTAGCGGCAAGGCCTAAGGCCGTTGCGGTCTAATACTGCGCAGACTTTTGTCCCATCTGTTCCTATCACAAGAGCAGGCCCGTCCCAAGCTTCCATCATGCTTGAGTGATATTCATAGAAATCTTTTTTCGACTGGTCCATCGGTATATGATCACCCCAAGCCTCGGGTATCAACATCATCATTGAATGCTCTATGCTTCTACCGGTAGCAATGAGGAGTTCAAGCGCGTTATCAAGAGCAGCAGTGTCACTTTGACCCGGTTTAATAACGGGAACCAGGTTACTTATATTTATATCTGGATTTGTTGATTTGAAAACTTGTTCTCTAGCCGACATCCAATTGGTGTTGCCACGGACGGTGTTTATTTCACCATTGTGGATTATGAATCTATATGGATGTGCTAGTTTCCAACTGCCTAAAGTGTTTGTACTAAATCTGGAATGTACGAGAGCGAATGAACTGATGAGACTTGAATCAGTTAGATCTGTGTAAAAATCTTCTAACTGATCAGCCATTACCAAGCCTTTATAAACTATAGTACTCGAAGACAATGAGCATATATAGAAATCGTCAGCTCCTTCTAAAGCGGCTGCGTCGATTGAAGACTCAATAGTTTTTCTCAGGAGATACAAATCTCTGTCAATGTTTTCAGGAGCCCTTTCCTTGGGAGTAACAAAAAATTGAGTTATGTAAGGACGGTCTCGGTTTGCAAGGACACCTATCTTTGCTGGGTCTACTGGGACT
The DNA here is from genome assembly GCA_003228105.1 of Chloroflexota bacterium. Classification (GTDB taxonomy): domain Bacteria; phylum Chloroflexota; class Dehalococcoidia; order Lucifugimonadales; family UBA826; genus UBA11996. Next base: position 80,777 of record QGNN01000001.1, read on the forward strand.
TGCCTCCATGCAAGAAGGTCATAACCTTGTTTTGAAACACATTCCTCAACTAGAGATCTACTTGACTCCGTTTGATCTTTGTCAGATGGTAAAAATGCCATCCCCACCCCGTATTGGCCCGGATCGGGTAAATTGCATCCCATGGATAACAGTTCTGATTTAAAAAAATCATGAGGCATCTGTATAAGGATTCCTGCACCATCCCCTGTCTCAGGATCGGCACCTGCAGCCCCTCTATGTGCCAGATTAGATAAGGCTTCCAATCCTTGCGATACTATCGAGTGAGACTGTTTTCCTTTTATGTTGGCAACCATTCCAACTCCACAGGCATCATGCTCAAATATCGGGTCATAAAGCCCTTGTTTAACGGGCTTTTTTAAATCCTTATTTTTATATTGTGATTCCATCTTTTTCCCAATGTTTTGCCTTGCTCATTCTTTAAAGAATAGGTAAGTAACGTTCTACTTCATATGCTGAAACTTGTGAAGAATATCTGTTCCAATCTATTTTTTTGTTCTCAATGAAACTATTGAATACACTGTCGCCCAAGGTTTTTCTGACCAAGTCACTCTTCTCGGTCACCTGTATAGCTTCCCATAAGTTTCCAGGTAGAGATTCTATACCTAGAGAATTTCTTTCATCCTCTGACATTTCATGAACACTTTTAGTTAACGAGGCGGGAATCTCATATTTATTGTCGATGCCTTCTAACCCAGCCGCGAGCATTACACTGAAGGCTAAATACGGGTTACAGGACGGGTCGGGCGCTCGATACTCAATTCTTCTAGAGGATTTGCGATCCGGTTTAAAGGAGGGAATTCTTATTAAATCCGATCTGTTGACCTCTGCCCATGTTATGTAAGTTGGCGCCTCATATGCAGGAACCAATCTTTTGTAAGAATTGACCCACTGATTAGTTACCAAAGTTATTTCTCTGGCGTGTTTCATAAGCCCGGCGCAAAAATGTTTTGCTATGGTTGATAGGTGATTCTCATCTTCCTCTCCATAGAACACATTTTGATCCCCTTTAAAGAGGGACATATGGGTATGCATTCCGTTGCCGTTAATTCCTGCTACCGGTTTAGGCATAAAAGAAGCGTGATACCCATTGTTCATTGCTATCTCTTTTACGACCAGTCTATATGTCATGACAGAATCAGCCATTGTTAGAGCATCAGTATGTCGCAAGTCTATTTCATGTTGGCTTGGCGCTGATTCGTGGTGGCTCGATTCTACTGGTATACCTAGTTCTTCCAACGTTAGAACCGTATCCCGTCTTAGATCAGTGCCTACATCAGGAGAATCTTGATCAAAGTAACCACTATTGTCTAGCCCTACCGTTGAGATTGAATCTTTGAAGTAAAAATATTCAAGTTCAGGAGAAACATAGTAGGTATAGCCTTTCTCAGATGCTCGGTTAAGTGTTTTTTTGAGAACGGCTCGAGGATCCCCTTCAAATTCCCTATCATCCGGTGTGATGATGTCGCAAAACATCTTGGCGACAGCATTTGTTTTGGGTCTCCAAGGTAAAAGACTAAAAGTGGTTGGGTCGGGTAAGGCATATAAGTCTCTTTCATCTGCCCGGGCATATCCTTCAATTGCAGACCCATCAAATCCCATGCCTCTCGTAAGTGCGTTCTCTAACTCTTCCACCGTGATAGCAAAGCCTTTTATATTACCCAATATGTCGGGAAACCAAAGGCGTATGAATTTTACGTCGTTTTCTCTGGCTTCTCGGAGAACGTATTCAACTGCCTCACTGTTTCTTTCCAGCATTGGAAAATCCTTTTAGGAGGGGTTTGTGGTCTTTTTTTAATTCTTGTAATTTGGGAAAATATAGGCATTCAAGAATAATCACTTGTGAAAAAAGTGTCAAACAAATTTCAGCCATGGCCACTGGCAAAAATAAAAATGTGTCACTCCAAGAAAAGAGCGACACATTTTAGGTTAACTGGGTCAATTATGCATCGAATGAAAGGTGGAATTCATATGGATGCGGTCGCAGTCTCACTGGATCGACATCATTTTCAGTCTTAAAGCTGATCCAATTTTCAATGACATCTTCCGTAAATACCCCACCTTTGAGCAAGAATTCATGGTCATCCTGTAAAGCTTTAAGAGCCTCATCAAGGCTTCCAGGTACTTGAGGGAAAGCTGCCGTTTCTTCAGCAGACAGTTCAAAAAGGTCTTGTTCAAGCGGCTCCCCTGGGCTGTAGCCGTTCTCTATCCCGTCGAGTCCTGCCATCAACATAGCAGCAAACGTAAGATAAGGATTACAAGTTGGGTCTGCCGATCTGAATTCTACTCTTTTTGCACCAGGGTCATTGAAATACATCGGGATCCTGCATGCAGCTGACCGGTTTCTAGCTGACAACGCCAAAATTGTTGGGGCTTCGAACCCTGGTGTTAATCTTCTGTAGGAATTCGTTGTTGGGGCTGCGAATGCCATTAAGGCCTTTCCATGTTTTATTAGACCACCTATATAGTTGAGGGCCATTTGAGATAGTCCGGCGTATTCGTTTCCTGCGAATAAAGGTTCTCCATTTTTCCATATTGATTGGTGGACATGCATACCTGTCCCATTATCATTAAATAGCGGCTTGGGCATGAAAGTCACTACTTTTCCATGTTGTTTGGCAACATTACGGACTGCGTATTTATACATCATCACATTGTCGGCAATTTCTAACAGAGGGCCAAACCGCATGTCTATTTCGGCCTGACCTCCAGTACCTACTTCATGGTGCTGGGCCTCTATCCTCATACCAAAATTGTTTACAAGGGTTCTTACCATTTCACTTCTTAGATCTTGCGCAGTATCCACCGGAGATACTGGAAAATA
>QGNN01000002.1 GCA_003228105.1 Chloroflexota bacterium
GCCATAGCCATAGCCATAGCCATAACAGTAACGTTAATGTTTGCCCTAACGCACTCTGGCATGATGGAAGCGTCGACGACTCTCAAACTTTTAATGCCGTGGACTTTTCCCGTTTGACCAACCACTGAATGGAGATCAGATTTAGGCCCCATTTTATTAGTGCAGGAGATATGATGACCTGTCGTGACCTCCTTCATGAACCAGTAGTTTAGCGATTCATCAGATTGCAAATCAGAGCCTAGCGGGGTTAATCGGGTAGCTAAGATGGATCCGGCGGAACCTGCACCGATTATGATTGTGTCGTATTTCATGCTGTGACCATTCCTTAAGTCAATTTTTATTTATTTAGAACGTTAAAACTTATTCGTCTATAAAATTTTTAAGTGCGTCAGGGTCAACTTCCAAACCCAGACCAGGTCTTTCTGGTAGAGAGATAACCCCATTTTTCGGCAGCACTGGTTCCTTATACAGCCTAGATACCTCCTCGGCTGGGCCTGTGAACTCCTCTGAAAATTCATGAGGTCGGACCGCATTTGTAATGGTGGAATAGAGATGAAGGCTGGCCATTGAATTCGCTCCAATACTTGGACTGTGTGGCATAACAATTTTATTGTGAACCACCGCTAACTCATAAACACGTATCATTTCTGATAAACCACCAACGTTTAATACATCTGGTTGGAGTATGTCCGGGTTGCCGAGCTCTATAAGGTCTCGAAACCTCCACGACGATATTTCCTGTTCACCTGTAGAAACTGCACAATCAAGAGCATCAACGACTTGCTTCAGGCCTGGGAAATCATATTGTGGGAGTGGTTCTTCAAAATGCGCTATTCCTAATTGTTCGAATCTTCTTCCTTGTTCAATCGCTGTAGGGACCGAATACCCACAATTAGCATCAAAGCTTAACGGGCAGTCATCTGGTAACCATTCGCGACATTTTTGGAAAATGGCCAAATCCTTTTTTGGATCTGAATCTTGTCGATAATCTCTCCAATCCATTCTTACCTTGAACGCTCTATAACCCTTGTCAAATCCCTCTTGTACCTCTTCCAACATTTCTTCAGGACTTTTGCTCCATCCATTGCCCCTGCTCCAATAAAGAGGAATATCGGTTCTGCTGGCACCACCTAGAAGCTGGAATATCGGTAAATTAGTTGACTTACCGGCTATATCCCAAAGGGCCACATCAACCGAACCGACAATTTGTGAAGGAAAACGTGTTGCTTGCTGCCCTTCGCCTAAGGTTAACAACTCCCATACCTTTCGAGGTCGGGTGGGGTCAGCTCCGACTAATAGAGGCTTTATCAATTCCTCCAAATAGGCTCTTACAACTTTTAAATTTCTTCCTGCCTCGGAAATTCCGGTTATACCTTCGTCAGTGTGTACTTGCAAAAGAAGACGGCCCGGCTTGCCCACAAAGCTTCTCGCATTGTCTTCCTGAGGAGCTCGGATACGATTTACGGTGATATCAGTGATTTTCAAGTTAACCTTCCGCTTGTATGTAGAAATTCGTTATTAATGTCGATCATTTCTTTTTTTTGATCAATAGAACTGCGACCGCAGTGGACAGTATGCCAAAGGCTGAGCCGACAACGACCTTCAGAGAATGCTTTTTAGCTGATTTATACAATGGTATGAATTTGTTTCCTATGGCTGCGGAAGTCTCTTTTCCTGCAGCTACAGTATTTCTTACATAACTAGCTCTCGAGCTTTTTGAACCTGGATCAGAAATGCGGGTTGGAATGTTAATGGAACGGATGATCTTTTTCGCCTCTTGAGATAAAAGTTCGGGATTGGAGGAAAATTCTTTCCATATTGCCAATTCCATTCTGCTTCCTTTTTGCATGCCAGAGGCTTTTCTAGGATCCAACGCTGCAAATTTCCGAAGCTTTAGGGCAATGGCATCAGGATTTCTAAATTTAATAGGATCAGATGTAGTATATGGGTCTGTAAGATGCCTCAAACAGGCGCTTAACTCTTTGGCTTCAATACTATTTTCCCGTATACGGCCATGGTTCATATACGTGTGAAGCGCCAGGATTGTTTCCTCTCTGCTCCACGGGGGTATCCTTACCATATTATTATCCTTGCTTATTAAATGGATTTGAAACTTACATAAAGATCAAAAATTCTGCAAATTTATAAGGTGGATTCTATTAGGTTATACTTCATGTAATAAATAAAAATCATAAATGAGTTTAAGAACCATAGACGAGACACCCAAAATTCTAACTTCTTCAGATGATCTAGAGAAGATCATTGAGGATTCATTGTCTAACCGTTACGTAAGCATTGACATAGAAGGAAACGGTTTCTTCCGATATCCAGAATATGTATGTTTGATCCAACTTTGTGTAGGTGAAGATATATACCTTGTTGATCCGCTAGCAATAGATGACTTATCTTCCCTAGGTAAAGTGCTCGATAACGATAAAATTGTCAAAATCCTTCATGCTGGTGATTATGATGTTCGTAGTCTGAATAGAGATTATGATTTTTCATTTCGCAATGTTTTCGACACCAGCCTAGCCGCTGCTCTTTTAGGATCAAAGAAATTGGGACTCGATTCGGTTTTGAAAGAATATATCGATGCTGATGTGACCAAAGATAAAAAGCTTCAGAGGAGCGACTGGAGTATACGACCCCTTAGTAAAGAGGCTAGAAAGTATGCGGCGGATGACGTCAGGTATTTATTCCGAGCTATGGAAGTTATGACAAACAAACTCGAAAGCCTCGGACGGATTTCATGGTTGAAAGAGGAGTGTGAGAGGCTGCAACTTGTAAAGTTCAATCCTAGAGATGAGGACACCGCCTTTTTGGAAGTTAAAGGAAGTAAAAACTTAGATGGTAAGGCTTTGTCAGTGTTGCAATCGTTATATTCCGTCCGAGAAGATGAGGCTATAGGCAGGGATCGACCACCTTTTAAAATCGTAGGAGATTCAGTGTTAGTGGCTATTGCCAGGGAACCTTATTCCAATTATTCAGAGATTAAGGGGATTGGTATGTGGGGTCGCCTCGAAGTGTCGAAACGGATTAGAAAAGTAGTGACAGAAGCCCTCAATCAGCCCCCGGTTGAACGACCTCGCAGGCAAAACACAAGAACGAATGTAATGTCGAGTAAAGAAAGAGAAAAGGCTAATACCAGATTGAAAGAATTAAAGGAATGGAGGAAGGCGCTGGGGGAAAATATTGGTATAGATCCTAGCCTTTTATGGCCAACTATTAGTCTTGACAGACTTTCCAGAGATCCAAGTAGGTTTGGGGAAGAGGTATCAGAACCTCAGGTAAGGAAATGGCAATATCTAGAATTCGGGAAAAAATTAGAAGCTAAATTAGCCTGTATACTGTAGACTACGCCCCCATTTACTAAGAGGTATACGTATGGATTTTTTGGTCTCGTGGTGGTTATTATTTATTTTATTTCGATCTTTTTTTTTGTTACCAGTTTGTGTTTCAAACTTAAATCCGCAGTCTCGGAGCTGAAATCACGACTTAGGAGTCAGTCCACCCGATACGGCCAAATAACCGAACAGTTTTTACCTTTAGTTGAAGCTTACCCTTGGGATAGCAAACAATTTAGATTTCTCGGCAGCCCAATCGATGGGATACAGTTCGAAGAAGACAAAATAGTTTTGGTGGAATTCAAGTCTTCTTTTAGTCAGATGTCTGTCAAGCAGAGAAAAATAAAGGAATTGGTTGAACAAGGGAAAGTTGAATTTGAATTGATAAGAGTAGGATAAAAAGTACAAAAGAGTTTTAATGATATGAGCAATTTATTTACCCCTATCACGATAAGAGGGGAAAAAATACGGAACAGGCTTTTCGTAGCACCTATGTGTCAATATTCAGCTAATAATGAAGATGGCGTGGCAACAGATTGGCATATGGTTCATTTAGGGACTAGAGCTGTGGGAGGTGCTGGACTTGTCATGGCTGAGGCGACGGCGGTATCCCCTGAGGGAAGAATATCCCCGCAAGATCTGGGTATTTGGTCTGATGAACAGGCTTCTGTATTGCAGCCGATTGCCAGTTTTATTGATTCGCAAGGGGCAACTCCCTCTATTCAACTGGCCCATGCAGGTAGGAAAGCATCACACAAAAGACCATGGGAAGGTGGCGATGTTTTAACAAAAGAGAAGGGTGGATGGGATATAGTCGGACCTAGTTCGCTTGAATTTGACGAAGGGTGGGTTGTCCCTGATGAACTGACAATGGAGGATATAGATTCAATAATCTCAGCCTTCTCCATATCTGCAGTTCGGTCTGTTGAAGCGGGATTTAGAGTATTGGAATTACATTTAGCTCATGGATACTTGGCTTGTGAGTTCATGTCACCCCTATCCAATAATAGGAACGACAGGTATGGAGGAACACTGAGGAATAGGTGTCGATTACCCATAGACATTGTCTCTGCAGTAAGAAAGTCTATTCCAGAGTCTATGCCGTTATTGGTTCGCATATCTGCAACGGAATATATGCCAGACGGGTGGTCGCTTGAAGATTCAATAGAACTTTCAGGTTGGTTAAAGGAGGAGGGTGTTGATATGATAGATTGTTCCTCCGGTGGAAATTCACCGTCTCAAAACTTGGATGCATTCCCTGGATATCAGGTACCGTTTGCAGCTGCCATAAAAAAAGAAGTTGGAATTTTAACTGGAGCAGTTGGTTTGATTACCGACGCTTCTCAAGCTGAGCAAACTCTGCGGAATGGAGAGGCAGATGCTATTCTTCTGGGAAGAGAACTACTCAGGAATCCTTACTGGCCGTTGAACGCGCAGGTTGAGTTAGATGGTCAAGATTCTGTATGGCCACCTCAGTATGTGAGGGCGAGGCGGTAGATAATAAATATAGATCTATTTAAGCCAGTTCCGGATCAAAAAAATACCGATTCCAATTACGAAGCCGACCGCTGTCATTTCAATATTTCCTTTTATGAGTCCTCCAGTAACGAGCCCCAATGACACAGAAAATGCGCCGACAAGAATAAACCAACCCCTACTCATAAAATATTTTCCTTTGTAATAATTGACTTTAACGTTTATCTTAACCCCTAGAGAACATTACAAATAGATTTTTTTGGGGCAGTCTTTATTAGGTATATTAAGGAGCAGGTATGGATACGGAAATTTTGCGATTAGCGAACCTGACAGCGGATCTTCTAATTGAATCTAATCAAACTATTGGAATTGCAGAATCATCTTCTGGTGGTTTAATTTCAGCGCATTTGCTGGCTATACCCGGGGCTTCTAAATATTTTGTGGGTGGATCCGTCATATATACCAGAGTGGCGCAACGCAATTTATTAGCGGTAAATGATGAACAAATGGAAGGATTGAGAGCTTCCACAGAGCAATATGCCTCCCTGAATGCCAAAACGATACGGGAATTGCTAGGTACTACATGGGGGTTGAGTGAGACTGGAGCCACGGGCCCTACAGGGAACCGGTATGGAGATTCTGCTGGTCATTCCTGCATTGGTGTTTCAGGCCCTTTATCCCGCTCCAAAACTTTGGAAACCGGGATCGAAAAAAGAGAAGAAAATATGGTCTCTTTTACCAAGGGGTCTTTAGCGTTTCTAATAGAGTGCCTGGAAGAGAATCGGTAACTTTACTTCGATATTTATTTCATTATCGGTTTTTGGCCTCGGAATGGGGGGTATAGGTGCTCTCGGGCCATTGGCAGTAACTGAACTTTTCGGTATGAAAAATTACGGGACTCTGAACGGTTTAATTCGGCAGGGAGTTATTATTCCTGGGATAGCCGGTCCTTTATTAGCTGGGGCTATTTATGACAGTCAAGGTAGTTACGATCTAGCTTTCAAAATAATTTTGGGGTTTCTGTTTTTATCGTTTTTGTGTTTTATTTTAGCTAGTCCTCCGGCAAGGGAAGAAGATTCCCGAAACCGAAGAACTGGAAACGCTAAACTCTAATAAATTTTTGAAGTCGGGCACCGTCCAAAGTTTCACCGACGTATAGGCTTCCCTCTGAGTCAATCCCAACTGCGTGAGCGGCCACTATATCACCAGCGGTATGTGTGTCCGCGCCCCATCCACCTAGCCACTGTCCATTTTTTGTCATAATTTTGACTCCAGAATGAGGAGTAACAACGGTGACTTCATCAGGATCAGCCCCTTGCCTCATGCCAAGTTCAGTCACGTACATCGCTCCGTCTTTACCATGCAAAATTTCATTTGGCTTGTGAACTCCTTTCCATTCTGAGACATATTGTCCTGATGATGTAAAAATCTGAATTCGGTTGTTCTCACGATCTGCCACATAAACAAGACCAGAAGGGTCTACCTCAACGCCGTGTGGAAGCATAAATTGTCCGGGTCCAGTTCCTCTTTCACCCCATGACCCAATTAACTTTCCTTCAGGCGTGTAATGATGAATTCTGGAGTTACCGTATCCGTCAGAAATATAAATCGAGCCGTTTAGACCAAAAGCTATGTCAGTGGGTTTGTTAAAGGGCTCGCCACTTTGCTCAGGGGCGGGTTCATTTGGGGTACCCAACATCATCAATTGTTCGCCTTCAGCCGACCACTTACGTACAGTATGGTCACCTATATCGGTTGTCCATATGGAATCGGCGGGCCCAACTTGCACGTGATGTGCTGATGAGAAACTATCCTCACCCCACGTGGCTAAAATAGTTCCGTCTTTATCTAATACAATCATTGGGTGCTCGCTTCTGTTGTAGGCGAAAATACGATCCTGACTATCAACACAAACCCCCACCACGTGATTCCATTCCCATCCACTCGGTAAAGGGGCCCAGCCAGGAACATTTTCATATGTGTACTCGCCGTAGCTCACTCGTAAAGGTTTGGTTGCCATTACTTTCTCCCTGAAATATTCGTTATCTGGTTACAGAAACATAGTTTACGTAGAGGTCTTTTGTAGGCTTGGAACTATACTTTGTTGATTGAATCTATTCAAGATATAGAATTTCCTTTTCTATTGATTGACAGTGTTTTTAGTGAACGATAGACTCTTTTGAGACGAACGACAGTCAACGGATACTGTTTTATTAAGGATCATGAATTAAGGAGAATATAATGGGGAAATATAGTTGTGGTGATTGCGGAATGGAAGTACATCCTATTACTTGCGGGAAATGTGGAACAGAATTGACTCATGTAAATATTGAGAAAGATGACGGTACGACAGTTGGTGTAGCAGAATGTACTAACGGTTGTGGCAAAATTAAGTCACCGATGTGCTGTGGACACGATATGGCTGCCGCGTAGCTGGACTAACTTGAACAAAGTAATGAAATGGGTCGCTTTTGAGCGACCCATTTTTATTTGACTCCTTTTATGTTTACTTTCTTAAATCAATATTCATACATATTGGTTTCTCTTTTCATAGTGACCATAGCTTTCTTTTTGGTCTACCGCGCTTTTTCGATAAAACCCGCTTTACTATCGATTCTAATTCTTGTGCTAGTTGTAGTGTTTTTCCAGAATTCCTTGACGAGTTCCCCTGATGAGTTAAAGGATATTTCTGCTTGGGACTCATTACACAATTCTGGTCGCCCCGTCTTACTGTATTTATATTCCGATCTTTGAATTGGATGCCTATCTATGAAACCTGCCGTTGACAGGTTGGAAGTGCAACTGGATCAGGAATTAATATTCGTTAGGCTAGAAGTGCAAAGCCATGTCGGCAAGATTTTATATAGTAAATACGATGCAAAGCGGGTACCAACTTTCATAATTTTCGACCAATCTGGAGCTATTCGTTACAGAACTAATGGTGTCCCTGCATACGCTTCAATTAATTATATGTTGGTTGATAATTGATCAGGACTCAACTAGTGTTTTTGGTAATAATTGTTGACCCAAATGAAAGTGCAATACACAAAGAGGAGAGAAAAAATAATCCAGGATTAAACCCATTGAATATATCGGCAGAAAAGCCTAATAAAATTGGACCTAACACTCCACCTACTTCTCCTGCTGTGAAATAGAGTCCTCCGGCCGCACCTGTTTTTTCACCCCCTACCATTGATATTAATGTAAGCATGATGATCGGCATAACACCTCTTGATGCAATTCCCAGAACGATGAGTACACTCAGAAGCAGAGAGTTTTCAAAATATATTAAACAGATAGTACAGGCTGCGGCGATCCAAAAAAGCGTAAAAACAATTTTCTTATGTGCGTTGGGTTTCGCAAACTGTGGGATGACTGCTGTCCCTGCTGCCCCCGTAGCAATCGGTATTGCTGCTAACAACCCGGCTTTTGAGGAGCTTAAACTTTTTTCAATCAGTATTTCAGGAAGCCAATTATTAGTTGCATGATTGAAAAAAAACATTCCAAGTACGATGATTAGAATTAAACGTACTTCTCTCACTCTAACTAGGTCAGGGAAAGTTTTCATACTTGCTAAGAGATCTTTTTTATCACCGGGGTTTAAGATGTCAGGTTTGAGGTCTCTAGCAATTAATATCCAGATTATTGCTGTAATAAAAGCCATGCCAGCCAGTGTCAATAAAGTTAATCTCCAACTATGATCATAAAGAGGCATTAGGAGACTGTTGGTAGCTGATAACACAAGTATCCTCCCGACCGCAGGGACAGTCAGATATATTCCCATTGCACGGCCCCGGTCGGATTCAGAAAACCATGTGCTAATTAATTTTGGTGCGCCAATCGATATGAACGGGCCACCTAAACCAAATACCATTACCGCAAAAAGTAGCGTTTTGTAATCGATGGCTATGGCCCTAAGGAGTCCGGAAATACCAATAAAGATAACCCCAATCATAATTGTGAATTTCAGATCGAATCTATCTAATAAAGCCCCGGCTGGAATTGCGGTCAATATATAAATTAGTGGCCATGCGCCCAATACAGTTCCCATCGTCGTACGGCTCAAGCCTAGGTCCTGGCTAACCGGCCCAATTAGAGGAGGTATGCCTCCCTGCACTACCCCAATGAGAAATAGGCTAGCCAAACACCTGCGAGCATTACCCATCTATATGAAATATTTTGTTGTGGGGATTCTTTCATTAACGAGCGATATTTCCTGTGGGATACGAAATTGCCCACGCATCAATAAGATTTTGAGGCACTAACTCCGCCAGCGCAAGGCATAAACTCCAACACTAGTTTAGTATTTAATGTATAGGTGTATACTTTTTCGCTCTAGCATGTGATGAAGATGAATAGGAGATTTATATATGTCAGAAAAGAAAATATTTGTTACTAGAAACATAGTTCCAGATGCAATTGCCAAGTTGCAACAAAATTTTGAAGTAGAGATCTGGGATCAGGTAACACCTCCACCAAAGGAATTGGTTATACAGAAAGCAGAAGATTGTGATGGAATGATGATCGAGTCTAATGACATCATGGATGACGAAGTGTTTTCCGCCGCCGAGCGTTTGAAAGTTGTGGGAACCAGGGCAATTGGAATTGACAATATAGATCTGGAATCAGCAACCAAAAACGGTGTTCTTGTGGGTAATACTCCCGGAATATTACATGAGTCGTGCGCCGACTTTACGATGGGATTGATACTTTCTTTAGCTCGTCAAGTAACCCGCTCTAATAGAAAGGTTATTGCGGGGGAATGGAAGTTTTTTGATCAGACGCCATATTTAGGCACCGATGTATACGGTAAAACTTTGGGTTTGGTTGGTTTGGGCTTGATAGGTACAGCGGTTGCCAAACGGGCAAGAGGATTTGATATGGAGATCCTTTATCACTCCAGAACACGTAAACCAGATGTTGAAGATATGTATGGACTTAAGTGGGTTTCTGATTTGGATAGACTTTTGTCTGCATCCGATTATGTATCTGTTCATGTTCCCCTCGGACCGGAAACTCAAGGATTTATTGGTTCAAAAGAAATTGGAAAGATGAATGAGAGTGCTTTTTTAATAAATACTTCCAGAGGAGGGACAGTAGACCCAGATGCCCTACGCGAAGCGTTAACTGCTGGGAAAATAGCAGGAGCAGCTTTGGATGTTACTTTACCTGAACCAATATCGCCGGATGATCCTTTGATCCACATGGAGAACGTCATTATTACCCCTCATATCGCTAGTGCCAGCGCGGCCACGCTTAGAAGAATGGGCTTGATGGCAGCCGATAATGTTATTTCACACCTCATAGGAAAACCGATGCCCGCTTGTTTGAATCCTGAGGCAGCTGGGTAGCGCGTGGCCTTTTGCTGCTGATGAGTATCCGATCTTTAAGCCATACATGTATGGGTATTCTTGTGATTCTTACCATTCCAGGATGTTTTTTGGTGGAGTCGGAGGAAGCGGAACCTATTACACCCACTCAGGAGCCAACATTTGTAGCGGTAATTGTTCCTGTCGCTGCTGCTGAAGATAAACATTCTGTCACTCTGGGCCCATCACCGATATCTATTGCCACCTCCGTTCCTATACCGACAGTGCCCCCTGTAAATATCAGAGAAATACTCAAACCTGAAGTTGAGGATAAAACTCTTCAGGAAAAAACGTTGGACTCTGTTTCTAAAGTAAATTCGTTTAAATATATTCTTGAAGGTATTGCTCGAGTTGATGCTGGAGGTATTTTGGTTGCGGTACCACTTTCAGCAACGGGAGCTGTAACTTCTTCCGCCTCCATATCTAAATTTGAAGCCAATTTATTAGGGATAAGGTTGTATGTGGAATCTGCAAAATCGGGAGATAATATCTATACTAGGGAATCTTCTTTAGAGGAATGGAAAGATAGTCAAAACTTGGCTATCGGACATATATCGGATGATTTTTTTAAAGCTATCGGGGATTCTTTTTTGAAATCTGATCTTAGTGGAAGCCATATTCTGATAACGCAAGAAAAAACCACTTTTTTATTTAGTGATAGTGGACCGGTTGGTTCTGTCACTCCATTATTTGAACTAATTGCTACCGAAGAGGAGTCCCGAAGATTCTCTCCTGAAAAATGGAAGGTTAATTTGGAGGTAGATTCTGATAATTACGAAATTTCCAAAATCATTTCCGAATTTTCTTTAAGTAACGGTGGCCAATTCCTTTCAGAGGTATTTGGTATGGAAGGATTATCAGGGGTGGGCAGTACCGATGTTGAACTCGTAATAAGGTTCAGCCAAATTGGCGAGGATTTCCCTGTCGTGATTCCTCAACCAACTCATTAGCCGTCATACCCTAATACGACGAACCCTTCGGTGTCAGCCGCTTTGTGCCTCAAAGCTGCTACCGGTTTGTATTCCTTTGAATTTCTAAATTTATCCATATCTTCCCGTGTAGGGAACTCCAATATTACTATTCTTTCAGGTTGCCAGGTAGTGTCATCTGCTAAAATTTCTCCTCCCCGTACTAGGTATTTCCCACCATATTTTTCGATAATGCTTGGAACCTTTTCCATATATTTCTCGTAGGTTTCCCAATCTTTAACATTAATGCTACTTATTGAATAAACGGCCATTTTGTTCTCCTGCTCATTTGATTTTTGCTCGGATGCCCTTGCCAGGTAATGCGCCTTCTTCTAATTTTGAGTTGGATACCACAGGAATCCCATTAACAATCACATGGTTTAGACCTATAGGTGGTTTGATCGGGTCTGTGTAGGTCGATTGATCTTTTACAGTCAACGGGTCAAAAACTACTATGTCAGCGTCTGCTCCCTGTTTTATTCTACCTTTGTTCAAAAAGGCTGGAGCTCGCCCCTGAAGTCTCCTAGCGGGCATAATAGTCATTTTTGAAAGAGCGGACATTAGATCTAAATCACCGTTTTCTCTCACATGTTCTCCAAGCACTTTGGTGTAAGAGCCGGCTGTCCTCGGATGCCCTTTCCCATCCTCAATAATACTATCGGTCGCAATCATGGTTAAGGGACTTTTCACAGCAGCTTTCATCGATTCTTCCGGAGTAGAGAACGTTATTATCCAGCCCCCACTTTCCCTATACTCTGAGAATGTTTTAGCAGTTAAATATTCGCCCGTATCAGGCCGCATAAGTTGTTCATAGTCGATGCCGTAATTCTCTTGCCATCCATCGTCAAATAATGCTGATTCTATCTTTGTCATCCCAGCAGTGTATGGATAGCACTCGGTAGTGACATCTAGACCCGACTGGTTTGCCCCTGAAATCATATCCAAAAGTTGTGGAACCGCTCTCATTCCCGTGCTATTTATATGGACCACATGTAAGGGAGCCCCTGTAATCGCTGCTGCTGCTATAACTTCTTCCAAAGCCTCTATAGCGTTGGATGGTTCCAGATGGCCTTTGCCTCTGAGATGCACATGGCAGGAGGCAGCAAATTCCGCTGCAACTTTAAACATCTGTATGACTTCCCATCGACTAGCACCTCTTGTGTAATCTAGCCCGAAACCTACTGCCAGGGCCCCTTTTTCTAAACCTTTCCTTATAAGATGCTGCATCTCCACTATTTCTGGGTTGCTTGCTAGTTTTCTGCCGGCATCTCCTGAGGGTAGAAATACCCCAGGATCATTCATTACTTTCATTCTAACCGGTATGTGCCCTATGCTTGCGCCGAAATTTATAGGCGACTGATTTTCCCATTTGGAATAGAAATGCTCTATATCACTTGTTCCTACTTCAAGTTCTAGGGTAGTTGTAACACCATCTAATGCTTGCACTTCAAAAATTTGAGTATCTTGGGGATGACAATGCAAATCAATAAATCCTGGACATAATATTTGCCCTGGAGCATCTATCATCTGCTCACCATGTAATGGTGAGTCACTGATCATCGCTATTTTCCCTTGAGATATACCCACATTTTGTAATTGGTCAAGTTTCGATTCTGGGTCCATTACGCGAGCTTGGTTGATAACTATGTCGTAATTGGTCATGTTGTGTTCTTTTACTGGTTTAGTTTTTGTTTATGGGAAGCGATGTGTCCCCTTTGGAATTTAGCCTAATTTTATATAGCCCTGTTCTGGCCGTCATGAACAAGGTATGGCCATCTTCTCCCCAGCCGCAATTTGCTGGAATTTCTGGCATAAGTATTTTTCCCAGTAGTTCGGATTTTGCTGAGAATACCCATATCCCCCCTGGTCCAGTTGAATAAACCCGTCCTTCTGTATCAATTTTCATACCGTCTGGGGCGCCTTCTTCACCCGTGTCCAAATTTGCAAATTGCTTGCCATTGACTGGATAGCCATCATCATCTATCTCATATACATTGATAAATTTTTCCATTGAATCGGCCACATATAATTTTTTTTCATCGGGTGAAAAGGCTATTCCGTTCGGGCCTGCCATATCTTTGATTAATAGTTCCAGCCCCGTACCGTTAGAAGACACTCTAAAGACACCGTTAAAATCTAATTCTTTCCCTTGGGTTCTATTCATTAAACCATATGGAGGATCAGTGAAGTAAATCCAACCGTCTGATTTCACAACCACGTCGTTCGGACTATTTAATCTTTTTCCCTTGTAACGAGTGGCTACTGCCTTTATATTGCCATTGGAATCAGTCATGGATACACGCCGGTTGGTATGTTCGCAAGCTATTAGGTTACCGTCATGATCAAGTGTTAAACCATTTGAATTGCCACTTGGGTATTTGTACGTAGATATACTTGTCCCTTCCTCTTCAACGTGATATCGAACAATCCTGCTATTCGGAATGTCCGAGAAAAGGAGACATCCACCCACCCATATTGGTCCTTCAGTGAATGCAAATCCTGTTGCTATGTGTTCGAGGGAAGAGTCCTTGTTGAGTATTTCTGAGAATGTATCAGAACGAATATCAAAAGATGAAGTCATAGCTGGTACTCCTTGTTATTTTAAAAGCTTGTTGACCATGGACCTATTTCTGGTTTTGCTTCGGACTGGCCCGGCCATGGAGGCATAGTGGAAATAATAAATTTGAGGCGTTTTATCCGGTGTTTCTAAATTGAAATTTGGTATGCTTTGGGATAGTAAGGGGCACCCCGGTTCCAACCTTTACCGTTTCCTTCATATATCCCTGTTGGCGCCAAACTAAACCAGAACCTTCAGTAAAAAACCATATTTCTTCAACACTTCTATGGGATATAGAGCTAGAAGTTAGCCCTGGGGCCAGGGTGCACTCGCTTAACCTTCCTCCTTTCACTTCGTGAAATATTCTTATTCCCGAACCATCAGGAGTTTTAACGTGACTTGAAGGAATATGACCGGTTTGGAATTTAGAAGGCATACATAGGTCTGCGATGTTAATTATTGGGTATTAATCACCCATTAGGGATGGATCAACAGTTTCATAAAATTCTATGTGTTGGCTTTCAAGAAGAGGCCTATATTTGGCTCCTGCTTCCATTGCTTCCTTAGGAATGTTATTCCCTTCCCTACCTGGAGACATGATTGCATCATCAAACCATTCTAATGTTACGATATTTTGTTCACCTGGTAGGGTATATCCATTGTATGAAACCGTGAATTCCCCCCTGTGCCCCGAATCGTGATAAATTTTTGCTTGTTGATAGACAAGTTTTGCCACGTTACCTGCTTCACCAGGCTTGGTTCTATAAACGCGTCTGATTCTGTACATTGATTAACTCCATTTTAATTATTTTGATTACATATTAACTGACGAGACGTTTGCAGGGTATGGATAGGTCAAAGTAATCCAATAAAATCCTCAATTTCCGCGAGTGTAGGCATCGCAGCAGTATCCCCTTTTTTGGTGCAGGTAAGGGCCCCGCAGATATTTCCTACTTTTAATGCTTTGGTCAGTGGCTCTACCTGGCTTTTATACTCAGCTTTAAGAAAATCACGCAAGGAAATGTTCTGCCGAATTAAGGTGCCGAGAAAGCCGGCAACAAACGCGTCACCGGCACCAACGGGGTCAATAACCTCGATTTCGATGCTGGGTTCACGGATGTGGTTGGTTCCATTGAAAAGTACTGCTCCCGATTCTCCATCTGTCACGATAGTTAGCGTGCCGGGCCCTTGATAGAAGTTAGCAGCATATTCATCTGCTGAAAGGTTTTGCTGCCAAATCGTTTCTGCCTCATCGTGGCCCACTTTAAATATAGATATGAATGGCAAAAGTTCTTCCAATGTATTTTTGGCTTCAGTTGGGTTCCAAAGTTGCTCTCGGTAATTAACATCTAGACAAACAGGAATATCCACTTGATCACAGAATTCTAGAGTCTTGACCACGGTTTCCAAGTTCGTCTTACTGAGCGCCGGTGTGATCCCTGTAATATGCATCATGTCCGCTTTTTGTAAGTGCTTTTTTACTTGCTGAAATGGTATCTCACTTGCGGCACTTCCTTTTCTGAAATACGTTTTTATATGTTGACCGTCTTTATGGTGATTCAGATAGGAAATTCCCGTTTTTTCACCAAAATAAGTGGGGGCATCAATATTGATATGTTGCGAAATATTTTTTTGGATTATCCTACCTGCATCATCTTCGCCGAGACGGCTGATCCAAAAAATTTCTGCGTGATCTTTAGTTATTTTGGACAGATTAATTGCAACATTCGATTCAGCGCCTGCCACATCAAGGAAATATCGTTTCTTGGGGTCAAATGATCCAGTGTATTCCGCGTTGTACTGGACCATGGTTTCCCCAAAAGTTATGAATTTTTGCACGGGTACTTCCCTTGAAAAATTATTATGGAGTTTTTTATTTAGTCGCCTTTGTTACAGCTTTGTGGAATTTTTCTGCCCCTTCAGCTAACCATGGGAGATAGCTGAATGAAAAAAAACGGGCACCTAAATCTATATATTTTCCTACTGCATCAGTTCCAGCTAGGGTGCCTGCGGTTCTACCCGAGGAGCTGATTTTTTTGATAGCACCTTCCACAACTTCGTTTACTTCCCTCCGGTCCGCTCCTCCTGGATAGCCCATGGTTTGCGCTAGATCTCCTGGGGCTACAAAGAACACATCAATGTTTTCAACTTCAAGTATCTCATCGAGATTATTGATCGCAATGATGTCTTCGATCAAGATAATCAGCATGGTTTGATCATTTGCTTGACTGAAATAGTCATCCACCCCTATACCCTGCCTACTGGTGAAGGAACCTCTGTTCCCTATTGGCCCGAATTTACCAGAATCCACTACTGAAAGTGCCTCCTCTTTAGTATTTATGTGAGGGACTGTGATTGCTTGGGCGCCAAGATCGAAAGTTCTGTAGATGGTGGCCGGGTCATTTTGGTGAACCCGCACAATAGGAGTCATATCCCAGAGGTCACAGGCTCTTGTTAAATCGGGTATGTTGTTGAAATCTACAGGACCATGCTCCCCTTCTAGCCACATTGCGTCAAATCCCAAAGGACCAAAATGTTCTATTAAATCTCCATTCATAGGCCCCATAGGGACTGACACTATTTTCCCATCGCTTAAATTCTTTTTTGCTTTATTTTGTCTCAAGTTAGTCATTATTTTCCTCTAGTTTGTTTGTTCTTAGAACCATTTTTCTTTATCAACGATATTATTTAGTTCAGCGTTACCTAGAAATAGTCGGGCATTTTCTATCAATATTTGATACCTACGTTCAGATAAGTTCTCTGCGTCTGCCACTGCAATGTGAGGCGTCATGAGAACGTTGTCTAGGCCCCACAATTTATGGTCTGAAGGTAAAGGTTCTGTTTCATAAACGTCAAGCCCACATCCCGCAATAACCCTTTTTTCCACCGCTTCAGCTAAGTCATCTAACTTGCAGACCATACCTCTACCTATATTTATAAAATAGGAGGTTTTTTTCATGAGGCTGAAGGTAGCTTTGTTGAATGAAAATTCAGTCTCAGGTGTGTGAGGTACAGTGGTGATCACAAAATCGGCTTGAGGAAGAAGTTCGGCAAGGGATTCAGGCTGGTACATCTCTACACCTTCAATTTTATATTCCTGCCTCGGGTCAATTCCGATCACCCGCATTCCAAGTTCTCGACATAATCTCGCGGTCTCATGCCCTATTCCACCTACCCCGTTAATTAAAGCAGTGGAGTTTCCGAGAAAAACGTAAGGTGTTTTTCGGGCATTTTTATCCCATATACGATCTCTTTTTGCGTCCATATACCATGGCAACCCTCGGGATAACGCCAGTATAAACATTAGGATGTGATGAGAGATGTGATCCGAATAAATCCCTCTAGGATTTGTGATCGTTAGAGAATGCTTACACAGATCTTCGTAGTAATATCCGAAGAAAGGCCCAGCGTCAGGATTGTGTAACCACTGGATTTTGGAAGCTGCCTCAAGAGCTTCAGGAGGTATCCATCCCATAGCTGCATCAGCATCTTTGATCATTCCTATAGCATCCTCATCTGTTTCAGGGGAATGAACATCATATTCGGGCAAAGTGTCAGAAAGTCTGGCGGCGAACTCCCGCTTTAGATCATCTTGGGGCGGCATAAAAACGAATTTTGGCATATCCTACTCCTAAGGATTCCTTGATATAAACCTGGAAACTTAATGAGGATATAACACTTACCAAAATCGGTAAATTGAAAGGCTGGAGATTTTAATGACCGTCGTGGATACTCACACCCATGCTGGAGCCAACTAGTTTGAACCCCTGGAAACCTTGTTGTACCAAATGACTTTGAACCAGATGGATCATGCTGTTCTAATACAACATGGTAGACCAGAACAGGGGACATATGACCATAGTTACCTATACGAATGCGACAAAAGGTTTCCAGGAAAATTCAACATAATAGTCATGGTAGATTCTGGTAAGAAGGATTCAGTAAGGAAATTGGAAGAACATAGGGAAAAAGGAGCCGTGGGCGTTCGTCTCACAACAACAACCCGTTCCCTCGGACCAGACCGGTTTGCCATTTGGCGAAAAGCTGCTGAAATTGACATGGTTGTTAGTTGCATGGGCACCGTAGAGGGTTTCTCGTCTGATCAATTTGCAGAACTCGTATCTGAATTCCCCAAAATGCCTATAATAATTGAGCATTTAGCAGGTGGGGGAGAAGAGAGTGCATTTCCAAGAAATGGGAAGGCTTCGGCTGCCCCGTATTCTAAATTTTAAAAGGCTATGCAATTGGCTGATTTTGGGAACACATATTTAAAAATTCATGGTCTAGGCGAGTTTAACAATAGACCAAATGCCTTAAAGGAAAAATCCAGCCATTTTTCGGATGATACCCCTCCCCTTTTAAACATGGCGAAAGACTCTTTCGGATACAAGGAGATTATGTGGGGTAGTGATTACCCTCCCCTTAGTGGCCGGGAGGGCTATAGAAATGTAATGAAGACAGCTATGGACAATACGGTCTTCACGAAACCCACGGAAATTGATTGGATTATGGGTAAAACTGCTCTAACTTTGTTCGATTTTGTATAACATTAATTTTCATAGAGGCTGGCCTATCGCTGCAGCGTGCTTTTTGGCTTCTTCTGTTGCAGTAGGTGGATCCCAATACTCATTTGGTCATTTCGTTGAACCTCTGGAAAATACTTTTGGTTGGACGCGTACCCAGATAGGGTTGTCCTTGTCTTTAATCGCATTAGGATCATTAATATCACCATTGATCGGGTCACTAATAGATAAACACGGATCAAGGCGAATAATGGCTTTTTCTATGGCGATATTTGGCATTAGTTATCTTGTTAGGCCGTTCATGACAGAACTATGGCATTGGTATTTCCTAAGTGTTGTCCAATCTTTCTCTATCGTCGGGGCCGCAATGTTGCCTCCAGGTAAATTGGTCGGGTTGTGGTTTCCTGAAAACCGAGGAAGAGTGATCGGCATAACTGCAATGGGAAATAATTTTGGCGGAATGGTAATACAACCAATCATTGCATTTTTGGTCACGGTATATAACTGGAGAATTGCTTATGCAGTTGTGGGGGCTTTGGGAATTTTGGTATCCATATATTCCTATTTGATTGTAAAAAATCCGGATACTGTAAGTAAAGGAGTGGTAGAACCGGAAAAGAAGGCTGAAATTTTGACTGGATTTACTTTAAAAGAGGCAATCCGAACAAAAACTTTTTATGCTATTACCTTTGCGATACTATGCGGGACATTTACTTATAGTTCATTATTACCTCAAGTTTCTTCCCACCTCATCATTAACGGTGTGAGAGAAAGCACTGCATCCATAGCTGTAAGCTTGTTTGCCGCCTGTGGAATGGTGGGCAAATTTATCTTTGGAAACCTGTCCGATAAATATGGCCCACGCATGGCTTTGGTTTTAGATCTGTGCGGACAAGCAATTTTTGCATCCCTACTTATCTACGCAGGAGATGGACTTCCAGTGTGGGTAATTGTCCCCGCCATGGGGTTTTTTCTAGGAGCTTTTGGAGCTCTTTATCAACTAATAGTGATCGACGCATTTGGTGTGAAACATTTTGGCACGATAATGGGCGTTATTGCTATATCCAATGCTGTACCTTCCTTTTTGGGACCCATCATAGCGGGAATGAGTTTCGATGCCACGGGTAGCTATGCAGTTGCCTTTGTTATCACGTCTATAATATTTGTGCTTGGTGCAGTATCACTGAAATTGACCAGTGAAAGTAGTGCTAAAATTTAAGCTGCCTTGTTCTATAGTGAACGTAGGTAATCCACTACTGGATATGATTCCCAGTTGTTCGGGGAGGAGTCACTGACGGCGAATGATTCAAAGTGAGGACCTTTTCTTTCGGAAAGGTGTGCTGCAAATTCTTGGGCGTCTTCTTGACTCTTATAATTTTTTAGTCCTTCTATTTTGTATCCAATGGTGTCATTAATACCTATGATTAAGTCCATATTTTTTTCAACTGCGCTTAATTGTAGGTTCCACATTTTGGCTATATCTTCTGGAATGGACTGGTAGATCAGAAGCGGTGAGTTTTCACTTGTAGGATTAAAATATTTTTTATAGGCAATCAGAGTGGATTTGTGGATTGCTATGTGATCTGAATGGTTAGATATGCCGCTTGGACCGAAGGTCGATACAACATCTGGTTCAACCAGATGCATTATGTCTAGAATTTTTATGGCTAAAACCTCAGGATCTTCTTTTTCTAGCTCCTGGTCCACGTATCGCAACATAAAAGGTGGATTTGCTCCGTAGGCTTTCATATTTGCTTTTAATTCGGATTCTCTAACGGAGGCAAGATCCTCTCTTCTGATCTTTGTGTCACCGGTTCCCAATGTACCTAATTCCCCACCCGTAGCTGTAATGACGTAGACTTGGTTGCCTTTGCTACTTAGTTTCACCATAGTGCCGGCACTGGCAGAGGTTTCGTCATCTGGGTGTCCATACACCCCCAACCAGACAATGCTCTCTTTATTCGTCGATGTCATGGGTAATTCCATAAGTCATTTGCACAATCATCTCATCCAGTCTCACACAGTTTCGGCATCTATGTCTTCCTTCCGGGGGTATTTTCATTTTGGACACAGAATGGACTAATTCTAGTATAGGTGGTATCAGTTTTTCTGGCCTTCTTTCAACTTCAATTATATTGGATTTAAATCCCAGAGCCATTCCCATCTCTGAAATAGCTGAACTAGATGATGCGAACTCTTTTTGACTTTCCGGTTCCATGAATATCAGATAAAGACGACTGATAGGACTGTACCCGGAGGATTCGGCTATCCATGCGTAAGCATTCAACTGTATTTGATACGGCAGCAGGGCATATTTTCTTTCAGGGTTGTAGCGTGAGGTTTTGTAATCGACAATCACATAGGACCCGTCTGAAAGGCGAAATATGGCGTCTGCTTCTCCTCTCACTCTTACGCCGGTGGGTTCATCATCTTTGTAAAATCTCCTCCAATTTGGAGGTTTTATATTCTCAGTGATCTCTCCAATTTCTTCTAACCAATCGGGCAACCGGGAAAATTTTTGGAAAAATTCAGAAATGACGTTTTTAGTAAAACTGTCTATTGAACTAAATATTGAAGGGAACGTTTGATAAGGAAGATCCTTGACGTGCATCCTTATCCAGGCACACCTTAAACAAGGGTATCGTGTCGCATAGTTGCCTAATTCAGTTGCTGAAATTGTAATAGTCATTTGGGGTTTTTCGTTATACTAGAGCGAATATATTTCTGAACATTATTGCAAAAAAGAGGCAAGTTGTGGAGAAACGTCGACTTGGGAGAACCGGACACAGCAGTACAGTAATTACCTTCGGGGCCTATTCGATAGGAAAATTGAGTCAGCCAGATGCCGATGCTGCTATCCAAATGTGCTTGGACTACGGAGTCAATCATATGGATATAGCCCCTGGGTATTCTGAATCAATGGAGCGTGTTGCACCATGGATGCCGGAGTTACGCTCAAAGATGTTTTTGGGTTGTAAGACTCCAATGAGAACTAGGGATGATGTGTGGAGTAATGTTCAAGACATAATGGGCCGTATGAATGTGAGTTCTTTTGATTTGTTCCAATTGCATTCGGTAATAGATCTTGAAACTCTAGATCGGGTGACAGCAAAAGGCGGGGCCTTGGAGGCGTTAGTAGAGATGAGGGAACAAGGGCTGACGAAATGGCTCGGTATCACAGGACATGGTCCTTCTTCACCGTCTATACATCTGGAGGCGCTGAGGAGGTTTGATTTCGACACAGTGATGTTTCCGGTAAATGCTTCAATGTATAGAAATCCTGAATACCAGAAAAATTCAGATACCTTAATTCAATTTTGTAATCAAAATGATGTAGGAATTCAGACAATAAAGATGATAGCCAGAGGTGGATGGGCCGATACCCAAAAAGACTGTGCGACCTGGTACGACCCTTATAGGGAACAGAAAGAAATAGATGAGGCTTTGTGGTGGCAGTTGTCGCAAAAAATAGATACGGCTCCTAGCTGTGGAGAGTTCTCATTACTTGAAAAAGTTTTAGATGCCGGGTCCCGCTTCCAACAGTTATCCACAGAGGAGCAGGAAAACATAACTTCAACAAGGGTTTCCATTAATCCAGAGCCCAAATTAGCAATAATCTAAGGGTATCTATAATTTCTTAACCCGGTTATTAGACGCCATACAAGAAGAACTACGCAAACGGATACTGCTCCACCCAATAGCATAGTGTTTCCAGCTCCAATTCGTTCAGACATGAAGCCAACTTCGAATGTTCCTATATTATTTGCTGCCATCGCGCTAAAAGCATGAAAACTTACAGCTCTACCTCTCATATGGTCGGGAGTTGTTAATTGCACTGTGGTTTGTCTGGTAGTCATACCTATAGCGTCAGTCGCACCCAGTCCGGAAATTATTCCTCCCCCTATTAATAATAAAAGCAATGGATGTACGTTGAGAAATTGAATTGAGCCGAAGCCGAACAACAGAAGAGAATATATTCCTGTAGCGTATAGAACCAACATCCCTTTGGAGCGATATTTAGCCAAGAAGAGGACAAGGAAACTTCCGGAAACTCCGCCTAGAGAATTGGCGGCGGAAAGAGGCCCTATAGCCCAGGCACCTTGCTGGAATAATTTATTCACTATTAAAGGCATGATTTCTCTGTAAAAGCTTACGACTGTAACCCCTAGGTCCATGATATAGAGTCCAGGAAGTATGGGGTGGTTTCTAACAAATGTGAATCCTTCCCATAATCTTGAAGCCATAGAGCCTTTTAAAGGTCTGTCAGACTCATCGGTGCCGTAGTTGGCATTAATAAATAACGGTATTATTGAGGCTGGCAGGGAGAAACAGACACCTATCAAAAATACAGCAGGTAACCCGACTAATTTATATGCAACGGAAAATAATAAAGGTGTCAGGATGGAGCTTATTTGGTATGTAGCTGTATTAGAAGTAACAGCATGCAGCAGGTGAGAAGTGGGCACTACATTGGCTGTAATTGCCGAACGGGCTGGCCCACCCAACGTGCTCGTCACTCCAAGTATTGCCACCATTGCATATATGTGCCAAGGCTTCAAAGAATCGCTGATTAATAGAATTGTGGCAAAGGTTATTAAAAAGAAGCTGAAGCATTGGGTGATCGATATTAGCTTTTTGCGATCAAACTGGTCAGCGAATGCTCCTCCAAACAATGTGGCCGGCATTTGGACAGCGAGTTGCACTAATCCTAGTAATCCGAGTTGTATTCCTGAACCTGTCTCCGCATAAAGCCACACACCGAATCCAAGCAGCCGGATCTGCATGGTAACTGAAGCAGACAACCCTGATATCCATAGCATTCTGAAATTTGGAAACCTGAAAGCAGACCAAGGTTTTATATTGTTGGAGTCTTCTATATTACGCAAAAAGTATAAAACCTAATGGCGCATTCGGTTGGGGGGGGCTGCTTCTGATTTTTATATGGTTTCACGAAGAGCCATTATAGACTAAGTTATAGGTCCAAGGTGTCCAGTTATATGCTGCGCTTGTTGCACCGTCTACAAGCAAGCTCGCTCCTGTTACAAAAGATGACTCTTCAGAGGCGAAAAACAAAGCTGCATATGCAATATCAACTGGCAGACCCATTCTGGAAATGGGTTGCATTTTGCTCCGACGGACATTTACATCCTCGTTGTTAAGGTCATTCCAATCGACGCCTGACATCTCGGTTGCAATTGCTCCAGGCTGGATAGAATTTACTCTAATATTGTATTTGGCGTATGAAAGGGAAGATTTTTTGGTTAGCATTGCCATTCCCCCCTTTGATACATGGTAAGAAGTTGAAGAACTGTCAGTGGCTCGGGTGTCTAATACTGAAGAGTTATTTATTATCGAACCGAAGCGAGTTGTTATCATATGCCCTACCGTGTATTTAGTGCATAAAAAGGCCCCTTTGAGATTTACATCCAATACTGATTCAAATATAATTGCACCCTTTTGATGAGGGTCTTGTTGGGATGGGTTATTTATCCTGGCATTGTTAAATAAAATATCTAATTTCCCAAAATTATCCATCGTGATATTGACTAGTTTTTGGACATCACTAGAGACTGACACATCAGTATTAACAAACATACATTCACCCTGATCATGTTTAATTTCGCTCGCCACTTGGATTCCTAAGTTTTCCCTGCGTCCAGCTATAACTACTATGCACCCTTCCGAAGCAAAAAGTTCAGCTGCAGCTCTCCCCATTCCTGACGAGCCCCCTGTTATAACGACAACCTTGTTTTGTAACCTAATTAATTCGCTCCTATTGAGAGTATTGGTATTTATAAATTCTAAAAATTAGGTTGATATATCGTAAAAATCACTTAATCCCTCACTAAAGACGGCCGTAAGAAGTTAGTTCGTTTGCCCTGCCATAAATTCTGCGAATCCTGACACTCGATTGGCTTCCACCGATCTCCGTAAAATATGCTTGATCTCGGCTGTATAACTCTTCCAAAGCCCCTGAGCAGTTTGAATTAAATGATGGGCAAACCACCATTTTGGAGTTTATTTAGAGCTGTTTCGGGCTCTAATGATTCATGGTAGGCTGTTTGAGTAAGATAGCATGAGGAGTTCGACTGTTCTGTTTATTAAATTTAAGAAGACAATTCTTTATTTCATCGGTTTGGTGTTTTTAGGAATAGGAATAGCTGGATATTTTCTTCCCGGGTTGCCTGGTACAGTTTTTCTTATTCTTTCTGCGGTCTGTTTCATGCGGTCAAACGAGAAAATGTATCGCTGGGTTACAGAACACCGGCTATTTGGAAGCCAGGTAAAACAATTCTTGGAAACGGGCGCTATGCCTAAAAGAGCCAAAATAATCTCTGTTAGCTGTGTATGGTTTTTTTCAGCAATATCAATATCTCCTATCACGCCTTATGGTTGGATATTTAAAGCTACAGTTATCTCTCTTGCCGTTATAGGTACGTTGTATATACTGACGCGTCCAACTTCCAAATAGAAATTGCTTACTATAGAACCGAAACTTTGATTTGTGGGTCAGCTTCTCCCCTCTTAAGTGCCTCCATTATGGTTTCAGCAAGCCTTTTTGCCGACTGGGGACTTAATTCCACAGCGACTCTCGATCCAACCCCCTGAGATTGGTTAACAAAATCTATATTCAATCCATATTCCCAAGGGGCATTAAAAGGATGATCATAGGATACGTTTGCCATTTCTAGTGGAAACCAGCCATCCCTGCCTTTGGCGCTTCCTTCCATCTCAGCTCTTTCACATATCATTGTGCACATAGGGTGTTTTTCCTTTTTAAGCTAATTTCTTACCCAGGAACGTTAACATTTTGCTCCACCCGTCAACCGCAGAGCTTTGATGGTAAATAGGTCGGTCAAAATAAAAGAAACCATGTCCTGCTTCAGGGTACCTATGAAATTCGATGTCCTTTCCTGCTGCCTTCAATTCTTCTTCATGTTGATTAACTTGTTCAGGGGTAGGGCTTTGGTCCAGATCTCCGAAAAGCCCTAGTAGCGGTGCATTCAAATCTTTTGTATATGAATTTGGAGATACAGGTTGTTTGTCGGTAAGTTGGTCGTCAGACATAATTACGTTTCCGCCCCAGCATTCCACTATGGCATCGAAACAGTCGAGTCTACATCCAGCTAGAAATACATGCCTACCGCCGGAGCATGTTCCGAATATTCCCACTTTGCCATTTGAACTTGGCAGTGACCTAATGTACTTAGCTGCGGCGTCTAGATCCCCTATCACTTGATCGTCTGAAACTCCACCATCTGCCCTGACTGCAGCTGCAACATCTTCCGGGGCACCGTGTGCCTCTCTGCAATACAGGTCTGGGGAAATCGCAAGATATCCGTGATGTGCTAGTTTGCGGGTAAATTCACGATACAGTTCATCCCATCCTGGTAAATGATGGGCTAGAATTACTGCAGGGAACGGCCCCGGCCCCATAGGTCTTGCAAGGTAGGTGTGAATTGCGTCGCCGCCCGTTCCGTTGATAGTGATAGTCTCAGCTATGATCCCTTCGTATTGTTCTGTTGTATACATTTTTACCCTTCTAATTTGATTTGGGAATTAATTATTAGGAAAACACGGCGGAACCTACACCACCACCTGCAGCTATTGATTCCCCAGTTATAGCGGAGGCTCTCGGAGAACATAAGAATACCGCTAGATAGGCTATTTCTTCGGCCTCCACCATCCTTTTTATATCAATAAATTGTGTAGCCTTCCTTTCGATATCCTCGACCGATAAGCCTTGGGTATGGGCGATGTTTGCCTGCATAGGCTGTGTTCTTTCTGTTCTGGTGGCACCTGGATGGATAATATTGGCCGTTATGCCAAATTGGCCTAATTCATTGGAAAGAGTCTTTGTTAGGTGGACTAGAGCTAGGTTTCGCATGCCGCTGATAGCTCCTCCACTTCTTGCCGCCAAACCACCAATATTTATTATTCTGCCCCATTGTGCTTTTTTCATGTAAGGTACAGACCTTTTTGTCGATCGCAGGTATCCAACAACTTTGGTGTCTATGTCGTTTATGAGTTCTAATGGGTCGGCTTGGTCTAACGGACCCATGACCAAACCGCCTGGGGCGGCGGCATTGTTTATTAAAATATCCAGCCCCCCAAGATCGGAAACGGCACCATCTATGAACGTGGAAATTGAGCTATCATCTCGGGTATCTGCAACGGCAGTAAAAACCCTCACACCATAGTTGGAAGCTATCTCGTCAGCAGTTTCTATTAAGTCGGATTCATTTCTAGCACACAATCCCAAATCAACGCCTTCTTTAGCCAATTCCCTCGCAATAGCTTTACCAATTCCTTTGCTGCCGCCGGTGATGATCGCCTTTTTACCGCTTATGGAAAGTTCCATGACAGTTAACTACTCCCCTTCCATTGCTCTGAGTACTTTCTCACCTTCGTTCTTCCAAAATGAGAAAAGTATTGATATATCTGTACCGAGCGAGAAATCTCTTACTCCCATATCTAGATACTCTTTCATTTCGTCGGACGATTGAATTTCAGCCCTTGGAGGAACTCCCATTTTTATTCCTAATTCAAAAGTCTTCTTTTTTGCCGCTTGCACTTCCGGATCGTTCATTTGTCTTGGTTTGCCTATGTTCATTGAAAAATCTGCACCGCCCCATTGGATCATCTCCACACCTGGCTCAGATAAAATTTCTTCGAGATTATCAACAGCGCCTTTTTTTTCGATCATGAAGGCTAATACCACATCCCCAAGCATATCTACATATTCTTGAGTACCTCCATATTCCATGTAGGAGTTTCTCCTGGTGGCAACACCATAGAGGCCTCCATGATCAGGGTGATCGGGCCTGGCTGATTTGATGCATTCCCGGACTTCTTCTATGCTTCGTACGTCTGTAAATAGCACGCTTTCGTAACCAGATCCTATTCCTCGTTGAGCAAGGAAGGGCATAAGGCTTTGATCTATCTTAATCATGCTGCCAAGATTGTGTAGTTCGGATGTTCGGCACATGTTGTCAAGGTCGTGCAAGTCTGATGGCCCATACTCCGCCACGAATTCAACATAGTCATATATACCTGCATGTCCAATGGCTTCTATTTCTGCCGGCCACACACTGTGTATATGGGTACTAAGGGTGGGTTTTCCCTCTTTTAATTTTTGTCTGATTGAGTTAGTCCTAAGCATTGCATCCTCCATGATGTTTATGTTTCTATGGTATCGGTAGGTTATCAGAAAGATTACCTACAATTCATCTGTTTTAAATTAAGACTTTAAACTCACCGTTTTTAACCTAGTCATGAGAGTTAGTTACGGAATATAATCCCCACATAAATTTCATGAAACAATTTTCTGTTCTTGCTTAAATGTAGTGAATAATTGTTAAAAAACACCTTTATTTTAGGAATGCCATTACAATTTATTTCAGTTGTTTTAGTTGCGGGATTGCTTGTTATTTATGTGCTTGCGATATCAGCTTCGACACGGATAGAAAAACGGAAAGATGCTCGATATGAAATAGGGCAAACGGAAATTTATACCTGGGAATCGGCAGCGATTTGGATGTGCCCTCTTCACTGAGGTCGGAGAATTCTTAAAAAAATGATTCAAGATAAATTAGAAGCTTCTGAGCTAAAAACTTTTTACTGGCATTATGCCTGGGTGGTGGTTGCTATTATTGGTGGGATGCAGATAGTGGGTACATCTATCAGAATGGCTTTTGGGGTGTTCATTGAGCCATTGCAGAATCAATTTGGATGGAGTCAGGGTGCAATTGGTTTCGCCTATGCAATTTGTAGCATAGTGTCAGCTGTTGTGTCTCCCTGGGCAGGTAACTTGGGAGATAGGTTTGGGGCAAAAAAATCGATGCTTGTCGGGACTTTTGTTTTTTTGATTGGTATGTTGACTACCGCTTTTGTAAAAAGTCTGTGGCAATTTTGGCTTACATTTGGGGTCATACTCGGTATTGCTCAGGCAATTTTTCTTGTACCTCTTATTCCCGCAGCTATGATCTGGTTTAGAAGGCACCTAGGGTTAGCTATGGGCCTCATTATGGCCTCATGGGGAATAGGGCCTGCATTGGCCACACCTCTTGTAGCCTTTATGATTCAAACATTTGGTTGGACTGTTGCTTTTGTCTCCATAGGGATTGCCTCGACATTAATCATGTTGGCCTTGGTTTCTGTATTTAAAAACAGACCCACAGATGTAGGACTTATGGCGTATGGTACTTTTAAAAGTGATCCACCACTTAGCGACAGACTCCCTCCTGCTATTCTTCTCGATGAGTTCAAAAGGCACATGAAAAAAACAACCGCCTATTGGAATATGAGTTCTATTCATTTCCTTGGTTGTGTGGGGCATGCAGTGATCTTGATTTGGATAATTCCAATGGCCACTAGTAAGGGTATGAACCTAATAGATGCTTCGCTAATTTTGACATTATTTTCGGCAGTCAGCATAGTCAGCAGATTAACAACTCCGGTTTTATGTGAAAGGCTGGGCGTGCGAACTGTAATGACTGGGTTTTACATTTTGCAGGGAGCACCGGTATTACTTTTGATATTCTCATCGATGGATGGATGGGAGTTTTTAATATTTGCAGTCAGTTTTGGGATTGGATATGGAGGAGAAACTGGGGGATTCCCAATCCTTAATAGGAAATACTTCGGGCATGCGCCTATGGGAGGAGCTCATGGGTTTCAAATGCTGGGAGCTGGCATGGGCATGGCATTCGGGGGTTGGATTGGAGGCCCAGTTTTTGATATTTTTGATTCCTATAATGCTGCATTCGCTATTAGTGTAGTAGCTAGCTTTGCAGGTGCCGTGAGTATTATTCTGCTAGAGAATCCGGCCAAACTATTGATACCGGATTGGCAAAAATTAGAAGACGAATTCGAACCAAATTTGAAAATCGCCACATGAGAATGGAGTTATTTATATGTCTAAATCGGAAATAGTAAATATGACGGCCACTGAAATGGTTGGATTAATTAAAAATAAGGACATTTCAGCATCAGAGGTGATGGATGCCCACCTAAGTCAAATAAATTCTGTGAATCCTAAAGTCAACGCCATAGTTACTATTCATCCCGAGCTAGGAATTGACGGAGCCAGACTCGCAGATGAAGCAATTGCCAAAGGAGAAAAATTAGGGATATTACATGGACTTCCTACCGCTCATAAGGATTTGGTTCCAACTAAAGGTATTCGGACGACATACGGTTCACCTTTGTATGCTGACTACATACCTGACTACAGCGCATTAATAGTGGAGAGGATGCAGAAGGCTGGGGCTATCACAATTGGCAAAACCAACACGCCAGAGTTTGGAGCGGGGTCTCAAACTTACAATGAGGTTTTTGGGGAAACGTTGAATCCTTATGACACCAGCACAACCTGCGGCGGCAGTAGCGGCGGTGCAGCTGTGGCCCTCGCTACTAGAATGGTCCCGATTGCTGATGGAAGTGATACCGGAGGGTCTCTACGTAACCCAGCAAATTTTTGTAATGTTGTCGGATTCAGAACATCTCCTGGCCGAGTTCCTACTTATCCATCTAAGGTGGGTTGGAGTCCAATATCAGTACAAGGTCCTATGGCCCGAACGGTTTCTGACTGTGCCCTTTTTCTGGCAGCTATAGCCGGACCTGATTCTAGGGTCCCCATCTCAATAAGTGAAAAAGGTGAAGTTTTTTTGGAATCGCTGGACAGGGATTTTAAGAATGTGAAAATTGCATGGAGCCAAGATTTGGGAGGATTACCAATTGATCCCCGAACCACCGCTGTAATTGAATCTCAGAGGTCAGTTTTTAAAGATATAGGATGCTTAATTGCGGAAACGGAGCCGGATTTTTCGGATGTAAACGAGCAGTTTTTGATTTGGCGAGGATGGGGAAGGGAAATAAATCAGGGAGATACTCTAAGGAACAACAGAGATAAATTGAAAGATACAATGATTTGGGATATTGAGCAGGGGGTCAAATTATCTGGACCAGACGTGGGATGGGCCGAAGCTAAAAGAATGGAATTGTTCCAACGCATGAACCAATTTATGGATGAATATGAATTTCTTATATGCCCTGTGAGTCAAAGGCCCCCTTTTAATATTGAGCAAAGATGGGTTTCTGAGATAAACGGTGTGGAAATGGAAAACTTTATTGCTTGGATGAAATCCTGTTATTACATAACAGCCACGGGACATCCTGCGATTTCGGTTCCTTGTGGGTTTACTCCTGAAGGACTTCCAGTTGGAGTTCAGATTGTTGGGAGATATAGGGATGAATTTGGGGTCTTACAACTTGCTAAAGCTTTTGAAGACGCCACTGGATTCTGGAAATCAATCCCTTCTGTTTGCCATTGATGTTTCAATTTATGTTGGATGAAATCTCTCCAAGTGACATTTTTTGGATATCCGGGACTTGAGCTCCTTTTTCTGCGTAGCCTGCTACAAGGAGTAAGAATGGGCGTTCGTTTTTTGGTCGCTTAAATATTTTGTTTAGAAACCCCATAGGGCTAGGGGTATGCGTAAGAGTGGACAACCCTGCGTTATGAAGGGCGGTTATTAGAATGCCAGTCGCTATACCTACCGATTCTGTTGCGTAATAGTGTTTCACCCGGGAACCGTCCGGCAATATCCCGTAACTTTTAACAAATATGGCAATCAGGAATGGTGCGGTTTCTAGAAAAGATTTATTGGCGTCTGTCCCTAACGGTTCCAAAGCCTTTAGCCATTCTGGGGACGCTTTTGTTTGATAGAAGTCCCGTTCTTCTTTCTCAGCTTCCTCCCGAATGATTTCACGAGCCTCCCCCTGACCCGAAACAGCGAAATGCCAAGGTTGCATATTTGCTCCGCTTGGAGCTGTCCCCGCGGCTAAAATGCAATTATCGATTATGGACCTGGATACTCCTTCCGAAGAAAAATCGCGCACAGTTCGACGCTGTCTGATGTGCATATAGAATTCTTCAGATCTAGATTCCATTTCTTTATTACTAAAATGTTTTGCATTAGGCAATGGAATTAATCTTGCATCCACTTTGTCCTCCATTAAATTAGGTCATAGCAATTCTTAGGTTCTTCTATCATCTGCACGGTTTCTCATCACGCTGATGTTATCCTAGGTGAAATACGCGACGATAATCCAGACCCGAAAGGCATATTATGAAAATAACGAATGTTAAAGTTGAAATGTTCAATTGGACCACAGAAGCTTGGACAATTGGTGTGGGCACCTCATTTGGCAACACACGCCAACTCGGGATTGTTACTGTCGAGACAGATGAAGGTATAAGTGGCAATTCGTTTTTGGGTTCTTCACGGGTTGGGGCAGATCATTTTGCTCCTGGACTAATAGAATTTATCAAACCATTGATTATGGGCCGGAATCCCCAGGATATCGGTGCCATTTGGTGGGATATGTGGAAAATGAATCGGTCTGTGTCCACGAATGTAATTGGGGCTATCGATATTTGCCTGTGGGATATAAATGGGAAAATAGCCCAGCAGCCAATACATCGACTATTAGGTACCTGTAAAGAATCAGTTCCTGTTTACTCTAGTACCGCATTTCACGCCACAAAAGAAGAATATGCGGAAGAAGCAATCAAATTTAAGGAGATGGGTTGGACTGCACACAAGATCCATCCACATGGGAATCCTGCTTACGATATTGAAATATCGCAGGCAGTGCGGGAAGCGGTAGGAGGTGATATGAAACTCATGTTGGATTCAATGTGGGCCTACCAATATGAAGATGCAATGAGAGTAGGGAGGGCCATTGAAGAACTGGATTTCTACTGGTACGAGGATCCTTTGGTAGAAGAAGATATTTATAACTATGTAAAATTGCACGATAAATTAGATATACCGATTATGTCTACTGAATATGCTCCAGGAAGATATTATGGAATGACCCAGTGGATAACCCAGTATGCAACTGACATACTAAGGGGAGATGTGGCCGTGACTGGAGGAATTACCCCGATGGTTCGTCTTTGCCATCTTGCCGAAGGGTTCAATATGAAATGTGAGATTCACCATGGTGGTAACTCATTAAACAACGTGGCGAATTTGCACGTAACTATGGCAGTACCTAACTGTGAATTTTTTGAATTTTTCCCATGTACAGGAGCCAATATGTTTGGGCTTGCGGAGGATATCCAATTTGAAGGTGGTGTGGTTTATGCACCGACAAAACCGGGACTTGGATATGAGATTGACTGGGATATGTTGAAAAACGAATATACAGCTACAGCTGAATAAAAAATGCCTGTCAGGTTAATTGAAAATTAAGACATCATTTAGTTTGGGAAAGCCTTTGACCGCGTTTGAACGGGTATGAAATTACCCACCATACACACCTTAGATTCATTGCGGGCTTATCCTGATTATCGATATTTGTGGGCGGCAAATTTTTGCGCAAATACTGCACAATGGTTGCAGCTACTTACCTTAGGATGGCTAGTAAAATCCCTTACTGAAGATGGTTCTAATTCTGCCTTGCTTGTAGTGGGTGTAGGCGGGGCTGCAGCTCTACCTGGGATTATCATTGGCCCTTGGGGTGGGGTTTTAGGCGACCGGTTAAATCGTAAGAAGTTGGTCATTTTTCTTGAAATATTTATGGTTTTGCTGGCTCTTTCCTTCGCTTTGTTGCTTTGGGCAGGATTCGTCCTTGTGTGGCATGTGTATACATTTGCACTGTTGGCAGGGTGCTGTGAAGCACTAAAAATGCCGATCCGCCAAGCACTTATTGCTAATACCGTTCCCTTCCATGCTCTTAGTAACGCATATGCTACTAGTGTTCTTACGATACCTGGCACCAGAATGATTGGCCCATTCATTGGAGGTATCATAGTTTCGAATGTGGGATTTTTTTGGAATTTCACCATTGAAGCACTTCTCTATCTAGGGGTCATAGTGGCTCTAATCCCGATGGCCACTCCTTATTTCATAAAACGAGAATTTGTTACGAGTTTTGGAATGTCACAGATGTTTACCGACATGGTGGATGGGTTTAAGTATCTGTGGAAACAACAGCGTCCTTTGACCTTGATTTATATGTTGTCTACCGCGCCAAATGTTGTTTTGCATCCTGTCATATTTTTGTTGCCTTTGTTTACTACAGACGTGCTTCATAGAGATGTTGATTATGGCGGCTACATGATGGCGGTTAATGGAGCTGGTGGATTGTTAATGGTGTTTGTATTTTCTGCATTTGGATTTCCAAAATGGCGGGGCCTACTTTGTATTCTTTCTGCTCTTGGTGGTGCCATTATGATTCTTTTATTGAGTCAATCTTTGTGGATAGTTCCAGCTTTTTTGGTCCTCGCAATTTTTGGTGCTACCCAGACCGCATTTCGAACGACAAATGGTGTTTTAACTCAAACATTGACGGAAGACCAATACAGGGTCCGGGCGATGAGTGCTTACCGAATTGGTATGGGTATGGTCGTCTTCTTTAGCCTTTTTGTGGGTTGGATGGCAGGGATCACGTCGGTTCGATCAAGTTTAGTGTTCATGGGGGTTCTTGGGGTTGTTATTTCAATAGTTTTTTGGATCTTCTCCCCTTCAGTGCGAAACCAGGATTAAATCACATATTAACTTCCTCCTGAGACTCAGCTCCATGCCGTGGGACTGAACTTTACCAGTTAGTATTTGTGAGTTAGTATTTGTGAATCTTAATTCCTGTATCTAATAACAAATTCATACCGGCAGACTAATAGTTCCACCAAAAAACTGTAGTTGGAAAGTACTCAAACTTTGTTTCAAAATGCCAAAAATAAATTAGGCGACAAGCAAAAAAACACATTCTATGGTTGGTATCTAGTTCCAGTCTTTGGTGCTGTAATGTTGGTAGCCACTACCCCTCTTTTCCATGCCATGGGCATCTGGGCAGTTGCAATGGAAAGAGCCTTTGGGTGGAATAGGACTCAACTGTCTTTAGCATTATCGTTTACGAGGGTGGAAGGCGGTATTTTAGGCCCTCTTGAAGGTTACCTAGTGGATAGGTTTGGCACTAAACGCATGGTTTTAATAGGAATGATAATCATGGGGTGTGGATGGATAGTGTTTAGCCGTATAAATCATTTGTTAATCTTCTATTTTTCTTATTTGGTTATAGCTCTTGGTCAGGGCCTAGGTAGTTGGTTGGCTTTAAATACCATGATGAACAATTGGTTTGTTAGAAGACGATCGTTTGCCATGGGTCTGTCTAATGCCATTTCTAGGTTTGGGGCATTATTCCTTGTACCACTGCTGGCCTGGCTTGTAGACCCAGACTTTTTAGATAGGCCAGGTTGGAGTTTAACTGCGTTCATCCTAGGTATAGTCACTATATTGCTGGCCCTTCCGTTGACTAGCCTCCTTAGAAATAAACCGGAAGATTATGGATTGCTTCCGGACGGCGATACGGAAGAAGGCATTGAAAGACGGAACAAGGAAGCTTTAATCAGTGGTGTAACAATCGAGCAAGAGTATGACTTCACGGTATCACAGGCTTTGAGAACCCCGGCCTTTTGGTTTATAAGCCTTGGTCATGGATTCACATCGATGGTTTTGTTGGCATTTATGTTACATCTTGCGCCTATGATGACAGATCAAGGATACAGTTTGCAGACGGCTGCGTTTGTTGTTTCAGCCTATACAGCAGTTTCTATGGTATTCCAATTGGTTGGAGGGTATGTTGGGGACCGGATGCCGAAAAATGTGGCATTAATGATTTTTACTCTATGTCAGGCCCTTGGGGTTTTTGTTTTAACTTTCGGGCCTTCCAATCTTTTTGCGGCCTACGGGTTTGCTTTGCTGTTCGGGATAGGATTTGGTGGAAGGAATCCTATATCCTCTTCCATACGAGGAGATTATTTTGGCAGAAAAAATTATGGCAAGATAATGGGGATATCTCAGGTGCCAATGAACGTGCTGTTGCTGATCGGACCGGTTTTTGCTGGGTTAATGCGTGACTCAACTGGCACCTATCAAACAGCGTTCGCCGTACTTGGTATACTGGCAGTCATTGGAGGATTTTGTTTCCTGTTTGCAAAAAAGCCTGTTCGTCCTGATGCCTATATAGCCACTCCCAATTAAAATTCTGCAGTAGCTACATTGGTTTTTGGATTCGGATGAACACCCACAGATTCTGCAACTAAAGAGTATGATTTTTTTCTGTCATCAAAGTAATAACAATTGGATACTATCCCTATATCAGGGGTTTGATAGCGTTCTGATGATGAGATAATTCCTTCTCTTACTTGGTCGGGGTCACCTTCTATATAGCTTTGGGTGGTTTGTTCCATATAGGCCCTGGCCTGATCGTCTAATGGCCATACGGAAGCTTCTTCTGGGGGTAACAAACCTTTCGTTGTGATCCCCATCGTGGATATAATTTTGTTAATGCTCCTTGAAGATCCAACGAATTTAGCTTTTTCCTCTGTATCGGCGCATATCACCTGCAGGCTCACATTTACTTTGGGTTCTGATAAATAGTCAGATGGTTTGAAGTTATTTCTATATAAATCAGTAACCTGAGGACCGTATTCTGAGGTGTTTCCAAAAAAATCCGCGAAACTAAACGGAAGGCCCATTTCTGCTGCTAATCTAGCGCTATAATCACTCGATCCCAGAAGCCACACTGACGGGTATGTATCTTTACCCGAAGATTGAGCTCTAATACCTGAGAGAGGATGATCATCTTCCACGGCATCTTCTAGAAAACTTAACAGGTCTTTGACCATTTGAGGAAAGTCACTGAAAACGTCCATTGTTGGTCTTGGGTATGTTAGAGCAGCGGCAGTTCTTCTATCACTACCAGGGGCTCTGCCAATTCCCAGGTCAATTCTGCTTGGATGGAAAGAATCCAATACACTGAATTGTTCAGCCACTTTAAGTGCAGAGTAATGGCTTAACATAACACCGCCGCTTCCTACACGGATAGTAGAGGTTTTTGCTGCTATCTGCCCTATTAGAATTTCTGGACTCGTTCCGGAAAAAGAGTTGGAATTGTGGTGTTCCGATACCCAATACCGGGAATATCCAAGGTTTTCTGTATGTACTGCTAGGTCAACTGACTCATTTAACGCATCGGCAGGGGTGCCGCCACGCCGAATCGGTGATTGGTCTACCACCGTTAGCTTTATGTCTTTCATAGATACCATATTTGTTCAGAAAGGATAACAAAGTACCTACCTAGCTGTCTCCATTGGGCTGGGTGAGGTAAAATTCTTTTTTATGGTACCCCCACAACCGGAAGAAAAAATAGATACGCTTGAAAAAAGAAAGCCAGCGGGACTGATGCCCACTGTTTTTCAGATATTCCTATCTTTGTTTTGGGGAGGTAATCACGTAAGTATAAAAGCATCTCTTGAGTATGGATCACCTTTGCAAGTTGGATGGATGAGGTTTGTGCTCGGAGGGACGGTAACTTTTGCTTATATGCTCCTCAGAAAAGAGTCTTTTAAAGTTAACAAAAATGAAATTCGCCCCATTTTGATAATAGGGACTCTTTTCACAGTACAGATTATGTTCATGAATGTAGGTCAATATTTGACTACTGCTGGGCATGCCACCGCGCTAAATTCCACTTACCCCATTTGGGCGGCAGTAATAGCCCATTTCTTAGTTCCAACCGATACTCTTACTCGATGGAAAGTATTGGCAATTGTTCTGTCCTACCTAGGTATACTGACGATAGTTTTTGGGGATGCGGGAATTGTCATACCAGGTGTTTCGATAAAAGGTGACTTGATGAGCCTTTTGTCAGCCATTTTGTTGGGGTTGCGGCTGGTTTTGATGTCCAATTTTGCACAAAGTATGTCTGAGGCGAAAATTATGTTTGGGCAACTTGTTATAGGAGTAACGCTGTTTTTCATAGGCAGTTTGCTTTTTGAATCCCCACAATACAGCATTGAGTTAAGATTTTGGTTAGCACTTGCCTATCAAGGATTTGTGATCGCTGGATTCGGATTTCTTGCAAATGCATGGTTGGTAAAGAAATATCTACCTTCAACAGTAACATTTTACTCATTTATACAACCGGCTGCGGGGGTCCTATTGGCATGGTTGGTTCTTTCAGAGGATCCAGGCCGAGGATTGCTAGGAGGCCTTGTATTTGTAGTTGCGGGTGCTGTTACGTTTGGTTCTGAGTCGTTCATTAAATCCAAGAGACGGAAGGTTTTAGCATAATGAAAATTACTGATGTAATAAGTGAAGTTTTTGAGTGGGAAAGGCCAGGAATTTGGAATGGAGGCCACTTTTATGGCCCAGGTAGACTCCATAAAGTCACAGTTAAGACGGATGAAGGAACTGATGGGTTTGGTTGGAATGGTGGTACTGCTGCTGAAAGGCCTTTGAATGTGTTTCCTCCTTTTGTCGATTATTTTCGTGACTTGTTGATTGGAAGAGATCCGCTTGAAACTAGGAAGATAACGGAAGATTTGGGTGAAAAACACATAAAAATACTTGGTCCAGGGGGAGTTAATACACAAGTTTTAGCAGCAATAAACATCGCCTGTTGGGATATAAAAGGTAAAGCATTAGGAAAATCAGTCCATGAATTACTAGGAGGGAGCCAAGACCGTATTAGAACATATATTGCTGGAGGTTATTATGCCGAGGGGAAAGGACTCAAAGAACTTCAAGATGAGGTTCTTTTCAATATTAATGAAATGAATGCTGGTGCTGTGAAGATTAAAATCGGGGATCCAAATCAAGGTATTAGAGGTGATATGCTCAGGGTGGAGGCAGCTAGAAAGGCTGTAGGGGATGATGTGGTTTTGATGGTTGATGCAAATTGTGCTTTAGATTTGAATCAATCATTAAAATTTGCTCATGAACTAGATAAATTTGGAGTGTATTGGTTTGAGGAACCTATGCCAATACATCGATATAGAGAAC
Source organism: Chloroflexota bacterium (assembly GCA_003228105.1). Taxonomy (GTDB): domain Bacteria; phylum Chloroflexota; class Dehalococcoidia; order Lucifugimonadales; family UBA826; genus UBA11996. The sequence goes on from QGNN01000002.1 coordinate 38,097, forward strand.
ATGGTGTTTTGAAAGAAAACTCGAAGGTGAAAATTGCTACTGGCGAAAACGGATACCACCTTTCTCATTTCGAAACCCTCCTTGATCATCAGGGAGCTGATATTCTGAACGTTGACGTTGCAATTTGCTCTGGATATGACATTGCTAAAGATATAACCGATCTAGCTAAAGAAAAAGGTGTATCGATAGCTCCGCATGGCTGCCAAGAACTTCAATTACCTCTTGCTGCTGGTATACCTCATGGGGAATTCTTGGAATACTATCCAGTTGCGGTTGACCCACTTAGGTCAGATATGTTTATACCACGAATGACTCCCGACACTGATGGATATGTTACTGTGCCTGACAGACCCGGGATTGGATTTGAATTGAATATGGAGCTGTTGGATAGGTACAAATTGTCATGATAGATTTTCCTATCACCGTGCATTATCTGGAAATATTTTCTCGGGAAAATATCAAGCAAAAGTTGGTCGTTCAAACCGATTTGAAAATAACCCAAGTCAGAGAACCAGATCCTGCTTTTGCTCAATGGCTCTATAGGACAGTTGGTAGGGAATGGTACTGGGTTGATAGGTATTACTGGAGTTTAAGTGAATGGGAGGAATGGATTTCAGATTCATGCGTATCTTTGTGGATCATGGAACTTTCAGGTAAACCTATTGGGTTTTATATGTTGTATCCCCAAGATAATAAAAATGTGGAAGTATCCTACTTCGGATTAATTCCGGGATACCTTGGAAGCGGGTTGGGGGGTCACCTTCTGACAAATGCTTTAGACGACGCATTTTCCATGGGAGCATCTAGGGTATGGCTGCATACTTGTAGTCTAGATCATCCATACGCTTTGTCCAATTACGAGGCGCGCGGAATGAATGTGTACAAGGTAGAAGATGACTTGCAACATATACCCGATGGGTGGCCTATACCTGACGATCTGGCTTAAAAAGCTAAATTACTTTTCTAAGTTTACTTAGGCTACGAAGTTCCTTTGGTGGAGTCATATGGCTGCCCCTGATCGTATATGAAACTTCACCAGCATATATATCTCCGTGTGAATCTACACCAATACCATGAGGTGCTATGAATTTACCAGGTTCTTCACCTTCTTCAGGATGAACAATTCTCCCGAGTTTTTCACCAGAAGGGCTGATGATATTTATATTGTGTCCATGGTTAGGAAGAGTAGGATCTGCTTGTGTCATACCTGGTAGTTCGCCAATATATATGTTTCCGTCTGGGCCGATAGTCAGCCCGTCGGGCATGAATATATTGTTTCAAACGTCTATAACATTGCCATCTCTATTAAAAACTATCACTGAATAGTCAGTATTACGGCTGAATGTGTATATTTCATCTTGTGAATCCACTGCCACTCCGGGCCTTTATATGAGTGTGGCTCCATCAGGGAGTGTTGGCCATTGGTCTACGGTTTCATATTTAAAATTACCAATGCCTACCGTAACACTCCTTTTGTTCCTTGCTATTGTGAAAATATATTTCTCTACGCTGAACATAACATTAGCTAGAAACACAGTCATTTTGTTGAAATACACAAAAACAGTTTATTATTCTAATGTTGAAAACAGAACATAAGTTCTATTATAATTACACTCTTAACTTTATTCGCACATGAAAATGAATTTAATAATATGTCTAACAGAAATTCTAAAATCGGATGCCTTTTAATAACTCATTTTGGGGTTAAATCAGAGATTAATAAAAACCCTGCACTCTCCGATAATGAGATTATTTTATATTCTTGCGAATCTTCTAAATTACCTGTAGTTGAAGATTTTTCTAAAACTATAAAGAATATTTCAAAAGGAATTCCACTTTCATCGGCATTGTCTAGATATCCAGATTCCGTAAGATTTGAATTTGATCGTAAAAATTATGAACAAATCTTTGCTTCAGTCATATCAAATATTGCACGAATAACTCCAAAAATTGAGAGATCAGGTTTGGGGATTATTTATTTAAATATACATGGGTTGAGTGAAATGTATGGAAGTGAAGCTAAATTAGTTACCCATATATTGGATTCAATTCCATATTTTCTAGAACCAAGATTTGGGATATCTGTAAATAAATTTTCTGCATATGCCGCAGCCATTTCTTCTACCCCGGGTGGGTCTACAAAAATATTGAAAAATATCGATGCTTTTTTAGCTACTTTCAATGTGGATATATTACCTGTAAAAAAAAGCACTATTATTAATTTCCATAAATTTGGCATGCATACAATTGGTGATATAGCGGCTCAAGATTACGGGTTGATTTATTCTAAATTTGGGGATGACGGTTCTAGAGCCTTATCGCTGTCTCGCGCTGAAAATAGTGATTACATTTCTTTTAATAAACCTGTTCAGAATATAACTGAACACGTATCTTTACCATTTCCTTCTGATTCTCTTTCGATTCTTTTTACAACGTTAGATTTTTTGATACAGAAGGCTTTTATGCGATCTGTGTTGAAAAATAAATACGTTAGAAAAATATCTATTTTGCTTGAACTTGTTGGATCTCAAGTTTGGATCAAGAATTTGATCTTAAAAAGACCGCTTGGTAATTCCAATGATTTATGTTTATTACTTAGATCAGAGTTAGAAGATTTGGAATTGCCCGGATCAGTTGACGATATCTCGATTACAATTTCAGATTTTGTTGGAGAGCATGGTATTCAATATCGTGCTTTCAAAGAAATTCACGATCACCTTGATGGACAGAGAGATCAGTTGATTAAAGTAGACCGTCACATTCGCAAAAAAATACCTGCCAAAAACTCTCTTTACAAGCTCCTTACTGTGAATGCAGAGCATCCGGTTCCTGAGCGAAGGGCATTACAGATTTCTATAGACCCTGATACGGAATTTTCTGTTAGGTCTATTAATCTACCTCAAAAAATCACAGTTCAAGAGGTAAATAATACCCCTAAATTTCTATCTTTACCTAATGGAGATAATCTAAAAGTTAAAGTTTTAGACATCTGGAAGATTGACTTATGGTGGATCCCGGATCCGATTAGTCGTACCTATTATAGTATCAGTACATCTGACCATAAGATCATGACGATATTTAAAGATAGTGTTGGAAAACGTTGGTATCGTCAAAACTACTGATGCACGCTAGCTCTAAATATGTGGAACTACATGCGCATAGTTTTTACTCTTTTGGTGAAGGGGCTTCTCATATAGATGAACTCCTTACTAGAGCTTATGAACTAGCCTATCCTGCGATGGCGCTTACGGATTACAACATGTGTGGGGCTTTAGAATTCTCTAGGCAATCTGATCATTTTGGGATAAAACCTATAACGGGTGCTGAAATCATCCTCGAGGATGATTCTCACATAGTTTTACTAGCTAAGAACAGGATCGGATATTCCAACATATCACGATTACTCACTTTAGCTAATGGATCGGACCGTAGGGAACCCAGGTTAGACCCTATGCATATACCTGAATATGCCTCTGGAATCATACTACTTACTGGTGCACAGAATGGCCTAATTTCCAATGCTATTAAAGAACACAAAATAGAAAAAGCAAAAATCATGCTTAATAAATATAGGGAGTATTTTGAAGATGATTCCATCTATATAGAGTTAAATCGTAACTTTATGTATGGTGATTCTAATCGTATAAATTCATTAATTTCTATAGGGTCCGATATGAAACTTCCGTTAGTTGCAACTAATAATGTTCATTACCATATTGCTGATAGATACAAGTTACAAAATGCACTCACTTCAATTAGAAGTAATACGAATTTAGATAAATTAACCCACCTTCTTAAGATAAATTCCGAATTTTATCTAAAATCAGAATCACAAATGCAACGGTTGTTTAAATCTATACCCAAGGCCCTTACAAATACACTCGCTATATCTGATATGTGCGAATTCAATTTATCTTCTGATCTTGGTTATGAACTACCCTCACCCAGTGTTCCAGATGGATTTACTCCTTTTACGTACCTTAGTCACCTTTGTTATGAAGCTGCACAAAGACGCTATGGCGAGGTGAATAATTCTGTAGACAATAGATTGAGAGAGGAGTTGAGACTTATAAAAAAACATAACTTAGCAGGCTTTATGCTTTTATACCGGGAAATCGTTCTTATAGCACGAGAAATAAGTGTTGATATGGGTAAATTGGATTCAGAGGAACCTATAGAAATTAGGTCACCTGGAAGAGGTAGGGGATCTTCGGTTGCCATGCTAACTGGATATTTAATAGGTATATCTCATGTCGACCCTTTATTGTACAACTTAACGTTAGAGAGATTTGTACCAGAAGATTTAAAAACATTACCTGACATAGATATAGATTTTCCTAGATCAATAAGAGAGAAATTAATACCGAGAATTCATGAATATTTTGGACCTCAGTTTGCAGTGCTCACAGGTATGATAACTAGGTATAAACTAAAGGGAATTTTAAAAGATTTAGGTAAAGTTTTCGGAATACCAGATGCAGATATCAGTAATCTTTCAAAAAAAATTCATACTTCAGATCCTACCTCCTTGAAAGATGAGATGTTGTCTATTCCAGAATTTAAAAATGCTGTTGATTTACCAGAATGGAAAAATATTATTTCTCTTGCCTCTCAGCTTAAAAATGCTCCCAAGGCTTTGGGTCAGCATGTAGGGGGAATGGTTCTAAGTTCCTCTCCCATTTCAGATATGGTCCCTTTTAGAAAGAGTGCACTCGAAGGTAGATACATCATTGATTGGGATAAAGATAGTGTTGCTGATGCAGGGTTTGCAAAAATAGACATACTCTCTCTTCCTGTTTTGGATCAAATAGATGAATCCATATCTTTAATTCGAGATACAACAGGTAAGTTAGTTGACATTAGCCAGATAGATCCAAAAGATAATAAGGTCTTTGACATGATAAACACAGGTTTGTCAAAAGGTGTGTTTCTTCTCCAATCACCTGCACAGTTAAAGATGGGCCAACGTCTTCTATCAAGAAGTTTAAATGACCTTGCTTATCAAGTTGCTTTAATAAGACCTGGAGTAGGTGTGCAGGGGAATTCAGTTTCACAATTTGTGGAACGCTATCAACATGGAATATCGTGGCAATATGATCATCATCTAGAACAACGTGCTCTTGAGCGGACTTGTGGGATTATTGTGTGGCAGGAACAGGTAGTACAGCTAATATCGGATATATCAGGAATAAGTCAGGCTGAATCAGATGAGATACGGAGAGGATTTGCTAAAACTAATAATGAGGGTCTCATTAAAGCTTACTGGGAGAAATTTGTAAAAGGTGCCATTAAAAATGGGGTTTCAGAAGAGATAGCTTACAAAATATTTTCTAAAATAAACGGGCAATATATGTTTCCGGAGTCTCACTCTCATGCTTTTGCTGTTTCAGCGTACCAGTCAGCGTGGCTAAAAACTCATTATCCATTAGAGTTCTATGTCAGTCTTATGAATAATCAGCCTATGGGATTTTATCCTTTGGAGACTATTAAACAAGATGCGAGGAAATTTGGAGTCGATTTTTATAACCCTGATATTAATCATAGCCAAAACAAATGTACGGTTAACGGCAATTCACTTTTAATTGGGTTGGAATTTGTTAAAGATATTGGGATACAGAATTCTAAAAATATTATAGATGAGCGTGATGTTCGAGGTCCTTTTAATTCTATGGGTGATTTTATTCGCAGGGTTCAAATAAAACCAGATTCAGTGGAATCATTAATTTTTTCTGGAGCATTTGATTCGCTTATATCTAATCGTAGACTGGCTTTATGGGAATCAGGACTTTATAAAGGTCCATCTGGGGCGCAAATAACTTTACCTATTTCAATGGACGACAATATACCTAGCTTAGTCGACTTTTCCAGCTATGAAAAAATGATATTGGAATATAAGGTCCTAAATATGTACCCTAAAGGCCATATCATGGATTTTATTAGGCCTTTTCTGCCTTCGGATGTTTCGAGTACTTACGAGGTTTATTCAATGAGAGAGGGTGAATTAGTATCTGTGTGTGGAATAGGAATTGCTAGGCAACATCCAAGAGGGCATAAGGGGACCATCTTTGTTACCGTAGAGGATGAAAGTTCAGATATTCAATTAATACTTTGGCCGGACATATACAAAAAATATATGAAGGTTTTAGAAGACCCTATTATTTTGGCTACAGGAAAAATATCACAACAGGATGGTACTACTAGTGTGGTTGTATCTCATTTAGAAACCCTAGAACCGAAGATTGGATTACCTTCTGCACATAATTGGTACTAATTTCCAGTTAGAGAGATATCTAATTGGTGGCTAAGAGCTCTCTCACAATATTTCTTTCAAGTTCCAGACCCAGCATGGTAGTGAGCTCTGTTCTACCATGGTCACCAATAGTTACTACAAAAGAAACTCCTAAAAGACGGCCAATTTTAAAATCGATGACAGTCGTGGATAATATTCCCTCCTCACCAGATTGAACCGCTCTTATCCCAACGGATCTGTCGTAAAAATCATCGATTTCGAGTTCTTCAACAGCAACTAAAGTTTGGTTTTCTCCAATTTCATTACCTACGTTATTTCTAAATTGTGTAACAAACGTATCTGTCATCCATTTTTCAGAGTATTTTTGGTCTTTGAAAAGGTGAACAACTGTAGCGGCCACAATATCTGAACCATCCTCACTTTGTGGTACCGCAGACGGTGAGGCGAATTCCCTTAAGTACCCAGTAAGTCGACCTTCCTCATCATATCTTTCTTTTGTATTACCAGGGAATCCGTGAATGGCCATGGTTTTATTATCCAAAATACTCTCTCTGAGTAGTGAGAATCCAGCCAGCTCATTTGGAAGCTGACCTAAATCCAAGGTCATATTTTGGAGTGATTCACTTGAGAGTTCGTATGTTGCTTGCGCTAATGAATTCGTCATTTTTATTACTGTTAACTTTTTAGCCCACATCAATGTACACCTTAAGTATAAACTGTTGCCCATATCGTAGGTAACTGCTAAGCAGATGTTAAAAGGCTCGCTAAGTGCTTTGAACATGCACCTGTAGTGCACCGTTATGCTCTATCAGTCAAAACTTCGACACCTGATATGCCAGAAGCAAGGTCACACTAGTCCGAGATAATTTTAAGGATGAAAATATTCTTATCACTGGAGGAAACCCGGACTATAACACCCCTTCAGTCACCGCAGAATTATTCGATATAAAATCTGGGCAGTGGAAATCGGATGGAAGTATGAGGGAAGCAAGGATGGCCCATGTGTCTTATCAGGTTGATAGTAAAAATGGGTTTAATTGCCCTGATTTTAATATTCATGGCGAGGTATTTATCATGGAAGGATATGGTCTGAGTGTGATGGACTCTTAAGGAAGTTGAAATCTTCGGTGGTAGAGGAAGATTTCAACTGTCTCCTACGCGACCACTGACATTGATGTCGATAGGTATAGTTGAAACTGTTCCCCAAAAAAAATTAACTTCCGGTTCTATTTTGATAGATAGCGTGAGGGTAAGGCTGGCAACCGGTGAAGTGGTTAATTTGGAAGATTTCAGGGATATTGATGATTGGCAAATAATAGATTCATCAATATCGTCCTCAAACGATAGGTTAGGAAGTTCAGAAATAAGTGCGAAATCAGATTCTTCAGCTATTTTTACCTGGTCGGAAGGTCCTCCAATTACAATGCGAGGTATTTATCCTTCTACGAATTTAAAATCTATTTCCGCCATCGTTAATTCCGATTTCTTAATTAACACCCAATATTCTTTGGGCGATCAGCTAAAGTTATCGGTACATGGTCACCGAATTGATGTGGTATTACGTGATAAAGTCAGGTATTTTCCTACCATTAATCCTATCGAGGACGATTTTATAGTAGTTGGGCTGGATTCACTGATTCACAGGCTTAATATTGGTTCTTTGTTCGGAAGTACCGATCCAAATGAATTTTGGATCGATTACGAGGACGGAATTACAAATGAAACGAAGAAGGGACTCAAAGAGAATTTGATTAATGATCCTCCTTTTCCCTATGGTAAATTATGGGATACAGAATCCATGCTTGAGATCAATTGCGTTGACCCATTAGTCAAAGCTGGTTGGCATGCCATATTGGTAATCGTTTTTGGTTCCAGTTCGCGTTACTTAGAACCCTTGGGTTTTCTACCCGTCAGCTCATAACAACTATTTGGGTGGAACAGGTTTTAATAATCACGCTAGGAATGATTATTGGAACCTGGATGGGAGGAAGGTTATCAGAGGCGGTTATGCCGTTTTTGAGCAGTGATGATTATGGGAACCAGGTAATTCCACCGTTTGTGATACAAGTAGATTGGGTTAATCTATTGATAACTTATGGGGTGATGATCCTAATTTTTGCTGCCGTCATAGGATCCCTGATTTTCTTAGCACGGAGACTCGTATTAAACAAAATGTTGAGTCTTGGAGACACTTAACTCAAAATGGAATTTTCAAAATCCCTGTGACCTCTGGCAAAGTCAGTTGCCGAAGTAATTTTTGAACCTTCGCTTTGTATTTGCGACAGGAGTAAGGAACCATCAGAAGTGCCAACATACACTGCATTTCCATGAATTGAGACGCACCCGGGAGGTGATTTGTAATTTTCTGAAATTCTTGCTTCTATGATTTTTAAATTTCCCCCATTGAAATGAGTGTATGAACCAGGCCAAGGGTGATGTGCCCTGATTTTTTTCCATATTACTTCAGCTCCTTCTTTCCAATCTACCAGACCGTCTTTACGGACTAGTTTTTTTGTATACGTGGCATTTTCATGATTCTGTTGTCGGGATACTATTGTCCCTTTAGCCAGTTTTGAAATTGTTTCTACTATTAAGTCGGAACCTATATAAAATAATTTCTCTGTTAATTCGTTACACAGATCCTCTTCACCGATTGGGGTCTCTTTTTGGGCTAGTATAGGGCCCGAATCCATTCCGGAATCTAGTTGCATAATTGTAATTCCAGTAACTTTTTCCGATTCAAGAATAGCTGTAGATACGGGTGAAGCTCCTCGGTATTTTGGCAGTAGAGACGGGTGGAGGTTTATGCAACCATGTGGAAACATACCCAATATTTCAGATGGCAGGAGTGTTCCATATGCGGCAACTACAGCGATGTCGGCTTTAAAATTGTCTAATGTATGAACCTGGGAAGGTTCACCTCGAAAATTTCCCGGCTGTAACACCTGGAAATTTTTAGATATAGCATGCTTCTTTACCGCACTCATGGTGATTTTTCTTCCTCGACCTGAAGTTCTGTCCGGTTGGGTGTAGACAGCTACTATGTCGTGACCATTAGCTGAAATTTTGTCTAGAACAGGGATGGCGAAATACGGTGTCCCCATAAATACTATTTTCATAAATAAAATTAACTCCTGCGGTCGGGCTTATGAATTATAAGACCCTCTATCCCTTTGTGGATATTTTGTGGGACTATTAAAGTAAGACTTTTGCTGATGGTTCTTTTCTAGTTTGTCAGGGAATGCCAGTTAATTGAAATTAAATCGAGTTATAGCCAACTTCCTTGCGAATCACCCGTATTTGATTTTAATAATAACGTTGTTTATGACCTTGATTTTGGCTTTCCCGTTGTTTTTTGGGGCTCCTAAAGAACAAGCCTCTCCCAATCCTCCAGATGAAGTTTATGAACTTCAGGAAGAAATTGACGATAAATTTCCTACTCCATTTCATTTTGCTAGTTTTGTGTTGGAGGCAAAAAAAGGCGATGTTATGTCTCGGGAAGTGCTTTTAGAGTTGAGCTTAAATAAGGATCGTTTAATTGCATTAGATATTGAGGGCGAATTATCTGTCACAGAAGAAGATAAACCAAGGGGAACTTTAGAAAAACAATCATATCTTGCTAGCTATTATGATTTTGATCTAGCAACGCAAGTCAATGGGATCATTTCTGTTTTGGATACTGTTGAGGTTTTTCTTGCCGCTCAAGGGTTGAATCTGGAATCAGCTAATGAGGAACAGATAAAGACGGTTTTCCATCACATAATGTCTGATTCCCGAGTGGCTAGTGTAAAAGATTTGATCTCGACTCAGGCTTCTTCAACAAAAAAGGTTGTTCTAGGTCAAGAGATTGATTATTGGGTTTCTCCAGCGATGGTTTTTCATGTTATAGCCGATAATTCCAAACTTGGTGGAGCCGGTTTGCAGATCGGCTTGGGAGGAGGTCCAGATGTTATCAATAAGGAACATTTGAACCGGAGTGTAGGTTCGGTTATGTCAGGTTCCAGCCAAAACTATGAAATATGGGGAATTGCAATAGATGCAAATTTGGAATCATTGGACGAAGGGAAAACAGCGGGCATATTCATAATGTTTACAGCTATTGCTGCAGTTTTAGTAGTTGGGTTTAGCCTTGGTTCTTATTGGGCTACAGCGATCACTGGGGTCGGGATTGCAATTCTGATGGTGTGGCTAAAAGGATTTTCAGCCTTAATAGGTTTAAAAAGCGGCCTGGTTATAGATCTGGTGGTTCCGATTGGAATGATTTCATTAGGTGTTGATTTTGTTGTACATGCGGTTCGTCGATACCGTGAGGAGTTACTTCAAGATAATAATCCTCAAATTAGTTTCACCTTGGGCTATGCCTCAGTTCTCGGGGCCCTCCTTTTGGCTATGGCGAGTGATAGTATCGCTTTCCTCTCGAATTTATCGTCCAATATTGAAGCCGTAATTCACTTTGGGTGTGCTGCTGCCATCGCAGTGATAGCTTCTTTTTGGATTTTAGGTGTAGCCGCCCCACTTCTAACCATGAAAGTTGATCAATTGATTATTCAAAGTCGGTATGATTTTCAATCGAGAAGATGGTTGGTTTATCGAATCTTAGGTTCAATCCTTGTCGCCTCAATATCGGGAGCTTCCATAATTATGATGGTGGCCGTGAGTAAGTCGATAGGGTTGGCACTCCTCGTAGGCTGCATTCTTTTATTGATTCTCCTACCTATTATTATTTTAGGGAGAAGTGGGTCTAATGTAGTTTTTGAAAACACGAAAAATATAGCAAGGATAGCGCCACGCCAAGAAAGATTTGCCCAAATTGTCGCCAGAATCGTCACCTACTCAGCTGAAAATTCGGGTAAAGTAATTTTTTTAACTGCGCTGGTAACCACGTATGCAGTCTATTTTGCTTTACAGTTGACTCCTTCTTTTGACGTAAAAGATTTTTTCGATTCTAAATCAGATTTCGTGGTGGGGTTGGATAAGTTTGATGAACTCATAGCTGGAGGCGAACCGGGGGTTACCTTTGTTAAAGGTGATTTGACAGACCCTACAGTTTATGACGATATAAATGTCTATATTGACAGCCTAAGGGGAATTGGGTTTGTAGAGGAAACCCCAAGTGGAGACGTTACTTTTGGTCTGAATGCTCTTAATGTGTTGACTACCATAGTGCATAACCCGTTTTCTGTTGCGTCAATTGAGGAAGCTACAGGGATAACAATTACCGATTCCAATTCGAACGGTATTCCCGACACGAAACAACAGATATCGACTATATTCGAATATTCTCTACTCGAAGGTGTGTGGGGTGATGGCCAAAATTTGATTTTAACACCTGATCAGGTACAGGGCGCAGTATATTTCAGAAGAAACGAAGAAGCATTAACCACTATTCAGTTCCAGATGCCAGGTACTAGGGATCAGGCTGTTGTGACTGCTGCCCTTAAGGAAATTACTCCCTCAGTTCTGAAATTAGAAAATCATCCATCTCTGTCTAAAGTGGCATTGACTGGATCAGCATTCCAACGGGAGGTTCAATTATCTGAGTCTACCCGCACTCTATATACCTCTCTTCCAATAGCTATAGTGGCTGCCACGATATTACTCTTAATAACCATGCGATCTTTTCGATATGCGATAGTCACAGTAATCCCCATTGGATTGGTTGTAGCTTGGCTTTATGGTGTTATGTGTGTTTTTGGATTTTCTTTAAATTTCGTGACAGCTATGATAGGGGCAATTTCTATAGGGATTGGAATTGATTATTCTATCCACATGACCATAAGATTCCGAGAAGAATTGGACAGAAATGAATCAAAAATATTAGCGGTTCAAAAAGCGGCGGGTGGAACCGGAGTCGCTTTGGTTGCCTCAGCTGCATCAAGTATAGTTGGGTTCGCTATAATGGGGTTTGCCCCTATGCCTATGTTCGCTGCCTATGGCCAGCTGACCTCTCTAATGATATTTTTCGCTTTAATATCTTCCTTGGTGGTATTACCTGCTCTTTTAACGTTGGTCACACCAGAACTAGAAAAGTAAAATAACCTGGAATAGAATTAGTTCAGTACGACGTATGTCGCTCCATCCTCACCTAAAGCGTCAGGCTCTGAACCGAAGCTATTAACCAAGGGATGCCCTTCCAGAGACTCTCGTATCGCTTTTCTTAAAGCACCTGTTCCTTTTCCATGGACAATGAATACTTTACTTAACCCATTTTTCAGAGATTCATCTAAAAAGGTTTCCATTACCTGCAATGAAGGCTCTGCCCTCATGCCTCTTATGTCTATTTTATTACTGAATGAAATATTTTCAATCAGACTTGTATTGTGGCCTAATCTGGTTGGCTCAGTAGAACTAGAAGTTTTATCTTCAGACGTATCTTTACTTAATCTTGAGATGTCTACATCCATTCTGAGATTGCCGATTTTTAGTTCCGTGATTTGGGTTAATTGATTGTATTTGGTGATCACACCCGTTAGATTCAACCCTCTTACAGTGACCGTGTCACCGGCCTGGAATTCCTCATTGTTGGGTTTCTGGATAGTAGAGTCGGATTTCTCAATTTCTAGACTTTTTAATTCTTTTGCAGTTTCATCAATGTCTTGCTCAATGCTATCGGGGCTTTCGTTGGTATGCTTTACCCAGGAATAGGCCATTTGGGCTTTTTTTAGAAGAGTTTCAATATCCTTATATTTTTCTTCGGCAGTGTGATGAATTGAATCTAATATCGTTTGTCTATTCTGGATTAGGTAATCTATTTGTTCATTTAATTCAGATCTTATAGATTCAACTTCTTTATACTGGCTTTCGATTTCACCCATGGTTTCTGAAATTCTGTTCTTTTCATCAGTTACTCTTGTGATCCAATCTGATATTTCCTTAAACTCCGCAGATAGGTATTTATCTGCCTTCTTAACTATTTCGTCTTTCAACCCTAATCTTGTGGCAACTGCCATAGCATAGCTTTGACCAGGTAGGCCTAGAACCATTTTGTAGGTTGGTTTTAAATCTTTAGGGTCTAACTGAAAACTTGCATTCCTCATCCTATCGTCTGATTCGGCCATTAAAGTAACTGTGTTGTGATGAGTCGTAATTAACGTTTGTATTTTATTCTCAGCTAAATACTCCAAAACTGCCTTGGCTATTGCGGATCCTTCCTCAGGATCTGTACTGGAGCCTACCTCATCTAAAAGTAGTAGAGATTGGGAAGAACAATTATCCAAAATATCATTAAGATTCGTAATATGGGAACTGAATGTGGATACTGAATTTGTTATACTCTGCTGATCTCCTATATCTGCATATATACCGTCGAAAATTGGGAGTTCGCTACCAGCAGCAGCAGGAATTTGTATGCCAGATTGGTTCATGGCTGCCAGAAGCCCAACGGTCTTGATTGCTACAGTTTTACCACCAGTGTTTGGGCCGGTTATGACTAAAACAGTCCAGTTCGGACCCATTTGCAATGATAAAGGGACTCCATCTTCACCCAGCATAGGGTGACGAGCATCAATGAGATTTATCGCATCCTTCTTACCTGAATGACCATTTATTTCGCCATCTGGTTCTAATCTATTTAATGAGATACTGTATTTTGATTTAGCGATCACAAAATCTAAGTTTGCGGCACTTGTAATCGCTGAATCTATCTCATTTGATAATGATCCGACCTGTGAAGATAAATCTTGAAGGACTTTTTGAACTTCACGCTCCTCTTCCAATGTGAATTCCCTCCAAGAATTACACAAACTGACTGTTTTGAAAGGTTCGATGAATAAGGTCATCCCTGTGTTGGATGCATCATGGACAATGCCAGGTACGCGGCTTCGCATATTTGATTTTACTTGCACCACCAAACGATCTCCGCGGGTGGATATCACATCATCTTGAATTGTTCCTAACATTTCTGATTCGGAGATAATAGATTCAAGTGCGCCGGTGACTCTAGAGTATGATTCTCTAACTTGGCGTCGAATATTACCAAGGTTAGGTGTTGCATTATCCAACACCAAACCATTACCAGCAATTTTTGATGTGATCGAGTACGCGAGATAGGAAAGATCAGGTATTTCTTTTGCCAACTCCAATAAAACCGGTAATTCCTCTGGGTACTCCATAAGGGTACTTCTAGCGTTGGATAAGGCCTCGATAGTATTTGCGATTATTAGAAGTTCCTGCCCTGTTAGGGCACCTCCTAAGTCGGCTATTTTTATACTATCCCCATGGTCTTTAATTCCTCGCAGTGAAAAAGAGCCGGTGTTTGAAATCAACCTTATCCCTTCTTCTGTCTCGATTTGGAGTTGAGAAACTGTTGGTTGGAAATATGAAGGGAACATTTTATTAGCGATCTTTCTGGACCCAGAGAAAGTACAGAAATCCCCTAATTTCTGTTTGATGAAGTCATAGTCAACTAAATCTAGACTTCTGGATAGGACTTGTTTTTTTCTATAGGACTGATCGGGCTCTGTACTTAGTTTTATAGCCAATGATTTTTGCCGCATAGGTGTAAAGATTGGATCATATACTGCTATTTTATCAGCACTGATATGTATAGTTATGAATGATATAATCTTGGGATTGAAATGAATGAGAACATTGTAGTAAAAGTGCCGGCAACTTCCGCAAATATGGGACCAGGGTTTGACTGCCTTGGGATTGCCCTTAATGTTTGGAACGAAGTAAAAGTTACCAAAGGCGCCTTTTCCATTAAAATAATTGGAAAAGGGCAAGATGAATTGCCTACCGACGAAAACAATTTTGTCTATAAAAGTTTCTGCAAAGTATTTGAGAAAATTGGCGAAGATGTTCCTGAAGTCAAACTGGAATGCACTAATGGAATACCATTGACTCGTGGTATGGGTAGCAGCTCTGCTGCATTAATAGGTGGTTTGATGAGCGGGAACGCCATTGCAGGATTTCCACTCTCTGTTCCAGAGATACTTCAAATGGGGGCAGAGATTGAAAAACATCCCGACAATGTGGCGCCAGCTTTGTTGGGTGGGGTTCAAATTGGGATTTACGATCAAGGAGAATTAGTCACCGCTAGCGTTCCGTTTCCGGAAGATATTAACGTTGTTTTGTACGTTCCTTCCCAGACAATGCCAACGGACCAGGCTAGGAATATACTGTCTCCAGAAATAGAAAGAAAAGACGCCGTTTATAATATCGGAAGGGCAGCTCTGCTAGTCCAATGCCTGATGACAGGAGATTTGGGTAATCTTAAGTATGCTACACAAGATATGCTTCATCAGCCTGATCGGCAAAAACAATTTTTCCCTATGAAAAATATCATTAGAGCTGCTATGGCATCAGGAGCATTGGGTGCTTTTTTATCGGGGGCTGGAAGTTCAATAATGGCTCTTACTAAAGGTAGAGAATATACGATCGGCTATGAAATGGCTGATGCAGCTATGAAATCTGGTCTTGACGGAGAGATTGTTTTCACGACCCCTACTGCAAGGGGCACATACATAGAAAAAGATTAAAGGATTACTTTGTCGCTCGTAATACAGAAATACGGTGGATCATCCTTAGCTACCCCTGAGCTGATTAAAAATGTAGCTGCCAGAATACGATCGGCACATGACTCAGAAGGAAATGTTGTTGCAACTGTTTCTGCAATGGGTGACTCCACGGATAACCTATTGTCTATTGCTTCCAAGGTATCAGAAACGCCTGATTTGAGGGAACTCGATGTGTTGCTATCAACGGGGGAACTTCAATCATGTGCGCTTGTTGCTATGGCCCTTAAATCTATGGGCAAAAAGGCTGTTAGTTTAAGCGGTGCTCAAGCGGGGATTCGGACTGATTCTTCTTATGGGAAAGCTAAAATCGCTGGTATAGATACCCGCAGGATTAATGAGGAGTTAGAGAGAGGGAATATAGTAATTGTTGCGGGCTTCCAAGGAGTGACTAATGATAGTGATATTACAACCTTAGGGAGGGGAGCATCAGATTTAACTGCTGTGGCTTTAGCTGCAGGGCTAAATGCTGATCGTTGTGAGATTTATACTGACGTGGAGGGAATTTATACCGCCGATCCTCGTTTAGTCCCAGGTGCTAGGAAAATGACTCAAGTCGGATTTGAAGAAATGCTGGAATTGGCGAGCTATGGTGCCAAAATGAATCCTCGTTCAATTGAATTGGGCATGGTTTACCAGGTGCCAATATTAGTTGCTTCAAGTTTTAATAATGAACCAGGTACTCTAATTCATGATGGAGAAAATATGGATACTACAGTTGGGGAAATACGAAATAGGGTAAGAGGTATCGCTACGGATAAAGATGTTGCCAAAATAACGGTTTTTTCGGTGGTTGATAGGCCGGGAATTGCAGCGGCATTATTTGACCCTTTGGCTGAATCTGATATTAGCGTAGATGTCATAGTGCAAAACGCTAGTGTATCAGGTACCACAGACCTGACTTTCACGATAAAGCAGTCTGATGTAGATAGAGCTATGAAAGTGGTTGAGAAAGTCGCCCAGGACCTTGGTATAACTAATGTTGGCAAAGCTGAAAATTTGGCCAAAATAAGTATAGTTGGTACTGGTATGCAAGATTCTCCTGGGTATGCCTCGACTATGTTTAGGTCTCTTGCCGAGGCTAGGATTAATATCGAAATGATTACCACCTCGGAAATTAGGATTACCTGCATAATTGGATCGGATCAGGTAGCAAAAGCAGCGGAGGTACTGCATGCAGCGTTTGAGTTGGAGAAATATGATTAATATCAAAACTTATTAGTTAATGAAGTGACTGATATCCATCTCTCCATAGTGATTCCTACCTATAATGAATCGCATAAGATAAAACATACTCTTGATGCTATTTATGAATATCTTGGTAATCAAAATTATTCCTATGAAGTTATATTGTGTGACGATGGCAGTTATGATCTAACCACCAAGATAGCGAAGGAATATTTCGGGGGAAAAAGTAATTTTCGAATTCTATCCCTTTCTCATAAAGGAAAAGGATCAGCTGTGAAAACAGGAATGATGACTGCCCAGGGCCGATATAGGTTTATGTGTGATGCCGATCTGGCCATGCCATTGGATCAAATTGGAAGGTTCCTCAAAGAAATGACGAACGATTGCGATATTGCGATAGGATCAAGGGAATTAACCGATTCAAAAAGATTTGGGGAGCCCATGCTTCGCTATTTTGCAGGCAGGGTTTTTAATTTATTTGTAAAATTTGCTGCCATTAGAAAATATCAAGACACTCAATGTGGCTTTAAATGTTTTTCCTCCGAGGCCGGCGATAAAATTTTCCCATTGGTTAGGACTAACGGTTGGGCATTTGATGTGGAGGTTTTATTGTTGGCTGATAAGTATGGGTTTTCAGTCTCTCAGGTACCAATTGATTGGCGCCATGGAGAAGATAGTAAAGTCGACCTCAGGTCGGCAGCTCTACAGATGATAAGGGACATATTTCTTACGAGAGTCAGATTATTGATGTCCTATAGGAAGTGAAGTTTCACAAATAAATAAAGCTGTTTTGGGAATAGAAGATGAATGTTGATCTGGTTCCTGTTTACGTGGTAGTACCCACCTACAATGAAGCTCAGAGCATACCTGTTCTGTTGAGAGAAATTTTCGAACTGGGAATAAAAAATATTAATGTTTTAATAGTTGACGATAATTCACCGGACTGCACCGCCAAAGTGGCCCGATGCTATGCCCGCGATAATGGACTTTCAGTTTCAATATTAAATCGCCGTACCAAAAAAGGTTTGGGATCCGCATATGTTGAAGGGTTTAAAGAGGTTTTACTGGGACACCCTGAAGAAGAAGTTTTCGTTGTGCAAATGGATGCAGATATGTCTCACAACCCTAGCTATTTACCCAGCATGATTGAACTGCTTGCGAGAAATGATGTCGTTGTAGGGTCTCGCTACTGTCAAGAAGGAGGATCTGATGAAAAATGGAGTGTATACAGAAAAAGGTTAAGTGCCTGCGGTAATTGGGCGATTCGATTCGTCTCTGGTTTGAAAGTGAATGATTGTACATCTGGGTTTAAAGTTTTTAGAATGCAGGTTCTAAAAGATATTTCTTGGGATGAAATTCGGTGTTCTGGGTTTGGGTTTCAAATTGAAATTGCCATGCAATGTGAGAATCATGACTTTAGAATTCAAGAGTACCCCATCATTTTCAATGATCGGGTATCTGGGGATTCAAAGATGTCTATTTCAATAGTGCTAGAAGCAATATTCAAGATAATTTGTGAAAGATTCAAAATTTTTAAAGTTATTAAGACCCTTAAACCTTACACATAACTCGAACTTTGCTGCGATTATGGGTGCAAAATATATTGCACTGATAAAAAACTCCCAATTAGAATGCCCTCATGAAATCAAAAGATGAGTGGAAAGGGTGAATGAAGTGAACGCAAAAGAATTGTCTTCTATTTTAAGTCTTAGAAAAGAAAAATCTAAAGAATCTGATCAAATGATGCATTACGGTCTTTTTCAAGAGGCGATAGATGTGAATCTAACCCTGATTGATATCTATCAAGGTGATCAAAAGGCATATAGTAGACTTGGAGACGCCCTACTCAAGATGGGGAAAAGTGCGGAAGCCCATGATGCTTACCAATCCTCCATATACCTAGAAAAGACAAAGAAAGAAAACACACAAATTGCGGTGGATAGTGCCATGCGAGCTGATTGGAACAAAGCCATTCAAATCAATTTTGACATCATTGACAAATTCCCATGGGATCCAGAGCCATACAATCGGCTCGGGAAAGCTTTGAGTGAAAAGGGACAAAATAAAAAGGCTATCCAAGCTTTCCAGTGTGCTCTTGTTATTTCTCCTAATAGTCCAATAGCCAAAAAGAATATGAAACGCCTAGAGAAAACCTCTGGACTTAAAGCAAGTATGGCGGTTGCAAGCACAACGCCAGGGAGGTCGTTTATTGAGGAGACAGGCCGTACTGGGATTACGAAATTAGTAAATATTCCCCGAAATTTTGATGTGACTGATTTGATTGCTGGCCATGGCGTAGATTTGATCTCGGTAGATAGAGGTATGAGGATATTGGATAGTAAAGGGAAAGAAATTGGCAGTATAGAACCAAAGCTTGCCCTACGGCTGAAAAAATTAGTGGAGGGAGGGAACACTTATTCTGCAAATATAACAAGCGCAGGAGAAGGCGGTGTCACTGTTATTATTAGAGAAACCTATAGGCATCCAACTCAATCCAATAAACCCTCATTTCCCGCCAAATCCAGCGTTTTGGGTGATGTTTCTATGGCAGCTCTGGGCTATGGGCTCAACGACGCAGGTAAACAAACACACCTTAAGGATTGGTCTGATGATGATACAGAATCTGGAGATGATGAGGTGTTTTCACCTATGATCCCTAAAATTTTGTTGGGTGGTTCAACCTTGGAGGGTCGGGGTGTATTGGACTGAATTTGGAAACGTCATTATTCGATAACATCCAGTGTTCGATAATAAAGTCCCCATTTTTGCATTAGTGCCACTATCTGTGTGTTTTCCATGCTAGTAAGATCCTCTAAAAAACCAGAGATTGCATGAGCGCCTATATTTTCCTTGCTGCACACCCAATTTGATTCGCTAGGAACTATGTATATTACCCCGCCGTTGTGCTCGCATGTGAGGGTGATACGTTTCCCTTCAGAGGTATTTTTTATTGTGATTCCATATGTGCTCATTGTCCTTCCTTACGGTTTTATTTATGCGGTTTCCCTAGGGCTATTTGAGTAATTAAAAAAACTGACTGATATAATTCCATTAACTACTAAGGCGACGTAAATAGTAATATAAAAAAATCTAGGATTGAATGATGAAGCCACATTACACTGATTCCCAGCTTACTATCCATAAAATTACGTGCGGACCATACGATAATAATGCTTACATAGTGATATGTAATCGAACCAACGAAAGCCTTTTGATAGACACTCCAGCTGAACCTTCCGTTTTGGTTGCCATAGCATCTACTACCCAAGTTAAATATATCGCAATTACTCATAATCATATGGATCATTTACTTGGTTTTGAAGAAGTTACGAAAGCTTTTCAAGCTAAAGTTGTAATTGGAGAATCTGATTCTAGTGAGCTTCCAGTAGTTCCTGATTTGTTCTTAGAGGATGGTAAAGAGATAAGGGTAGGAGATTTATCGGTTAGAGCAATTCACACCCCCGGTCATACTAAGGGGTCTACATGTTTACTTGTGAACGGACATCTGTTTACTGGAGATACTCTTTTTCCTGGTGGCCCAGGTAAAACTAAATCGCCTGATAGCCTAAAAGAGATCATTGTGAGCATAACAAGCAGGCTATTTAGTTTGGGAGACGACGTTTTTGTCTACCCAGGACATGGGGATGATGGTTTGTTGGGAACAGCAAGAAAAGAATATGAAATCTATTCCTCTAAAACCCACCCAGACGATTTATTTGGCGATGTTGAGTGGCTAAAAAGTTAAAATCCCATTTGCCTTTCATAGGGCAATTGCCCTTTTCGCCTAATTTGAATTTAATTGCTCTCTTTGCTCTATTGGTAACGCTAACCGTTACAATTTCATTAAGGATAGTCTTTGGTTCTACTACTCTATATTTACCGGTTCCTTGGTATTACCCATGGGTATTAGCTGTACCTCAATTGATTCTGTTGTTGTTTGTAGTTTCGATTTCTAAAGATGATCGTAAACTTATAAGGGCGGTTCTTCACATACCAAATAGCGAAGGATGGCTTCGCCGCTCAAGTGTGACTGTTTTGGCTAGTATTGTCGCGATATTCCTATACTCATTCACTATCTATAAAATAGATGTTTCTTATTTGATGCCGCCTCAAGTTCCCAAAAACATACTGGGTGAGAATGGATTTATGGTGGTTAATTTATTCGCAATAGTGGTTTGGGTACCTTTTGTCGAGGAACTTTTTTTTAGAGGTTTTTTGTTAACCTCTTGGGTTGCCAAATATGGTCAGGCGAAATCGATATTGCTAGTTTCATTGGTATTTATGTTTGTACATTCGCACCCAGGATTGTATTTTCCAGTGTTTATGAGTTCTGTATTGATCTCATATCTTTTCATAAAGACTAAGTCTTTGTGGCCGGCCTTTCTATCACATGCATCCCTGAATTTGTTAGTTGTGATAGTTGCGGCTTCTGCTTGAATTGGGCAGAATGTTGTGCATGTAATCCTTTATTGATCAGGTGGGTAACCAAGTGGAAAATAGAATCGACTTAAAACTCCTCAATGTGAAATCAGAGAATAGGCCGGCTTTAGTGCCTTATATAACTGTCGGATATCCCACTATAAAACTGTCAGCCGAAATAGCTTTGAAGACCCTTGGATCCGGGGCCGATATGTTGGAATTAGGAATACCTTTTAGCGATCCCATAGCTGACGGGCCAACTATTCAGAAAACTGGCTTCAAAGCCCTCGAAAATGGCGTTAACCTTTCGGTATGTATGGATGTTTTAACTAAAATTCGGGAAAAAAACGATGACTCCCCTATTATATTTATGGGGTATTTCAACCCATTTTTTCAATTTGGGCTAGAACGTTTTATGGAAGAAGCATCGGACCGTGGTCTCGATGGTTTGATAATTCCTGATCTACCGATGGAAGAGTCGATGGTTATATCTGAGCAGTGCAGGAAAAACAAAATACACCATATTCCTTTATTGGCTCCGACCAGTACCGAGGAAAGAATAAAATCTTCTTGTGAACATGCAGGTGGGTTCATATATTGTGTCAGCCTCACAGGTGTAACTGGAGCCCGTGACGGGTTATCTATTGGTGTAGAAAGTTTGGTTGAGAGAATCAGAGTTCACACGGATTTGCCTGTGTTGGTTGGGTTTGGAGTTTCTCAAAAAAAAGATGTTGAGATGATATCTAAATTTGCAGAGGGTGCGGTCGTTGGTAGTGCTTTTTTGGATCATATAGCGAGCTCCAGTGAGGGGAGTGAAATATCGGCAGCTGGAGCATTTATCGAGAGTATATTGGTGAAATAAAACGGAGAGGTTGTAATGTCTGAAGTACGGGCCATAAGGGGGGCAACAACATCCCCCGGTAATAGTTCGGAGGAAATTCTTGCTGCTACTGCCGAAATGTTGGATTTGATGACAAAAGAAAACTCACTGAAGATGGATGATATTATCAGCGCATTTTTTACAACAACTCAAGATTTAAATGCTGAATTTCCTCCCGTAGCTGCTAGGCAAATGGGGTGGATAAATGTTGCTCTTATGTGTTCCCATGAAATGAAAGTCCCGGGGGCATTGCAGAAATGCATTCGTGTTATGGTTCACGTGAATACTGATAAGAACCCTACTGATATTGTGAATATATATCTTCGAGATGCTGTAAACCTGAGGGTACGAGGGTTTGAGGATGGTTAGTGGCCAGGTTGTTGAAGAAGTTGGATGGTATTACCGTCTGGGTCTTGAAATGTGCAGATCCATCCGCCCCAATGTTCTTCTTCCGGGTCCCTAAGAAACTTTATACCGTTATTTTTGAGACTATTGGTGAAGTTTTTAATATCTTTGACATTAAAATTCAACATTATTCTTAGAGGTTCTATAGAATTACCTGTTATCTCTGAATGTGATCCGATACTAAACCGGAGATCCTCCCATTTGTAGGCAATGAAATGTTCTCTCACAGAGTGGGGTTTAAGACCTAGGATATCCTCATAAAAATGCCTTAGGCGGGCTAAGTCATATGTCCATATGATTGCTCCAGAAAATTTGATCATGATTCCTCTATTTTACTTTGAATTTGGTCAATAATCGATTTCCAATTTTATTATGCCCATGTATATAATGATCATGGAAGACAGAAACGCATGGGTGGATGAAAGTTTACAGAGGGTCTTCTAAAAGGAGGTAAGTAGAGTTGGATAGTAGTAGTAGGAGGCCGACCAGGTAGGTGTTCTCTGGAACGCCTCCACATGTAAAGCGCCCGGAGTAGGTTTACTGCTCCGGGCGCTTTTAGTTTTTGCCCTCAAAAAAACTTCTTGGGTTGTTAACCATAATGTTTTGTATATCTTCTTCTGATGCTCCCAAGTTTTTAAGTCTAGGGAGAACTTGCCGGGTTATGAATAAATATCCGTCTGGATTATACTTTGATCGACTCGTTTGCCCTTCTTTTGGATCTATGTTGAGCCTGACTGACCAGTCATGCCCTAACATGATTCTTTTTCCATATCCATCTGCTATCAGTCTCATGGCAGTTTCGGTTCTTTGTTCCCAATCCGGAGTTCCCATAGCTCTTCCCCCTGGATACCGATCCAGCCCTACCCAAACACCTTTATCGAGTAGACTTTCTAGGTAATGTATGTCCATGGTGTCGTTACTGTGTCCGATGTAAATTCTATTTAAGTCAACCTTCTCATCTTCAAAAATTCTGACCTGTTGCTCACCAACACGATCAGGGGCCCAGGTATGGGTGGATATTGGAACCCCAGTTTCTTTTTGGGCCCGTGCTGCTGCCCTGAGTATGATTTCTCCCTCTCTGGTAACTCCGCCAACATCATTAGCCACTTTAATTATCCCAGCCTTTATATGGGTACCTTCAATTCCTGTTGTTATTTCTCTCTTGTACAGGGTGGCAACACTATCTACAGAAGCATTCCAAAATACTCTAGGTATGTCCCTCCATGTTCCAGTAGCACATATTATGTTTACACCTGATTCCTTTGACACTTTTGCCAGCATATCGATATCCCTGCCGAGGTCGAGCGTCGTCACATCAATTATCGAATCAAGCCCTTCATTTTTTGCTTCGGAAAGGACCTTTATTGCCTCAGCTATTGAATCTTCTCGGTGTATGAATTCCGGATATATTTGAGGTATGCCGGCAGAGCTGACTACGATGTGTTCATGCGATAAGGTGAAACCTAAGTCAGAAGTTTCCATCGGGCCCAAAACTGATTCTATCTTGCTCATAGTACCTTCCTCCCATAAATCGTATTTTTTGACGGCCCCTAACTATCCCTGATGACGGGATTACTAAGTGTGCCCACACCTGAAATCTCAATTTCACACGTATCGCCATTTTTCATATCCTTGGACGTACCATCAGTTCCCATCCAGATCACGTCTCCAGGATATAAAGTTAGGTACCTGGTAATTTCTGATATGTATTTTTCTACTCCAAAAATCATGTCGTTAGTTTTAAATGAAATGGTTTCCTGGCCGTTAAGCCTTACGGTTGTCATCATGTCATTGAGGATTGCTTCTGTTTCAATCCATGGTCCCATAGGCTTAAAGGTGTCAGTATTTTTGGCACGCCATAAAGTTCTATCAGAGGCTTGCCATGTTCTCTCGCTGACGTCATTACCCACGGTATATCCCAAAACATACTTTAGGGAATCCTCCATTGAAACATTTTTGGCGACTTTCCCAATAACCACTACCAGCTCAGCTTCGTAATGAATTTTATCTGTTGCGTCCTTGGGTATGATTATGGGATCTCCGTGGCCTATGATTGCATTATTGGCTCTATATCCAATATCAGCCTTTTCAGGTAAATTGGGTTCCCTGTTCAGTAGAGATGCCGCCTCTAAAACATGTTTTTTGTAATTTACCCCCGCGGCGTAGAAAGTTTTCGGTATAACCGGAGGTAGTATTTTCACTTCTTCAACCGAAAATGTTTGAGTGGTTTTCTCATAACCATCAAATGGTGATCCATGAACTTTGCATACGATATTATTGTTCAAAATACCATAGAACAGCTCATCTTTTGTCTGGCACTTTAGCCATCTCATACGCTTGACTCCTCGTTTATTTTGTCTATAAGGACAGGCAAAACTTCCTCTGAAACTATGTTGTATTCGTTAACATGAGGGAATCCGGACAATATAAACTTATTTATTCCAAGTTGCCAATAGCTTAGTAGTTCTTCTGAGGCCTGCCCCACATTTCCGAGAACAGCTGTCTCGTAATTCATCTGAACATTGGATAGGCCATTCCACAAATGTGTGACCATTTGGTTATTTCCATATCGTTGAAATTGATATCGTGGACCTACCATGCGGGTGTTTTAGGAGGACTTGCTCTTTTATTTCAAGACAGATGTAGAAATTTGAGATAACAGGGTATTTGCAATTTTCCATGCTTTTCTTTCGGGTTGCCTGACTATTAAATGAGTTTTTAAACCAAAACAAGTAGGTCATCCTTTACCCATGCGCTTTTTTTGAGATAACCAAATATTGGAAGGAATCCTGCCTTGGCTGTGCCTATGTGCTTCCCATCTCCATCGATAAGTATGAACCAATTAAAATTAGGTTTGCTGCGCGGTTCAAATACCTCTTATACCTGCACGTTCTCCTTACTACGGTGGGTTTATTACATTATGGAACATAACCAGTAGCAAGACCCTTAATTAAGATACTGGGCCAACTAAACTTTGGAATATTCTGGATATGTTATTTGGGTGCCATCATCTAGTTCCTCAATTAGGAAATCCCCAAATAATAATGGGGCTTCAACCTGAAGTAATTTAAGTATTTCAATTGCGAGGAATCGTATTTCCCAATCAGCAAAAATGGCGCCCCTCATTTCGATGAAATGCCTTAATGCCCTCACATTTGCGGTAATAAAAATTTTTGTTTCAGTTGCATTCGGCAAAACCGATCTGGCGGCCTGTCTTATAGCTTTTCTTCTATCGGTATTGCTATCAAATATTGATTTTGGTAGAGATTTTTCTAAAGCAGTCACTAGTTCAGTGTAGCTTTCAGCTGCATGTACCAGCGCGTCGTCTAACACTTTCCTCGCTTCTTTCGTGAAATCTCTTTCTGAGGACAAGGCCGGAGGAATAACAAATGTTCCTTCTGTTTCATCCACGTATCTTTGAGATCTTTGACTGTAAGCAAATCCTGCTCGATGTCGAACCAATTCGTGAGTAAGGCTTCTAGAAACGCCGGTCACTATGAAACCGTAATTTACGTGTTCAAAAACACTCCCATCTTTAGAGCTCAATAGGTTGTTTATAAAATCAGTGATATCTCTACGGCCCTTGCCGTAGCTCATATAACACATTCTCGCGGATATCTCTATAACTGCAGCTGATTCGTCGTCACCAGCCCTCACCGAGTCAGGAATGGGAGGTACATTTTCTTCTTCAAAAAAATTAGCGATCTGGGACCAATTAATAGCTGGTTTAGTGACTAGGTAAACGCTAGGATTTTCTTTGAAAGTCATTAATATCTCCAGGAAATTTTAGTTTCTTAGGTTCAAGGTATGTTATCACTTAGCCTTCGAATTTCGCATTCTTCGGGTATGAAATAGACGGGATTTGTTGCTGGAATTGAAATTGTTGAGTGTGCCTTCAGCGTGCTATACTCAAGGTTGGCTAAAAAATAATCATTGGAGTGGTCTGACTTTGGCTGAGAGAAAACGAAAATATGAATTGATTATGGCCCTGTCCCCGGTTTCAACCGAGGCTGAGGCTACAGTAATTGTGGATAATATCGCCGATGTTATCACCTCGTCGGGTGGAGAGGTTACAGGTCGGGAAGAATGGGGTGTGAAAAGGCTTGCCTACTTGGTAAGCAACTTTCAGGAAGGAAGTTATTACAAAGCTGATATTTCAATGGATTCATCTGACGTCAAAGAGTTGGAAAGGACTTTGAACGCAAATCAAGATGTATTGGTACATTTGATTTCAAAAATGTAATTCTCGTTAGAGAGGGGGTTTGATATGACTATGAATAAAATACTCATAATTGGGAACTTAGGATCTGATCCTGAAATGAGATACACGCCTAACGGAAACCCCGTAACCTCATTCACTGTCGCAACAAATCGTCGATACAAAGCCTCTGATGGAGAGAATAGAGAAGAAACTGAATGGTTTCGGATTAGTGCTTGGAATAGGTTGGCAGAAACATGCAATCAATATCTGCAACGGGGAAGTAAGGTGTATGTAGAAGGCCGTCTCAGTAGTCGAACATACGTAGGAAATGATGGAGAAACTAGGGTGTCTCTTGACGTGAATGCCTCTGAGGTTCGATTCATCGATAGTAAAGGCGCTAATACGAGTTCATCGGGAGGATTTTCGGAAGGAGGATCCACCCCTCAATCTGCGGGGTCTTCCTCTGCAGATTCTTCAATTGAAAATGGAGGGGAAGTCGAAGATGATTTGCCTTGGTGATCGATAAGAATTCATAATTTTTCGTAAGTATAGTAACCAAATCGGAGTCTAGTGATGACAACAGAAAGAGAAAGCACCCCACAAAGAAGGCCTGGTGGCCGGCCACGCTTCTATTCGCGTCGGAAGGTCTGCCAACCTTGCGTGGATAAAA
The DNA here is from genome assembly GCA_003228105.1 of Chloroflexota bacterium. GTDB lineage: Bacteria > Chloroflexota > Dehalococcoidia > Lucifugimonadales > UBA826 > UBA11996. The sequence goes on from QGNN01000002.1 coordinate 65,625, forward strand.
AAGAACTGGACTATAAGGATGTTGATTATCTTAAGAAATTTCTTTCTGAAAGGTACATGATAGAGGCTCGTCGAAAAAGTGGTATGTGTGCGAAATGCCAAAGATCTTTGGCA
>QGNN01000003.1 GCA_003228105.1 Chloroflexota bacterium
AGAAGCTAGCAGGCTCCCGATTTTCATTTCCAATTCATTGTCTCTTATATCATTTTCCAATGGTGCTAGGGGATAGAATTTTGATGTCCTGTAGTTGCATATCCAATAAAATGATTGATTTTTTATGGTGCCTTTTAAAATTGCGGCCGTCATATTATTACCCAAACCCAGATTGGCTATATGGGAGCTAACAGAATTTATATCATCAACCATTTTTTGATTATTGTAATTTTCGAATATTATCCAGCAACTGTTGTACATGTCGGATTTTAAACCCCGCAGGGGTGTTCTTATTGTTGACACAAATAATTCTTTGTCCAACTCTTTTAGGGATGTATTTATATCGGTGAAAAAAGGATGTTCATTAGTGTTTAGCAGCAATGTCGCTGCCCCTGAGAGATTTATATCTTTTTCACCGCCGGTAGATTGATTGGTGACTCGCAGGATCGTAGAAAGAATGTCAGATTCATCCGATCCAAGTCTATTTGAATTTTTAAAAAGAGTTCTGAATAATCTCACGGGTTCCCTACTATCTGAGAAGGTGCCAATTATGCCTTTGCATTTCTATTAATCGTGCCACCCTCATTTCTGTAGGTGGGTGGGAGGACATCAAGGATGCAATGGCATTTCCTTGTAATGCTGGGATTATGAAAAATGCGTTGGCGTGTTCCACTCGGCGGAGATCTTTTTCTGGAATTTGTGCTATCTGCCCGCTAATTTTCTGGAGGGCAGATGCAAGATTGGTAGGACTACCAGTTATGATTGCACCTTCCCTGTCAGCTGCGAGTTCTCTGTATCTTGAAAGGGTACTTATCAGTAATTGACTGATGAAGTAGATTATTATTACTCCAATATATAGAACCATCATCATAGCCATCGCTTGGCCGCCATTGCCTTGTCGTCTGTGACCTCCAACCCCCCCGAATAGACTCATCCAGAAGAGCATTTGCATTAAAAACCCAGCTATCACTACTATCAAACTTGCCCAAGTCATAACCATCATATCCCGATTCTTAATGTGGGCTAGCTCATGGCCTATCACCCCTTCTAATTCTTCATCATTCAGCTTATTCAACAGCCCTTGTGTGACAGCAACAGTGGCATGCTTTGGGCTCCTGCCGGTAGCGAATGCGTTTGGCGCTTCCGTGTCCATTATGGCGATTGTACGTGGTTTTGGAATGCCGCCTATTTTTGATAGTCTCTCTATAATTTCATGTAACTTGGGTTGCTCTTCTTTAGTAACAGGTTTGGCTCCAGTTGTTTTCAGAACAAGTTTATCGGACATAAAGTATTGGAAAAGTACCATCCCAATCCCAATCACAAACACAAAAACGGGATTCATACCTGAAATTAGAAGTAATCCAAAAAGAGCTAAGTAGGCCATCACCAGCATCAATCCAATTATTAGCATTCTAACTGTTAACTGATGGTCTTTACCGATAGAATTTCGCTGCATCGTAGTTAGCAACCTGTGGGTGATTAAATTTACTCTATAGATTATATTATAGTAGCTAATTTGGCTTGTGTTATTTTCAGAAATGAATCATTGCTGGATGGCCTATACAGCCGACCACCTCGGTAAAAAAAGCATACTTGGTTAAGGAATATAAAGTGGCCTGGAAAACTATTGGTCAATCTAGTTCCATAGATCGTATTTCAAGAGCTGTCTCGTTAGATAGACTTTCACATGCGTATCTGATTTGTGGTATGGATGGGATTGGAAAAGTCACTTTTGCACGAGATATAGCAAAAGTTGCGAACTGTCTTGAAATGCCTAGCTCTTCCGGGCCTTGCGGATCATGTAACCAATGCATACGTATCGATTCCAATAATCACACGGATGTATTTATTTATGATGTAAAAAAAGATTTGGATGGTGTGGGTCGAACTTCTACAATGGTCACTATCGACCAATTAAGAGAAGATTTTCTAAAGCAGGTTCACCGTAAACCATATGAAGGCCGCACTCGTATTTTTATTATCGCATCCATTGAAAGTATGAGATCAGAACAATCCAATATTCTTTTAAAAACGTTAGAAGAACCTCCTGATGATATTGTAATTATATTGTTGGCGCGTGATGCATCTAATCTTCTGAGTACTATTGTGTCGCGATGTCAGGTTTTTAATTTGGAGCCGGTTGATGAATTAGAAATACTGGAATATTTAAACGAATGTGGATTAGGAGCCGATGTCCCTATACGGGAGATCGCAAGGCTTTCTCGCGGGAGACCGGAATGGGCTTATCAAGCAGCTATTAACCCTGAAATATTACATATGTGGGAAGATAAATTAAATCAGTTTATGGGGTGCCTAACCGATAGTTTGGAACAAAGGTTCAAACTATCGAGGGATTTGTCCACTCAGTTTTTTCGCGATCGAGATGAAGTATACGAGTTTTTGGATACCGCAATGACCTGGACTAGAGATGTATTGCTTTCTGGCAGTGGGAGAAAAGGAGAGATAGTGAATATTTCCCAAAAAGAACAGGTTCATGAGTTTTCTAGAATGTTATCAACCACAGATATTCTGAATATTTTAAGACTTATCAGAATCACTTTCGATCATTTGAAGAAAAACGTTACTCCAAGCCTTGTTTTGGACAATTTAATGCTAAACCTTCCGGTCGCTACATCCATAAACTGACAAATAGCCTATTGATAGATTAATTTCCCCAAGGTATAAATGGAGACCACTCATCCTCTAGTTTTCTATGATAGAAAATATAATACGGATTTGGTTTCGGAGCTAAAGGAACCTTTAGCAGGGCCATTTGGGCTTCTAGCGGTGTTTTTTCAGCCTTGTTGTGGTTACAGGTCATACATGCACTCACCACATTTTCCCATGTATGTTTACCGTTTCTTGAACGGGGTTGAATATGGTCAATGGTCAGCTTCCTAGTTGAGATTCCGCAATATTGGCATGTGAAGTTATCTCTATAAAACAGTGCCTGCCTAGATAACCTTCTTTCTACCATTGGCTTTTTAACCATATAGTAGAGTCTCACCACCGACGGTATTGGAAATGCTGCGCTGGAACTCCTTATTTCACCTCGACCGTTTATTACGGGCTCTGCCTTTCCTCTCCCCATTAATACGATTGCTCTTCTGACACTACAAATGTTTAATGGTTGATAGTTTTGGTTTAGAACTAATACTGGTGATTCTATTGCAGGAGATGTAGCTGCAGCCATCCTTGTTTAAGGTAACTTGGAATAAAGTATTTTTATCGCAGTCATATAGTCGGTAGGGATAATTCCGAAAGCATTATCTGGGGTGATTCGTAGAATTTTTACAAAAACAGGTGCCGTTCTGGAACTTAGTAGCGCCGTTTCTATTGAGATTCTGGTATTTTCAATCTTGGCGTCAATACCATCTGTGGCGATGAATTCCTCACTTGAAATGACAGACGAACCGGGTATTTTGACAATTTCATGGAAATCATATACCAGCCTTGTAAGACCTGCAATAGTTACAGAAGAAATAATCACACCTACTATCAATCCAAGAATTATGCCAGCTATTCTATTCAATCCAAGAGTCGCAACGTCTATAACTGTGAGGAAAGGCCTGATAAATTTTAAGGCTATATTGATGATGATGAGTGTGAGAATGAGTACAATTACAAAAGCTACAACAGTTGTAAATGTATCTACACTGAGATTAATTCCACTTAGTTTACTGAGAGCCTTTGCTGAAGAAGAATCTAGCCCGAGAGCCCCTCCGATAAGTTCTCCAACAGCCTGGGACACCTCACCCGAAATTCTCCAGCCCACTAGTATCCCGACTCCATAAATGCCAGCCACGAATATTCCAGTTTTGAGCCCCCAATACATGGATACAATAAGGATGCCTAGTATCACAAAATCTAGCCAATTCATATTCTTACCTGCTCAACATTAGACTTTCCAAGGAAGCAGGTTCAGTTTAGCATATGGTCTGTTAAATATTGGATTAGCTAATTTCGTGGAGGCTCAACAGGTACGGGGTTTATGAGACCACTTCCTAGGGAGATCGGTATCAGTTGATCCAACTCATCCAAAGTCCATTTCCCATCTTTATGGATACTTTTTATTACGTGCCGTGGAGAGTAAAGCGATAAAGCCCAACCACTGGTACCAAAAACTTGTCCTGTAATACCATCTGCGGCTTCAGAACAGAGATAGACAACCTTAGGTGCATTGTTGCCGGGATCTCTATATTCTGCAGGCGGTTCTGATGGGTTTGCAGTTACTAACCCGACGGCTTCTCTCTGGTCCTGTCTCAGTTGTGTTGTAGATTGGGGCACAGTATCTGTCATCCTAGTAGACCCTCCAGGGTAGACTGCATTCACCATTATGTTATAGGGCTCAAGTTCCTTTGACACAGCCCTTGTGAATCCAACCATACCTTCCTTGGCCGCAGCGTAATTACCTTGGCCCGAGGCACCTAATCCGGATCCGGAGGAGAATAACACGATTCTGCCATATCTGTTGTTGATCATGTGAGGAACCGCATTTCTCACCATATTAAAGGCACCGTACAGATGTACTTGCAATACTAAGTCCCATTCTTCCTCAGTCATATTAAATATCATTCTGTCCCTTAAGATGCCTGCTGGATGACAAAGTATGTCCACTGCCCCAAAGGTATCTACCGCTTTTTGAACAATTTTTGCGGCACTATCGAAATCTGCTACTGAGTCATATGAGGCAACAGCTTCTCCACCTGCAGCCTTTATTTCATCAACTACTAAATCTGCGGGAGTGGAAGAATCGCCTGTACCATCAAGTGATCCTCCAAGATCGTTAACTACGACTTTGGCACCATCTCTTGCTAACCAAAGTGCGACTTCTCTTCCTATACCACGACCGGCCCCCGTTACTATTGCTACTTTTCCTTCAACCCTCTTAGTCACCTTTTCACCTCTTCGTTTGCTTTATTTTCATTTGTATTAAAATTTGTTTGGAAGAAATGGGTATCAGAATCCATATCCCATCATTTTGGGAAATAAAACATCCATCTCTTCCATTGTGAAATTACCCCATTTGTTCACTACATTTTCAATGTCGGGGTTGGAATAAACGTACAGACTTCCTCCACGTACGCCTAGCACATATCCATTGATATTGGGAGCTGCATTTGTGCATAGGTAAACAGCTAATGGAGCGATATTTGCAGGCTCATCTGGAGATCCCACTCCTGACCATACCGGTATTTCGGGTGATGGCCCAATTCCGGCCCTTTCATCCCGAGAAGGTGCAGATACGTCTGGTAGTCTGTGTTGATCTACGGCACCAGGGAATAATCTGGTTTCAGCCATAGGGGATATTGCGTTGGCAGTAACACCGTATTTCCCCAAATCTTTCGCAGTAGTTCTGGTTAATCCAATAATTCCTTCAGTAGCTGCGGCATAATTTGACCGTCCTACATCACCTAACCCGGCATCAGCCACCATATTTACGATCCTTCCAGATTTCTGTTGCCGAAACAAGATTCCCGCAAATTTGGTGGTCGTGAATACACTTTTAGAATTATTGCGGACTACCTGGTCAAAATCTGATTCAGTCATCTGATAAATCATGCGATCTTTTAATGACCCAGCAGAATTTATAAGAATGTCAATTTGACCATAGTTATCGACGCAAGATTGGATTAAATTCTCACCACCTTCCATTGTCGATACGTCTGAATAATTGGCTATAGCATTGCCGCCAGAAGAATTAATTTCGTCAACAACAGCATCGGCTGGTATGTTGGATGCCCCGGTTCCGTCGACTTCGGTACCTTTGTCGTTAACGACTATTGAAGCCCCTTCCTCTGCAAGCAGCTTGGTAATACCTCTACCAATCCCTCTTCCTCCACCGGTAACCACCGCTATTTTTCCTTTTAATCTGTTTCCCATTTCGCAACCGTCCTCTTTTAAAAATTTTAGAAAACTGTCGAATCATTTTGTGTTTTTGATTCTAACGCTGTGTCCAGTCGGGTCAATTATAAAAGGATAGCTACCCAAAAATAAACACGGGGTTTGGATTTTATCTTCGGTGACGCTTAACTCTTGGGGAATTTTTTGAGTGACAGAAAATAAATCCCCGTTACGATGAATTGAAATGGCGATATAAGAGCACCAACGAAAACGTCGAGGATAAGTAAAGTAAGATCTGACTTCAGGTTGGATGAAAGCAAGGTTAATAGAATGATTGGTAGCATCGTCAGGATAAGAATGGAGAGAAATACGCCAAAAGTTGACCACCATCTTTTTTCCACTAGTTCCCAGCTTGTCTGAATGGATCTTGTAATACCTGTGTTATCTAGCACCATTGATGACCATGCGAACAACCAGCGTACCAACAAGAATATAAGGATTGGGATACCTATCCATATAAGACTTAATGCAACAGGAATTATCAATAGTCCGATCAGAAATAATGAAAGTATTATTAGTCTTCCTAGTCGAGACATAGAATAGTTGAGGCAAACGATTGGAGAAACTTTTTGGGAGTTAGTGAATTGGGCAGCACCAACAATGATTGCAGTTGCGGATATTAGTTTTGCAATAGGGCTAATTAAGATAAAAATTAATATCGTAAATATTTTCCATGTGGGGATGGTTTTTAATTCCGAAAAAAAATTTCCTGAAAGCTGAGTCTCACCATACTGCTGCAAATCTTGTAATGAAATCGTTTCTGCCTCAAGGAGAGCACGGACGATTATACCGATCAGGAGGGCTGGGACGCCATTTACTAACGCCAATATTAGGAAACTTTTAAAATTCTGTTTGTAAGCGGAAACTGAGACTGTAATTAAGTCGACCAGTTGTCCCGGTTTTGGCAATAACTGGTCTTCGGAATTTACAGGTTGGTGTGGTTCATATTGGATGCTTTCAGTATCACTTAGATTTTGAGATTCGTATCTTGCCTCGAGATCACTGGAAACAACTTGCCCACAATTTGTACAGAAAGCCTGATTTTTGTTTATTTCTCCACAGCGGTCGCATTTGATTCCTATATCAACTCCGCAACCACCACAAAACAGGCTACCTTCGGTATTTTCGAAATCGCAACTTTTGCAGGGTTCCATCTCTTTATATGATGTTGCCGTACATATCAATGACGAAGAGTGGGTATCCTAATTCTTCTAATTGTTTTTGAATTTTATCTCTGTCACCAACAACAATCATTTTTATTTCGGTTGGTAATATGTGCTTCATAGCTGATTCTCTAACATCATCGAGTGTCAAATTCGAAATTTTTTCTATATTGGTCTCAAAATAATCCAAAGGCAGATCAAATGCGGCCATGTTTAGTAATTGATTTGTAATTTGTTGATTGGACTCGAATTGAGAAGGCACGCTTTTTAGTAAACCTTCTTTTGCCTTTCTAAATTCCTCAAGGCCAATCGGGTTTAATTCGACAATTTCAGTTAATTCTTTCAATGTTTCAAAGACTGATTCTTTCGTAACGTCTGTTTGTACACTTCCTCTAGCAACTAAAATAGAAAGAGGGTTCATCCATTCAATGGATGAATGGAACCCGTAACTGTATCCTTTGTCTTGTCTTAAATTCATGTTTAGGCGACTGGAATAATCACCACCAAGTATGTAATTTACAAAGGCAAGGGAATGGTAATCTTGATGTTCTCTTGGTATTGATATATGGCCTGCTCGTAATATTGATTGAGCTGAACCAGGCCGATCTACCAGATATACAATTGGGCCTTTGCCAGCGGGAGACTCTGAGTTAAACTGATTTTCTTTGGGCTTTTGGTGATTTGCTAAGGTGCCAAATTTTTCGGTTATTAATTCGGCCGCAAGATCTGGTGAAATATTGCCCACCACAATGAATGTCTTTTTAGAGGTGAGTAGAGTTTTTTCATAGTGTTTTTGAAGATCATTTGTTTTCATTGCGGCAACACTAATTTCATTCCCACTAATAGTATGGCCGTAGGGTGTGGCAGGTCCTAATAAAATAGATCTCATAGCAACAGATGCAGTAGCATCCGCACTATCCTGGATGGAACGGAGATCAGATAATTTCTCTTTTCGTATTCGTTCCATTTCAGCTTCCGGAAAATTCGGGTTTAATATCATGTCTGACAAGATGTTAAGTTCTTGGTTTGTGTTGTCGGATATTCCAGAAACAGCTATAAAGGTGTGCTCTCTTGATACATCTTTGGTCACTTGAGAGCCAAGGAATTCCATTTCATCAGCGATTTGAGAACTGCTTCTCCTATGTGTTCCTTCAGATAACATATCCGTTGTAAACTGAGAGAGTCCAGGCTTTTCCTTTAGGTCTTCCACGGACCCGGTGTTAAAAAATAGCCCAACCGTGGTCAGCGGTAATTGGGAGCGCTGAATGACTAGCAGCCTTGTCCCATTTTCCAGAAATATGTCCTTTGGTTGAGGAGCTGAAAATGTAGTGGGTACCGTGGCTTTTGGGATATTAGTTCTATCAACTTGTCTTGGAGAAGGGTTTGTGTCTTTAAGTGGGTTAACAGTAAGGCCTACAAAATTGTTGTTGAGCAATTTTGCCGCTGTTGAAACATCACGAGCCGATACCTTTATGTACCTTTCTACGTCGGTTTCTATAAGGCCAGGATCCCCAGCCAACACATTGAAATGATTTAATTGATCGGCTTTACCCCCAAATCCACCTATTTTTTCTAGTTGCCTAATATGGTACGAACTTATTCTGTTATGGGCCCTTTCCATTTCTTCGTCGGATGGTGGTGTATGTGATATCTCATCTAATGATTCTCGGATTTCTTTATAGATTTCTTCTGTGGTTTGTCCGGGATTTGCTGTGGCGATTATATGGAACTCACCTGATATCTCTTGTCCGTGATGGTAAGCCTGGATGTCCCTAGCAAGTTGTTTTTCATAGACAAGGTTTCGTTCCAGCCTTGAACTTCTTCCATCGGCCATAACGACAGATAATACGTCTAAAGCCGCTTGTTCCTGAGTAAATTCAGGGGTCGTTGGCCATGCTAGATAAAGTCTAGGAAGATGCACAGAGTCTTCTAAAGTGACCCAAGTTTGCCCTTTTAGGGCAGAATCCATTTTGAGAAATCTGTTGATTGTAGGTCCCGGTATTAAATTTCCGAAATATTTGTCGACAAGCTCAAAAGTTGAATCCGGGTCTATGTCTCCAACCACGGAAATACTTGCATTGGAAGGATGATAGAAATTGCGGAAAAATTCCTTTACATCTTCTATCCCTGCTCTATCCAAGTCTTCCTGAGATCCGATAGTGGGCCAGTTATAAGGATGTGGAGGTGGGAAAAGAAGTTCTTGAAGTTTCAAATAAGCCATTCCATATGGCCGATTTTCATAACTTTGCCTTCTTTCGTTTTTCACCACTTCTCTTTGCAAATCGAATCTGTCCTGGTCCAGGGCCTCTAGTAAGAATCCCATTCGATCCGATTCTAGCCATAATGCCAACTCCAAGTAGTTTGAAGGCAAATTCTCCCAATAATTTGTCCTATCGTTTGTTGTAGACCCGTTTACCATAGCCCCTATCTCCTGGAGAGGGCCAAAATAATCCTTATCATGATTTTGGGATCCTTCAAACATCACGTGTTCAAATAAATGCGCAAACCCTGTTTTACCAGGTACCTCGTTCTTTGATCCTACGTGATACCAAACATTCACGGCTACGCTTGGGACTGTTTTATCAACATGGGTGATGATCTCTAGACCATTTTGGAGAGTATGCTTTTCGAAAGGTATCGATATCATATTCTACGGCTTGTTAGGGAGTGATATTACTCCTGTTCCTATGACGAGTTTCACTTCATCAGAATTTTCCATAACTACATCACATCCTAATTTTGTACTGCCCCCAGTCTCATCTTTATCTGTCACTATTCCACTGAATGTCAGGCCTTTGTTGTGAGGAACTGTCTGTCGGAAAACCACGTCTATTTTGAGGAGACAAACTGTGTCTGACCAGTCAGTTAAAACTTGTGCCATCAGCGCTATATTCATTGGGCCTGGCACGATGGCTTCCGGCAGTCCCTCGCTGTTGGCTACTTCTTTCGAGGTAAATCTTGAAGGGGTGATTTTCTTTTCTCTAACAGAAATGAATTCGATCACGTCTTCGTCAGTGACGGATCTTTTTATGGGACCAATATCGTCTCCGATTTCAACATCTTCAAAATACAGATTCTTTTTCATCTATTTTTATTCCTTCTAACAAAAGATTCCGTTACTAAAGCAACGGTGGTATCATCCTGGTTCCTAAATTTTGTCTCCCAAACAGCAAAAACCATTTTCCCAGATCTACCTGTTTTGGCATAAACATTGTCCAATTTGGTACTAGCTGAAAGGACATCACCAGGTCGAATTTCTGCTTTACATTCGATAGACTGACCAGCGAAAAAGCTTATTTCCCCAAATTCAAGTTTTATATCAGGTCTGGACACTCCCGAAACAAAAACATTGCAGATCGTTGGCGGGGCTACTATATCCCCGTCGCCATTATTATTCCCCACGTACCTTGGATTCGTTTCTCCTGTCGATTTCGCAAAACTTAATATCATTTCTCTGGTAAGCTCGAAAGTACCAATATGTGTTTCCACTCCAAGCAAACTTCTGTCGTATACGATTCCTTCATCTGTTGTCATTAGTTACTCCAAAATCTGCGATCAGGATTCAAGTCTTACAGCGGTAAAACGGCCTCTTCTTAGTTCCTGCACTAAATCAGATTCATTCTTTATTTCTTTTTCAAAACTTGTCATACAGGTACCTATTGCACTCACTATGTGAGCGTCACTTCCTCCTGTTCCTAAATATCCTTTTGCCTTAATCAAAGATTCGGCTTTTTCTCCTTCTCCTGGCCTGTTGGACCCGTTGAGTTGCTCGACGGATTTAACTGTTTCAAAACCGGTTACACCGCCATCTAAATATTCAGCAAATCCAATTCCTGCTCGGCCTGGGTGGGCTGGAATTGCTATTCCTCCATAGCTGTCACAAATATCAACTAGGTTTTGTGCACTCATGTTAACATCTGAGAAATCCAACTCACCGGTAATTTCTTCTGAAATTCCGTAAACGAGGAAATGTCCGGTGTCTGTGTCTAATTCAGCGCCTTTTAAAATGATTATTCCGTCATCTGAGGCTAAACTAGCATAGTTTTTATCGTGGTCGAATTGCCTGTGCTCTGTTAAAACAAATCCATCTATTGATTTGCCTTTTCTTCGCAGCACATTAACCCATTTTATGTATTGTTCTACCGTTGCTCTGGAATCGTCCGATGCAACTGAGTGAGTGTGTAAATCAAGGAGCATAATAGGATTGAATGTTAGGTTAGCACCTTCCTGTAGTCAAGAAATAAATGTATTAAACTTAAGGAAATTGCATCCAGAAGATGCAGAAAACAATAAAGTGGGTGATTAATATGGATTTAGGACTGACTGGAAAAATTGCTTTAATAACTGGTGGTAGTAGGGGTTTGGGAAGGGAAAGCGCATTGTCCTTAGCCAGGGAAGGCGCGAATATTGCTATATGTGGTAGAAGAAAAAAGGTGTTAGAGACGACGGTAAAGGAGATTGAGGAAACTGGAGCAATCTGTGTGGGTATAGTTGCTGATGTATCTGATACTGGGATGATGGGGGATTTGCATACTTCCGTCGTTGAGGCTCTTGGGCCGATAGACATACTCGTGAATAATGCCGGGGGAACTAGATCCAGAGATGATATTAACGGAACCTCTCTAGAAGATTTTAAAGGCACCTTTGATTTAAATGTTTTTGGAGCTTTTGAGTTAATGCAACATGTTATACCGTCTATGAGAAGTAATGCTTGGGGCAGGATTATTAATATTGCTTCTATCTGGGGACGAGAATACGGTGGGAATATAGCTTATATGTCAGCAAAAGCGGCATTAATTGCTGCCTCTAAACATTCGGCAATTTCCTTGGCTAAAGACGGAATATTGGTTAATTCCATCGCTCCTGGTTCAATTGAACACCCTGGAGGTTCATGGGAACGTTTTCAAAATGACAATTCAGCTGAAGTTGTAGAAAATTTTATACAGGAAAATCTGCCTCTTGGCAGGTTTGGCTGGCCTGAACCACTGGGTGATTTGGTTGCCTATCTTGCCTCTGATAGATCTGGACTAATCACCGGTTCATGTATCGTAATCGATGGTGGTCAGAGCGTATCGATGATCTAGGATTTAGTTTTTCAAGGATCTTTTAGGGTTAGGATGCTCTAACACTTCAGGGTTGACTAAGTTCTCAGGCATGCTATTTCTGTATACCCTGACGACTTCGCTTGCTGCTCGTTCTTCTAGCTCAAGTATGGATTCTTGAGAGAAGAAAGCTGTGTGAGGGGTTATTAGTATGTTTTCCAGTTGCATCAAGGGATGATCCCTTGATGGTTCATTATCCACCATGACATCTAAACCTGCACCACCTATTTTCCCATTCGATAGAGCCTCGTACAAGGCTGCTTCGTCGATCAAAGGGCCTCGCGCTGCGTTGATTAGGAAGGCATCATCTTTCATTAAATCAAATTGTTTCGGTCCGATCATTTTTTCGGTGCTTGGAGTTAATGGTGCATGAAGTGACACAAAATCCGAATTCTCCAGTAGTTCCTCAAGACTTACCAATTTTCCACCTGAAGATTCCACTATTTCTTTAGGAGTGAATGGATCAGAGGCCAATATATTTAAGCCGAAAACAGAGGCTTTTTCTGCTACTGCTTGTCCGATCCGGCCAAATCCTACAATGCCAATAGTTTTACCTCTCAATCTTTTGATACGCATCGTTAAACCCAAATGACCCCACCCATCGGATTTTACTGATCGGTCGAATAAGGCTATTTTTCTATTCCAGGTATGTAGCATTGCTAAAACGTGGTCAGACACTTCATCTACGCAATAATCAGGAACGTAGGTCACCGGTATACCGAGTTCGCTTGCCGTACCCACATCTATATTATCAACACCAACTCCAAATCTTCCTATCGACACACAATTTTCTGCGGCTCTAATTACATTCCCGGTAACTTTTGCAAAACATGTCATGATTGCATCCACGTCTCTAGCTAACTCAATCAGAGTATCTTCCTCCCCATCAGGCGCTACTATAACCTCCGCTCCTGCAGCTTCCAAAACAGCCCTCTCTGGCTCTATTGTCGGCCATACATGATCAGTGATAAGGACTTTCCAACCCATTTATTTCTCCCTTTCGTTAAGGTTACTTGACAATTAAATTGATGTTAAATCTCTCGGCATCGGATTAAACATGCACCCTTCGACAAAAACTTCGAAGAAATCCGGAACAGTTTCCAATTCCAAATGGTCTATGCTCAACACTAACTTTTCTATTTCGATTCTCATTTCGATTGATTTAAGCATCAATATTGCACCTTCGAGTGAAGCATTTCCTACCTTTTCAATCTTTTTTAGGGGAAAATTGGCTATAAAGCCGATGTCCCTAGCATTTGATGAATTTATGTAGTTTGCGAAGCCTCCTGCCAGGTACAGTTTGGATATTTCACCAATCGGTGCACCGAAATGGCGCAACGCCAAATATTGACCACAGTAGTTGGCAGATTTCGCCTGAGCCAGGGCACTAATGTCAGATCGGGACAGAGCCATATTTGCTTCTTCGGAAAATATGTAGGCATTATCTCCATTTGAGTAAACTCCAAGTTCGGTCATCAAATTAGATTTTCTCAGTTCGGCTAATAAATCAATCAACCCCGATCCACAGATCCCTTGGATACCGGCACCTCCTATAGTGTCAATCTCCAAAATACCGTCTCGAATTTTAACGGATTCAATAGCCCCTTCATACCCAGGCATACCGTACGTTATGTCGCCACCCTCAAAGGCTGGTCCAGCAGGGCAGGAGGCTGCGACCATTTTATGTCGAGTTCCTATCACAACTTCAGTGTTGGTTCCTATATCCACTAACATTATAGGATTTTCGGATTCTTCAGCCGTTATCGCCAGTAAGTCCGCTGCTACATCTGCACCTACGTGAGACCCAATTATAGGTCCACTATAGATTCGAGCTTGAGGGAATATTCGTAGACCAAGTTCCTTTGCACTTATATTAATAGCAGTGGATTCTCGTGAACCGGATTCCATATCATGTTGGATAATCGATTTGTATGGTTTTTCGCCCACGGATTGTACATTTACACCAAAAAGTATGTCCCTCATTGTAGTGTTTCCGACTAGTACAGCATCATAAATTCTTCTTCGATGAATTTTATGTTCTCTAAGCATTTCACCTATTTCATAATTGATCGATGACAGCAATACTTTTTGCAATTCACCTTTATTTGGACCACCATCATAGGAAATCCTGTTCATTACATCAGAACCCCCAAATCTTTGTGGGTTTTCAAAAGAGGAAGTGATTAAAATGTCCCCGCTTTCAAGATCTACGATGCTTAATACTATGGTGGTGGTCCCAATATCCCCCGCCAACCCTAAAATGTGACCCTGATATCTGTCCGAATCCATTTCCTCTATAAAGACCCTGTCATCTCTTTTGGTAGCAACGCTATCTAATTTAACAGGCCTCTTCACTCCTGAGGTTAAAATTTTCGGTTGTCTTCTTAGTGTGCTGAATTCAACATTTGATGTTAAATCTTCGACTACAGCTTGGCAGGCCAACCTGTAATTACCTCTTAAAAAAGTTTCCTCTTGGGTTTGTTGATTTAGAGAAGCCATCCCCTTTTTTATTTCCACCACACACTCATGGCATTCACCGTTTCTACCACAAGCAGTAGGAACTCTAATTTTGAGGTCATCGGCGTAATCAAATATCGTTTTATGAGGGCCTATTGGATACTCTTTGCCATCGGCAAAAACTGGAGACATTGGCGATACCTTCAAATTATATTTGGTTAAGTGAATTCTACAGTGCGCAAAAAAAAGATTGTGCTATTAGCCTTCAGGTTAATTGCTGGGCTCCCACGCCGAACGATAATCTAGGTCATCACTTCCAAGACAAAGGTACAATTTTCCTACGGTGCCTGGTCTATCTTGGTTTCGGCAACTAAATTTCGCGGTGCACCCGTCCTCAGAATTTTTGTACGGGCATCTCCATGTGGACACTTCCGAGACTGTATCTGAGATAGACTTGAAAATTGATTCAAGCTTTCCTAAACTCTTCTTATATTTTTCTTGGTTGACTGGTTCCATATTTTTGTCTCATTGGCCACAAAACATTTGATAGGCTTTAATCAACCGGACTTATTGAAAGCTCCGCGTCGGGGCGCATAAAAGTTTTGGCTAAATCCACACAGGACATAGCATCCTTTCCGTAACCATCCGCACCCATGTCATCGGCAAATTCCTGGGAAAGAGGGGCTCCTCCAACCATAATTTTCACCACTTCTCGCATCTCAGCTTCTTCGAATGCGTCGATAGTTCTACCCATATTAGGCATAGTGGTTGTTAATAATGCAGACATTCCTAAAACCCCAGCTTCATTTTCCTCAACTGCTTCTATGAATTCCTCTGGGGATGTGTCTACACCCAAATCTATAACAGTAAAACCGGCTCCACTCAACATCATGATACAAAGATTTTTCCCGATATCGTGTAGATCCCCTTTCACTGTTCCCATTATCACAGTACCAGCAGGCTCTATGCCTGATTCGGATAGGATTGGCTCGACGTGAGCCATACCGGCTTTCATAGCTCTTGCAGCAACAAGGACTTCTGGTACGAAGATCAGATTGTCTCTGAATTTCACACCTACAATCGCCATTCCTGCTATAAGCCCATCATCTAAAATTGTATTGGCTGAAAACCCAGCTTCTAAGGCCTCTTTGGTCAATTGGTCAACTCTGTTATTGTCTCCTTTTATCAAAGAAACCGATATGTCTTGCATCAGAGGATCTGCTTCGTTCCACAGGTTTCTAATGTGCTGCTGTTCTGCGGGGCTGGTTACATACCCTAACTCCGCCTCCAAATCTTCATTAATTACTGGCATATGGTAAACGAACCTCTGATATTTATTGAATCATGTTTCATTAGAAGATAAACATAAATGGCATCTGAAAGGAGCAATTATACGACTAAATTACAGTCAGACATAGGTTATCCATGCCTTTCAGCGGTCCAATCTTTAATGGCCAAAGGAATCTCCATGAGGTTTTCTAGTTTGGTCGCTAATGGCACTGCGCATTCTGGCCCAATCATCTGGACTCCAGCCTCCAAACATTTGTAGACCTCTTGCCTTACTTCCTCAGGACCTCTGGCGTACAAAGTTTCCGGATTATTAATATTTCCTACAAGAGTGATTCCTCCATTTACAGCATCCATAGCTGCTTGAGGGTCATTTTTCGAATCGAAATGAAAAGAGGCCATTCCTGTTTTGGCAATATATGGCATTCTGTCGAGGGTTTTTCCGCATATGTGCAAAATGAGAGGTGCTTCCAATGCATCTACCATTTCCGTGTGAATATCTTGCAAAAATTCTTTGTAATATTCCCCGCTTACTAGATCACCTGTGGCGTGATCAGGGAATGTCAGCGCATCAGCTCCTGCATCTATCTGGGCTTGTCCGAAAAGTATGGAAATCTCCTTTAATTTTTCTAAAGCCTTTTTTGTTTCATCTGGATTGTCCACTGTGCCCAACAAAAAACTCTCCACGCCAAAGACATGGTAGGCGAGAGTCCAGGGACCCATCGTTTTTCCAATAATAGCTACTTCATCCCCCAACTCATCTTTCAGCATTCTGATTGAGTCAGTGATAGCCTTCATGTCTCGATGCTCGAGTATGCCCGCCGGTATCTTTACATCATCAGCGGACTTCCAAATGGGGTTATACATTCGCACTGTGGGCCAGTTGTCTTTTTCTTCCCATTGCATTTCACATCCTAGAGCGGATGACTCTTGTATTATGCTGAAATAGGGCGAAACAGAATCGAAACCTAATTCCGTATACCCAGTAGCAGCTAACCTGGCTGCCATTTCTCCATCCTGGCATGCGTAAGGGAAAGGAGCATCTACCAGATCCATTAATTCCACTGTTGCGACATTGGTTGGATTCACAGCCGGGGTTCTGTCGACAAGTTTACCGGCTAAAGCGTTCATCACCCGTTCTTTGGGTGACATCGTTTCTTGATAAGGCATTTCTCAAACGCTCCTTGATTTATGTTTGACTGAAACCTAAGGTATTAGTGGTCATTTGGCCTCTCATGGATTCTGCTTGCATCATCGTTTCTATGCTACTTACATTCCGGGAATACGGTAGCAGAATCCTTAACAATTCATCATGATTCAGGCGGCACTCGAAAGCTACTTCCTGATCTCCCATTTTGTCCATTTCACCGTATTTGGAAAACCCTGCGATAATCATCCGCAGACGCATAGCCGGATTTTTCGCTTCTCCACTAGCAGATATCTGGTAGTGCCGAGTGTTGTCTCTCTCAAACCCTTCTGCTTTGATGATTAAATTGGATTTACTATCCTTTATCTCCATTGCGGCAGTGTTTGTGGCATATTCCGGATCTTTTCCAACGGCTTGGGATAATAGAAATCGGACTGGCCTACTATGAATTAAACCGCACTCGAATTTGGCTTGGTTATGCGTCTCAGGCACTGGAATCATGCCTCCCAGGGATACTAATAAACCTCGAATTTCTTCGATCCGTTTTTCTACGCCAGAGTTGGTGCTAAAGGACCACACTGTGAAGATAGAATTTTTCACATATAGGCCTATAGATATTTCATTGAATCTTTTGTCTGTAGGAATTAATTCCAGACAGTGGCCATATTTTGCTATGACATCTTTTGGTCTAGGGCCATCGTAGGAGACAAGTTTCATGTTTATACTCCTTGGGTTTCTTCCAATAATTTTGAAAATGCGGAAATATGATCTGGTCCGGTTCCACAACACCCCCCAATGATATTGACTCCAATTTCCTTTAACTTCATAAATCTCTCCGCCATGTAGTTTGGTGGTTCAGGGTAGAGTATTTCTCCAGCTTTGAGAGACGGGATACCAGCGTTTGAATGTACTAATAGTGGAGAGTCAGTAGCATCTCTCATCATGGATGCTATCTCTATCATGTTATCTATTCCGTTTCCGCAATTGGTTCCCACAATATCGGCCCCAGATTTAACCAATTCGACTGCGGCCTGTTCAGGTGTTACGCCCATCATTGTAAAATAGCCTCTTGGACCTTTATCAAAGGTCATAGTGGATATTACAGTTAGATTGGTGTTTTCTTTAGCCGCTCGGATAGCTATGGACGCTTCATCGAGAGCTGTCATAGTTTCTATAACTATTCCATCAGCACCGCCTTGCTCTAAGGATGTCACCTGACTACAAAAGGCCTGATACAAATCTTCTTTTGAGACAGCCCCCAAAGGCTCTAAGAATTCACCACTTGGACCCACAGAGCCACATACGAAGGTCCCTGGCTTCGACTGGCTTTTTGCATGCTCAGCTGCGAGCCTGTTAAATTCGTCTACTTTGTCTCCAAATCCGTAATGGCTTTGCCGAAAGTTGGTGCCACCAGAAGAATTAGTGAGAACAATGTCAGATCCTGCATCAAAGTAGGATTTTGCCATTCTTCGGACAATTTCAGGGTGGCTTACGTTGAACTCTTCAGGACATCCACCCGGCTCCAGGCCGTTTTGTTGCAAAAAAGTTCCGGTCCCTCCATCTGAAACCAGCACCTCTCCATTCGATAGTCGATCCAGTATGCCTCGGGATTTTAAATTCATTTTGTTTTTAACCTTCTAATTCGATTCTATCCATCCGTCGATGGATCCTGCACTGTGGGTTCTAGACCCATTTTTATGTAAATCCCTCAACTTGGCCACAAAATTCTGCGGCATTCCTTTATTGTAACGATCTGCTACAGACTTCAAGACATTATCCAACTCTCCAAACATTTCAAAATATTCGCCCCATTCCCATGCGTCAAGATATTCATCCGAACCGTAGCTGCCTTCCATCATCGAAATTGCATCTACAGCCTCTTGGAACCTCGAATCCAGCGGTAGAGATTGAGTCTCAGAGTTATTGGTTATCTGCACCTGTACTGGAATTTCTTTCCAATACATTAATCGTACTTTCAAAATTCTAATCCTAGAAGAACATAATTACAGTCATTATAGTTCCATAGACAAACATACAGAAGCTACGGTTTCCACATACCTATTTCTGATTGGTATGTTATAACTCAATAATTCTTAATAGGATTCTAAAAGGAGAGCACTATGCCACATGCACCGATCAACGGAATAGACATTTATTACGAAGCCTACGGTACAGGTGACACGATTGTATTTTGCCATGAATTTGCAGGAGATATTCGATCGTGGGACTTACAAGTAAATCATTTTTCCAGAAATTTCCAAGTAATCACTTACTGTGCTAGAGGCTATTCTCCGACTTCAGTACCTGAAAAGCCAGAATCATATAGCCAAGATCTCGTTGTTGATGACCTTAAAGGGTTGATGGATTTTTTGAGAATTGATCAAGCTCATATAGTTGGTCTTTCAATGGGAGGAAATGTTGCCCTAAATTTCGGTATTAAATACCCGGAACAAGCCAAAACATTAACAATAGCAGGGACGGGGACTGGTTCAGATAATCCTGACCTTTTTCGGGAACGCATTTTAAAGTTTTCGGATGGAATGAGGTCAGAAGGTATGGCTTTTATGTCAGATTACATTAAAGGCCCCCAAAGGGTTCAGCACCAGTTGAAAGACCCTAAAGGCTATCAACTTTTCTGTGAACAATTCTTGGAACATTCCAACATAGGTTCTGCCAATACCTTCTATGGCATTATGGCCAAAAGGCCGCCTATTTTTGATTTAAAGAACCAACTTTCAAACATAAAAACTCCGGTTTTAGTGATGACCGGGGATGAGGACGACCCCTGCATTAAACCATCCCTTTTTATCAAAGAATCTATACCTGGTGCAGGCCTAATAATGTTTCCAAGATCCGGACATCCAATTAACCTAGAAGAGCCACAGTTGTTTAATACTTCTGTAACTGAATTTATCAATCATTCAGGGGCCTCCTACTGGGGGCCACGCGGTCAGGGTGAGGCAGAAGGATCTTTAACCTAACAGAATTTTGAGTTGGTGGTTGGATTACCGGTCGGAATGGGACAGCCGAAATCTGAGAGATAGCAAGAAGTATTTGTTGTCTGAACTTACTCCGAAACCAGCACAGGACTAAATAATATCCCGGCACGTCATGGTAGCACCGCCGGCACGCTGCCTATCATGTTTATTCATGATGTAAAATTCTGATTAAATTTTCGTTGAAAAAATGGGGTTCAAAATCAGATCTGATACTTGACTACCGAATAATGATCGAGCTCTAGCCCAAGGCCTGGTTTGTCATGGAATGGAGACCAGTAACCATCCTTCTGTTTTGGGAAATCTACGTACCATAACTTATCTCCCTCCAGAGACACATTCATGTACTCAACGACTTGCAGATTTGGCGTTGCGCATGCTACGTGAAGATGGGCTAATTGAAGTGCATGTGGAGCTACCGGCAGGTTAAAAGAATGCGCCAGATGGGCTATTTTCAGCCATTCTGTGACACCTCCAACTCGGCCAATATCGGGCTGAACAATATCAGCTCCTCCACGACTGATAAGATCTCTAAAGCCATATTTTGTGTATTCGTGCTCCCCCGTAGCTATAGGAATACTAGTGGCTTTGGATATTTCGGCCATTCCATCTATGTCATCTGGTATCAAGGGTTCCTCAAACCAACCGACCTGAAACTGTTCAAATTCCTTAGCCATGTAGATCGCCTGTTTCCGGTAATAACCGTTGTTTGCATCAATGTAGATGCTGACGTTATCGCCAACAGCCTTCCTCACTGCAGCGACCCTTTCAATATCTTCTCTTTCTGATGATCCAAAATTCTTTCCCACTTTCATTTTGACCCTTGGTATTCCGTCCGACACATATCTTGTCATTTCCTCAAGAAGTTCTTTTTCTGAGAAGTTGGTCCAACCACCACTCCCATAAACAGGAACGGAATCTGTATATGCTCCTAGCAATTTGTACAAAGGAAGGTTCACATATTTTCCTTTGAGGTCCCATAGGCCTATATCAATGGCTGAAATTGCGCAGAAGGCTATTCCCTTCCTACCATAGCCTCGTACTTTCCAGTACATGTCGTTCCATAATCGTTCTATATCCAGCGGGTCTTTTCCTACCAACTCTGATTTAAGGGAATTTTCGATTACATCTATTACCCCTGGGGAGGCGTATGTCATTCCAAGACCCTCTATATTTTCATCCGTCTTGATGTGAACGAAGATTTGCCCTCTTCCTCCTGATCCCTCCTTTGGGGTCGGTATGGTGGCGTCCTGTATCGGATGTCCTTCTGGGTTGTGAAGTTGAATTGCGGTTATGTCTGTTATTTTCATTCTGGTCCCTTTAGTAAATTGATGAATCTACATTTTTTCGGGCTTGCTCATGCCCATCAATTCTAGGCAGTTGACGAGCGTCAGTTTCGTTGCAGCACATAATTTTAACCTGGCCTTACTCAATCCAAGGTCTTTTTCATTTTCTGAAATGACTCTGCAATTCTGATAAAAGTTATGAAAAGCTGTCGCCAGTTCCAAAGAATAGTGTGGGAGGTGGTGAACTTCATAAGTATCTGCAATAGCATTAATTATGGAAGGCAATTCCAAGATTTTATTGATTAGCTGAATCTCAGATTCATGATTCAATATAGAAACCGAACCGTTTGAATAGTTTATCTTCTTTTCAACAGCTAGATCCAAGATGCTGCATATTCTCGCATGGCCATACTGAATGTAATAAACGGGATTTTCAGAAGACTGGCTTTTAGCCAGATCTAGGTCAAAATCAAGCTGAGTTTCGTGGGCGCGGGATAAAAACATGAACCTGCAAGCGTCGGTTCCAATTTCATTTACTAGTTCTATCAGTGGAACAACGTTACCTTCTCGCTTGGAAAGTTTTTCAGTGGTTTCTCCTTTTTTGAACCGGACCATTTGAACCAGAATTATTTCTAGATTGTCAGGGTCACAGCCGAGCATTTTCATAGCGGATTTGAGCCTTGGTACCTGACCCTGATGATCCGCACCCCAGACGTCAATAACAGTATCGAATTTTCTATGAATAAATTTATTGTAATGATATGCAATGTCAGTAGAAAAGTAAGTGGGGGTCCCATTATTTCGTATCAGAACATTATCTTTTTCTTCCCCTAAATTGCTATTTAGTAGCCATGTCGCACCGTCTTTATCGGCCACATAACCCGTCTTTTTGAGCAGGCCTATGCATTTCTCAAATTGACCGTCTTCAAAAAGACTTTTTTCACTGAACCAATTGTCGAAATCGATGTGCAGCGATTCAATATCCTCCTTAATGCCCTCTATCATTAGTCGAATGCCAGCTTTGCCTAGGTCTGACAATGCTCCAGGGTCATCAGTGTCATAGTTAGCACTATCTAAATCCCTTATTTTTTCAGCAACTACTACTACATCTTCACCAGGATACGAGTCTTCCGGGAGTTCGACATCATTCCCGAGTGATTGCATATATCTAGCAACCAGGGATCGATTGAATTTATCTATTTGGGCTCCGGCATCATTCAGATAGTATTCTTGTTCAACTTCGAATCCAGCGGACTTTAATACATTGGCAAGCGTACTACCGATCACAGCCCCTCTGGCATGTGCTACGTGTAATCTTCCAGTCGGGTTGGCACTTATATATTCAACTTGAATTTTTTTGCCTTTCCCAGCATTAGTAACTCCGTAACTTTTTGGATCAGACAGCATCTGATCAACCTGGTCTTGCAACCATTTTCTACTTAACACAAAGTTGAGGAAGCCTGGATTAGCCACCACTACATCTTCTAGAAGCGTATTTTTTTTCAGGTATTTAGCAAGCACATTGGCTATTTCTATAGGGCTTTTCTTCAATGGTTTTGCTAGCTTCAACGGAAGACTTGAAGCATAGTCACCGTGCTCAGGGTTTTGTGGTCTTTCAACCGCGGTGTCTCCGATTTCAGCGGCAGGTATAAGA
Organism: Chloroflexota bacterium; assembly: GCA_003228105.1. Taxonomy (GTDB): domain Bacteria; phylum Chloroflexota; class Dehalococcoidia; order Lucifugimonadales; family UBA826; genus UBA11996. Next base: position 22,997 of record QGNN01000003.1, read on the forward strand.
TTGTCCTGTTGGGCCTCTTCAAAGGCTTTTTGAATCGAAGCGCTGAGAATCTCAGGAATGGTTGTCAATGTTGCAACTCCGATAAACCTTGATCTTCGCTATCCCGTGACGTGTATTGTAGGATCAGTGTCTGAAGGAGTGTAAACTTCCCCAATTATTTGATTACTTAATGTGCCTGCCTCAGACAGCAATTGTTGTAATTTATCTGCCTTATCTGGGTTGACTGAAATCAATAGTCCTCCAGAGGTCTGGGCATCGGATAAAAGGATTTTATCGTTTTCTGAGATTTCTTTATCCCACAACACCGTCGATTTTAGAGAAGCTAGATTCCGAATAGTTCCTCCCGGTGCTATTCCTTGTTCCAATAGATCGGTTGTGCCCTCTATCACCGGTACTTTGGACTTATAAATCCGGGCACCTAGCCCACTGCCCTCCATCATTTCTCTCAGATGCCCCAACAATCCAAAACCTGTAACGTCAGAGCAAGCGTTTACGCCAACTGAAATCATACATTCGGAGGCGGATTTGTTAAGCGCAGCCATAATTGCAACAGCATTTTCAAGAACCTCAGCAGCTACTTTTTCTTGTTTTCCGGCAGTAGTTATTATCCCAGTACCTATAGGCTTTGTTAGCAGCAAAAGATCTCCAGATTTGGAGGTGCTGTTTGCCGTTTGTGAGCCAGGGTTTACTATTCCTGTTACTGAAAGTCCATATTTCGGTTCAGCATCAACCACACTGTGTCCTCCGGCTATTACTATGCCGGCTTCGAGTGCTTTTGAGGCGCCACCTTTAAGGATTTCCCCCAGAATCGACATGTCTAAATCTGAAGGGAAACCAACCACGTTTAATGCCGCGATGGGTTTGGCTCCCATTGCATAGACGTCACTTAGGGAGTTAGCAGCAGCTATTTGTCCGAAGATAAATGGGTCATCCACAATCGGGGGAAAAAAATCGACTGTTAAAACGACAGCCAAATCATCGTTTAACTTGTAAACGGCGGCGTCATCACTAGTCTTTGTTCCAACTAGTAGGTTTGGATGTGTCATATCTGGCAGCTGGCTCAGAACTTGAGCCAGGTCGTCTGGACTTAGTTTAGACGCTCAACCTGCGCACGATGCAAGTTCTGTGAGCCTAACTTTTTCATGTTGATGCTGCATTTTTAGTATCCTAGCTGATGAAATTATTAACTATTATATCTGTATCCCGGTTGCTATATAGCACAAAGCGGAAATTCACTATTCGGATATCATTAGGTCGCATCATTTTTTGAATAAGTAAAAAGGTTTTTATTTTACAGATGAGATACTCTGATTTTTCGGTTAATGATATTAATTTGTCCGTTATCGGATTTCCTTTGTGGACTTTGGCAACCAGAGGCTGGGGGAGAAAGGATCCCAACGTTGCCATTTATTTATTGCGGCAGGCGTTTAACCAAGGTATAAATTTTTTTGATACCGCGGATTCTTACGGTAACGGGTACGGGGAAGAATTACTTCGAGAAGCACTCTCTCCAATAAGAAAAGAAATCGTTATATCTACTAAATTTGGGTTCGACTTTTATTCGCCCCAACTAAACAATGAAGGTGGGGGCAGTAAAAAATTTAACCCTGAATATGTTTCTTATGCCTGTGAACAATCTTTACGCCGCCTTGGAACTGACTACATTGATATGTACCTTGTTCATTATCCATCTTATGATGAGGTCGAAAACGATGATTTATATGAAGTGCTCGAGAAACTTGTAGAGGCAGGAAAGATCTTGAGATTCGGACTGGCAATCGATGACGGACCGGAAGCAACGGAAATAGCTAAACTGCTTGTTTCAGAAAGAAAGTTAGATTTAATTCATGCACCTTTTAGTTTGCTGGAACAAGACTTAGTTTCAAGTCTTTCTGAGATCAGCGAGGACTTATCTGTCATAGCCAGAAGAATTCACGCATTCGGTCTGCTAGACGATTTTTACGATCCAAAAATCTTCCAAGACTCTAACCTTGGGCAACAACAAGACCACCTCGTATTTAGCAATATTTTAGCAAGGCGGCCATATTACGATTTCGTCTCAGATATTTTCGAAGAGAATATTTCAGATATTGCCTTGAGGTTCACGATAACAAATCAAAGTATTGCTTCGGCACTTCCAAATATTAATGATATTGATAACTTATCTGACTACTGTTTATCGGCCGATAAACCGGATTTGGATGACGAACTTATGCAAGGGATAAGTGACGTATTTCAAGAGCAGAAACAAAGTGGGCAAAAAGAGGAAAATGAATAAACGCCAGCGAGATTTTGTTAGCTAGTTTGTCTTTTCTTTTTGGCCCTTTTCATTTCATCCTCAATCAACTTGAAGTCTCTACTGGGTAGTAAATGTATGCGATCCCAAAATGCTAGAGGCCAATCTTCTGGAGCCCATCTCTTCACGTACTCTAGACTTGGCCCTAATTGAAGACCGTCTATGTATTGTTCTTCATCTAAAACATAGTTGGGTTTCAATGTAATTCTGAATTTATATTCGCCAGGTTTATCTATAGGGGTCCAAATTGGAGACGCGTCCTCAAAATAGTCGGAGATTATGGTGGCCGAGGCGGTCCAGCATTTTTTATTCCTGTCAAAAAATATAACGCGATCTTTTGAATGCATTCTTTGGGCCCGTCTTTTATATTTGGCGCTCATACCAAATACCTTATAGCCTTTTTTCCGTGTAATGGCAGAATTTTCGCTGTTGTCCACAAACATCCAGTAATTGGACCCCATCTTTTCCCCTTATTTTCTCGATTTTGAGATTACTAGGTTAGTTTTAGCAATATAGAGTAATTTCCTCAACATTGTACATCTGTTTCATTCGGTATCTTTTTAAGGGGTGCGAGCTTGTATGATTAACGTATAAAATGACTGCTGAGTTGCGGTGGTTATTAATATCTAAACAAGTTAGATCGGCTAATTTTCATGAGCGGTTTTTCAGCGATAATTTTAGGTGCGGGCACTGGAGAAAGAATGCGTGGCATCGATAAAATAATGACCACTATTTGTGGGCTGCCGACGATACTACATTCTGTAAACGCATTCCTTCGAACGGGGATTTTTGAAACAATGACAGTGGTTGCAAATACTCACAATATTTCTAAGCTTGAACATTTGATGTCTAGTCCCGAATATCGCATGGTTCAGGTGATTCTAGGAGGTATTAGGAGACAAGATTCCGTTAAAATTGCTCTGGCCAGTATTGATGCTGTCGACTATGTGGTGATTCATGATGGTGCTAGGCCTTGCGTATCTTCTGATCTTATAGGCCGTGCTGTTAAGGCGACTCAAACCTCAGATGCAGCGATACCTGTGCTTCCAGTTACAGACACAATAAAGATAGTAAGAGAGCTCAATGTTGTGTCAAATGTGGATAGATCCAATCTCTTTTCGACCCAAACCCCTCAGGTTTTTAAATATTCTAATATAGTTAAATTCCATAAAAATTTTACCGATGATGTAACAGATGACTCATCACTTGTGGAGATCTCTGGTGGTGATGTTTCTACCTTTGCTGGAGACCCTGAAAATATAAAAATAACAAATCCGATAGATATTGAAATTGCGGAAACTATTTTGCAGAGACGTAGGAATCTATGAATACAATTCGCACTGGTATTGGGATAGATATACACAGGTTGCAAAAAGGCGAGACTTTGATTTTGGGGGGAGCGGAAATCCCTTCTCAATATGGCTTGCTTGGACATAGCGACGGTGACGTCCTGATACATGCGATTATAGACGCGTTTCTAGGCGCGGCCAATTTAGGTGATATAGGCAGGTATTTTCCTTCGAACAATCCAGAATATAAAGGGATAAGCAGCGGGAAATTACTAGAAATTTCTTTAGATAAGGTTGTAGCTGAAGGATGGAAGCCTGTGTTTGTGGATGCTACAATTGTGGCCGAAAAACCACTGCTTGCAGAATTTATACCACAAATGACATTTAACATAGCGCATGCCATCAATTTAACACGAAGAGATATCAGTATTAAGGCAACTACCGCTGACGGGTTGGGGTATATCGGTAGGGGAGAGGGTATTTCTTGTCAGGCTATAGTCACTATCCAAAAACCAGAATGAGACTGTACAACACACTAAACAGGGTAGTAGAGGAACTTGTTGTAGAAGGCAACACTATCAACATGTATGTGTGCGGCATAACTCCTTACGCACCTTCACATTTGGGCCACGCCATGTGCGCGATAGTTTTTGATGTCATTAGGCGATATTTGAAATACAAAGGATATAAAGTCCATTTCATACAAAACTTTACTGATATAGATGACAAGATGATAACCGCTGCCAATGACGAAGGAATTGAAGTGTCAGAATTGGCAGAACGAAACATTCAGACTTACCTTTCAGAATTGAGACAGTTGAACGTGCTTCAGGCTTCATGTTACCCAAGAGCTACCCAAGAAATCAGTTCTATAGTAGCCGTAATTTCTGATTTGATTGAGAAAGACTATGCCTATGCAACTTCCGGCGATGTTTATTTCAGGGTAAAGAAAGATAAGGACTATGGGAAATTAAGCAGAAGGAACGTCGACGAATTGCTGGCTGGTGCGAGGTTGGAAATAGAGGAGACTAAGGAAAACCCTGCAGATTTCGCCCTGTGGAAAAGCCAAAAACCAGGAGAACCGGCTTGGGATAGCCCTTGGGGACAGGGACGTCCAGGGTGGCATATAGAATGTACCGCTATGTCGTTAACGTACCTCAACAATAGAGTTGATATTCATGGTGGCGGTCAAGATTTAGTGTTTCCACATCATGAAAATGAAATTGCTCAATCAGAGTCTTACACTGGGATTGAGCCTTTTGCACGATATTGGATGCACAATGGTACTTTGGGCTATGGGGAAGAAAAAATGAGCAAATCATTGGGAAATGTGTTTTCCATTGAAAAAGCTCTAGAAGAGTTCTCTTCTGACGCCCTTAGGATGTTTTTTATAAGCTCGCACTACAGGACACCATTAGTGTTCAGCGACGAATCCGTCAAAGGGCAACAACGCGCCATAGAAAGGTTGAAATCTGCGTTGGCATCCTTTTCAGGTGATGGAGCTGTCCTTGAGACAGCGGGCTACCGAGATAGGTTTGAATCGGCGATGGATGAGGATTTCAACACCCCCATTGCATTATCAGTGATTTTTGATCTTGCGAGAGATATTAATAGAGAATCTACTAATGGATTGAATGTCGAGGCGGCCCAGAAATTACTTTATGACTTAGGTGAAATTTTGGGGCTGATCTTAAAAAGCGAAGATGCGAACTTTGATGGAAATTCAGCACCGTTCATCGATTTGTTGCTGGATATTCGCGAAGGACTTAGAAAAGAAAAGCAGTTTGAATTATCGGACCGGATTAGAGATAGATTGGATGATCTAGGGGTATCAATAGAAGATACGGTAACCGGAGCTCGATGGAAAATGGATTAGATTTGGAGGCAGTTTAAGGTATTAGAACCAACTGCTAGCGCTGATTATAGAAACAAGTATAAAGACCACGACTAGCGCTATAGTAAATCGAAATAATGCTAGTTCTATGCCTCTTCTTGTTCTGAAAGAAGATTCGGCAGCTCCGAATAAGGCGGTACCCTGTCCTTTCACCTGCATGAGTATGACAGCAATCAGCAGAAGAGATATAAAAATCATAGTTATGTTTATTGCAGTATCCACAAAGTAATTATACTCCTATTTTTTTACGATGTTGCGAGGATATTAACCACAGTAATTTTCCATTATGAATTTGGCTAATTTACCAGAATTGTGCCGAACCCTATGTTCTTCGTCCAACAAATCGGAAGTTGCGATTATATGTTTCGTTGACTCTGTAAACGGATCAACAGCTTCACCACGGAATTGTTCACCGATGTCACCAATATTATCATTGGCTATTATCATATCCAAAATTTCCGATCCTAGGTAATGTTCCAGTACCTCTATGTGCCTTACAACGTTGAAATGCTGGGTTTCACCGATTTCGGTCGCCACGTTGCAAACGTAGTATTTAAGACCTTTTGATTCGGCAATTGCATCAACAATTCCTGGTACCATCAAAACGGGCAATATGCTAGTGTATAAACTCCCTGGACCTATTACTATCAAATCTGCATTGGAGATAGCTTTAATAGCTGTCGGTGAGGCTTCTGCATCGGGTGGATCTATAAATAATTCTTTGATTTCGGATGAACTTTCCTTGACGTTTGACTCTCCCTGAATAAACTGGCCGTCAGCTAATTTCACGGATAAATTCATATTTTCTATTGTTGCAGGGACTACCCGTCCTGTAACTGATAATATTCTACTAGATTCGGTGAGAGCATCTTCAAAACTATTTGTCACATCTGTCATGGCTGCTATAAAAAGATTGCCAAAACTATGCCCTTGAAGTTCAGATCCTTCTGGGAATCGGTATTGGAATAATTCTTTTAGTAAGGAATCTTCGTCTGATAACGCCACGATGCAGTTTCTGAAGTCACCAGGGGGGATAATGCCCATTTCTCGACGTAATCTACCTGAACTGCCGCCATCATCTGTAACCCCGATTACTGCTGTTATTCGTTTGGTGTGTTGTTTGAGTCCCCTCAGTAATACTGATAGCCCTGTCCCGCCGCCTATTGCAACTATGCGAGGGGTCTTGTTTTTGAAATTATCGTTCATAACTAATTTTGAATTAAGATCGGAGTAATAAAACTATTGTTTTTTTTGTTTATTGAGTTCTAAGGTGACGATGTCTGAGGCTATCTGTGGGTTAGCTTGGCCTTTGGTTTTCTTCATGACCTGGCCTACCAAATACCTCACAGCAGAATCTTTCCCGTTCAGGTAATCGCCCACAGCACTTTGGTTTTCAAGAAGTGTTTCTGTAACTACATTTTGTATGGAGGAGGAGTCATTTATTTGAGATAGTCCCTTCTCCTCTGAAATTTTTGTTGGATCACCACCATTAATAAACATCTCGTCAAATATAGTTTTAGCCATTGAATTACTTATTTTGCCGTCGGTCACAAGCATAATTAATTTGGCAAGTTCTCTTGGTTCCACCTTTATTTCGGACCAGCTAGATTTGAGTTCATTTTTCATCCTATTTAAATCAACATTTATCCAATTGGCTGCCGCCTTTGCTGCATCCCTTTGACCCATTGATTCAGAGAGGTACAGTAAAGCGTTTTCAAATAACAGCGTTGATTCCTTATCACCAATCATTACCGAGGCATCATAATTGGATAATCCAAATATCTCGATATACCGCTCTTTTTTTTCGGCGGGAAGTTCAGGTATTTCGGACCGCATCTCATTTACCCATTTAGGCGAGATTAATATCGGAGGCAAATCAGGCTCAGGAAAATATCTGTAATCAGCAGCGTATTCTTTGGTACGTTGACTCAAGGTTGTACCTCTACCGTCTGACCACCCTCGAGTCTCTTGTTCAATATTTCGGCCTTCATCTAACAATTTTCGCTGTCTAATCTCCTCATATTTCAAAGCCCTAAATACGGATCTGAAACTATTGATATTTTTAATTTCCACTTTGGACCCAAGTTCCTTTGAACCCAAAGGTCTCACACTAATGTTGGCGTCACATCTAAAGCTACCTTCTTCCATATTCGCAGTGCTTGTCTCCAAGAACCTTATTATTGAGTGTAAATTAGTTAAATACTGGTTTGCCTCTTCAGGGCTGTTCATATCTGGTTCACTTACAATTTCCATCAAAGGAACCCCTGCTCTGTTAATGTCAAGTAGGCTGTATGTTTCTCCATAGGGTTCTTTTCGGTGTATCAGTTTAGCCACATCTTCTTCTAAATGTACTCGGGTAATTCGAATGTACTTTTCCCCGGTATCTGGGCTTTTTATAGACAGCCTCCCATTAAGGGCTATCGGAATATCAAACTGAGATATTTGGTATCCTTTCATAAGGTCAGGATACGGGTAATTTTTTCGGTCAAATTTTGTTTCTGGTGAAATCTCGCACTCTAAAGCCAGCCCCGTTTTAATTACTAGATCAACTGCTTTCTTGTTTACCACAGGTAGAACTCCAGGCATACCCATACAAACAGGGCAGACTCGAGTATTCGGTTCTGAATTTTGGTAATCGGCACCGCAAGGGCAGAACATTTTGCTTGAGGTTAGGAGTTGAGAATGAACCTCCAGACCAATTACCGTTTCATAGCTGTCAGTCATAATTTGTGTATACCAGCCCCTAAATAAACGTATGTATGTTTTGTAACGTAACTGAAATTCTTATAAAGGCATCAATATTAAATCTAATGTGATATTACACTTCAACAGTTCGATATGCTAAAGACATTGAATTTTGTATATTGTACTGGGGAAAGCTTTACTTTTAATCCAGGGAAGAGAGTTGTGTGTATTTTGTGCTTACATTGAATAACCTCTCCGTGAGGAGTTTTGACCCAGAATATTGTTTCGTCGCCTCTGAAATCTTTTCGTACGACTATGTTTTTGCCGGTTGGTGTTGGTTCCATAGAAAGATCTGTTTGTCTTATCGCAACCTCAACTTGATCCCCATCAGAAAATGTTTCAGGCATTCTCATGGGTAGTGCCCCGATACTTGTGTTGACAGACTCTCCAGAGACGGAGCCTTATATAAAATCACAATTTCCACTCATCAATGCGGACTCCTTGCTATTAGGCCAGAAGTATATTTGATCAGGAGGCCCAACTTGCTGGATGGCTCCTTCCACCATAATAGCAACCCGATCCGAAATAGAAAAAGCCTCTTCCCTATCGTGGGTTACGAATATTGTAGTTGTGTTACTTGATTTTAAGATTTGCTCCATTTCCATTCTTACCGATAACCGTAAGGAAGCATCAAGATTAGAGAATGGCTCATCCATCAGCAGAACGGTAGGGTTGGTTGCCAGAGTCCTGGCAATGGCGACTCTTTGTTGTTGACCACCTGATAGTTCATGTGGGTACCTATCTTTTAGTCCTTCAAGCCTGGTTAACTGTTGCACCCTTTCTGAATTCTCATCCTGTATTTTCTTTTCAAGATTTGAAATCCCAAATAGAATATTTTTTTCCACCGTTAGATGGGGAAATAAAGCGTAATCTTGGAATATCATCCCTATGTTTCTGTTTGATGGTTGTAAGTTAATATTCGGGCCAAAAATTTTATGGTTTTTGAGATAAATATTCCCTTGACTGGGATTTTCTAGCCCCGCGATTATTCTGAGAAGGGTAGTTTTGCCGCACCCACTAGGGCCAAGGATAGAAAGTATTTCACCAGCTAATAAGTGCATATTCAGGTTTTTTATAACGTGATTCTGCCCGAAATTAATATTCAGATTGCTACATTCCAAAAGAAAGTCACCCAATTATCTATTCACCCCACGAAGTATTAAAAATGTTATTTTTTAATACTATTATAGTAAGTGGTATGGATGACAGTAAGATTAGTAAAAGTGAAGGGATGGCGGCTCTTGCGAAAAACGCTTCTGAAGTAAACGACCAAATTGCAGTAGTGAGGGTATGGAAATCCAATGGCGCGAGTAGAAGAACTGCCGGTAACTCCTTCATTGTTATTAAGAAAACAGTCGCAGCGGCCATGGTAAGTCCAGATTTCAGGAGGGGCATATTAGTCGCAATCACAGATTTGATACGACTTTTGCCTAGGGTCATTGACGACTCTTCATATCTGGGGCTTATTTGGGTCATTGATGACCTTATTGCACTTAGTCCCGTAGGCATACACAGCACAGCACAGGCTACCACCAGTAGAGGTAGTGTTTGGTAGATGGGAGACCCTATTTTCGATCCGAAAAATACGAGCGCTAAAGAAACTGCGATGCTTGGTAATGCATAACCGGTGTAACACATTTTTTCGATGGCAGTTGTTAAAAAACCAGAATGTCTGATTGCTAAATAACCCACCGGTAACGATAAGGTAACTACTACAGTTGCTGTGAGTACAGAGAGTATGATGGAATTTAGAGCCAAAACATGATTGGGTTCTGCAGCTAAAATAGAGACGGTCTCCCCATGATACAACCCTCTAAGCACCCAATAGAGAAGAACACATATTGGAATTGCGACGGATATCAGAGATACCAAAGCACACACCCCAGCAGCCGGCCATCGCCATTTTCCTATATCTATCGAGGGGAGTTTTTTTGATGAGCTACTTGAATTTTTGTAGTACCTTTTGTTTCCTCTAACTAGAAGTTCAAAGCACATAAATCCGGTAGCCACTATAAACAATGTTAGAGATAACAATGCAGCCGCATTTCTATCAAATCCAGCTTCATATTGGTTATAAATTGACCAGGTGAAAGTTTTGTAACGAAGTAAAGAAACAGCTCCAAAGTCACTCAGCGTATATAAAGACACTAACAGTGATCCTGATAGGATGGCAGGTTTGATTGAAGGTATGGTCACCTTGATTAGAGTTTGAAGATGACTCAACCCCATCATTCTCGCAGTTTCTTCTCCCGACACGTCCATATTTGATAAATTTGACCTAATTGTAAGTATTATGTAGGGGTAATTGAGTAGGCTTAAGGTTAAAAGGCTTCCATAATATCCGTACATAGCGGGGGCACGCCCAACCCCGAATAAAGTCCTTGTTATTTCATGCAGGAGACCCCCGTTTCCACTGAAGGATATGAGAATGTATGCCCCGACATAACTGGGTATCACGAGCGGTAGAAAAGTAAGAACTGACCACAGCTTGCGGTAGGGTAAATTAGTGCGAATTGTTAGCCAGGCAATTGGCACTGCTATAACTACGGATAACATTGTAACGGTGATAGCTAAAAACATAGACCTAGCAACGATCATGATCGTTTTGGGCCTCATTAGCCAAACCCATATATCAGGGTTCGATCCCGCAACCCGAATTATGAGATAAATTAGTGGAGTTATACATACCGCAGCCGCAATTAACGATGGTATTAGAACCCACATTGAAGTGTTGATAGGTATCGGTTTTATTAAAGTCAATGTTTACTGATTTTCCTTGTGGGTCTAGTAATAATTGAAGTGCCAATATTAGGATTGAAAAATCATGAAAAAATTCTGATAAGTATAGCCTAATTTTATAAGGAAGTATGAACTAACAAATATAGTATCGCTAAGCATACCGTTAAGTCTTCTTTTACTGAATTGCTGTTTTTTCCTACTGAACGTAGAATGCGCTCTCAAATAGAATGCATCGAAGGGGGACTAAATTGTTAGAGCAGTTCAAAGTGCAACCGGAAGACCAAGTTAGAGTAACGGAAGAAAATCTTAGAAAAACAGTGGAGGCTGTATTTTCAAAGATGGGGCTTGACGACTCTGATTCAGCGTTGGGAGCTGATGTTTTGGTAAAGGCAGATATGAGAGGTGTGGACACTCATGGTGTCTCCAATATGCTGCGGTCTTATGTCACAGGGTATGGGAATGGGGAACTTAATTCTCATCCTAACTGGACTATAACAAGAGAAACCCCAGCCACCGCAAATATAGATGGCGATAGAGGCTTGGGGATAATTGTAACCCCGAAAGCAATGGATATAGCGATTGAAAAGGCCAAGAATGTGGGTATGGGAGTTGTGACTATTCATAATTCAAGGCACCTTGGTATGGCTTCATATCACGCTTTGAAGGCAGTAGAAAACGACATGATAGGCATGTGTATGACATCGTGCCCTCCCGGGGTTTTACCGACCTTCGGAGCAGAACCTGTTTTGGGTACGAATCCCATAGCGATTGCGGCTCCTGCTGATAAAGAGGCTCCCTTTGTGTTTGATGCTGCCATGAGCGCTGTTGCCGGTAATAAACTAGGCCTTGCTAGAAGAAACGGGACGCAATTATTAGCGGGGTGGGTGGCCGATCATGATGGTAGCCCAATTATGGAAGAAGTGGATCCTCCAACACCGGGCTATGAAGGTTCTGCTTCATCCTATTTGCTTCCCGTTGGAGGGACACGGGAATTAGGATCGCATAAAGGGTATGGGATGATGTGTCTCGTTGACATATTAGGAGGCATTTTGACAGGAGGCGGGTATGGTATGAGCCCTGGCCGACCAAATTTTGGACATTATGTAGCCGCCTACAACATCGAAGCTTTCATGGACACGAAAGAATTTAAAAGAACCATGGATGAATGGATTAACATGCTGAATTCTTCCAAACCAGCACCTGGTCATGATCGAGTTATGTATCCCGGCCAACCGGAGCATGAGGAGGTTATTGAAAGAACCGAAAAAGGTATACCTCTACATTATGAGGTTGTCGACTGGTTTAAAGATATATGCGGCGAATTGTCTATTCCGTTTTCCCTGGTTTAGTGTAGATATTCTCGTCAGGGCTAGATAAACGAGCCCTGACGAGAATATTTTAATAATCCCTAAAAGGATTAGGCATTGGTCCAACTGGTACTTCTATCAATGTCGGAGCTTCTATACTCAGCGACTCTTGCACGGCTTTCCCTAGTTCAAGTGCTCCGCCTTCGACTCTTACACCCCTCACACCAAAAGCTTCAGCGAGCTTCATGAAATCAGGGTTATGAACTTCAGCCCCATATTCTCTTCCATTAAACATGTTGATCTGATCTCTCATTACGTTTCCGTAAGCGTTATCGTTAAATACCACAGCAACCACGTTGATTTGGTGTTTTGCAGCCGTGGCTAACTCCTGGACATTGAACATAAATCCACCATCCCCACAAACAACCACAACTGCCTTATCTGGTTGTGCAACTTTAGCCCCTAGTGCGGTTGGATAAGCATATCCCAGATTACCGTAATAGGAGGAGGTAATGTAGGTCCTTGGTTCATAAACTTCAAATTTATTTCTACTGTAATACCCAATTTGAGTCATACCTGAGATGAATATTCCATCATCCGGCATGACGCTTCGAATGGCTTTCGTGAAAGATTCTTGCGGTTCAATTACCGTGCCGGGATTAAATCTTTCGGCCTTTAGTTTTGTTAGCTCTTCTTCTCTACTTTCACGAGGCGGCATTACGTTTTTCAAACCATTTAAAATCTCTGTGAGAGTCTTTTTGGCGTCGCCATTGACCCCTTCTGTGTTGTCATAATTACGACCTATTTCTTCATCGTCTATGTCAATCTGGAGGACTTTTTGACCTGTCAATTGTTGGTTGTTTAGGAACCTCGTCCCAACGGCCACAACCAAGTCATAGTCTTGGATTCTATTTTCAAAAAAAGTGTCGTTTTTGAATCGAAAACTACCGATTGATAGGTAGCTTCTGTCTGAAATAGCTCCTCTACCTTCACCGGTTGCTATAACAGGGGCTTGTAAAAATTCCGCTAAAGATGTTAGTTCCTTTGATGCTTCACCAGATATTCCCCCCCCCCCGGCCCATATAAGAGGGTTTTTTGCATTGGAGATAAGATCAACCCCCCGGCTTACGCTTTCTTTACTAGCCGCAGGCCTCTCATATTTTCCAGCTTCCAACAAGTTAATATCAGCTGTGTCGGAAAGGGTTTCTGGGGGTATTTCTATTTGGACTGGCCTTGGTCTCCCTGTTTGTAGTTGCTCAAAGGCTTCATGCACGGCCTCTGGTATCTCAGCAGGATCCAGTATAAGTTTTTGATGTTTGGTAATGGGTTTTATTGTTTCAATTTGACCTTTTATTTCGTGGAGCATTCCTCTTTCAAGGTTAATGTGATCCCTCTCAATCTGACCTGACACAACTAAGATAGGAGACGATGCTGAATATGCTGTACCTATTCCTGCACTGGCATTTTGAAGCCCTGGCCCTGGCACAACCAATGCTGTACCTATACCTCCCCCTGCCCGGGAATACCCATCAGCCATATAGGTTGTAGCCTGTTCATGTCTGGTATTAATAAACCGTATTCCTGGCTCTTTTGCCAACCCATCAAGGAGATGGTACAGCTGTACCCCCGGCAAACCAAAAATTACTCTCACTCCTTCTCGGTAAAGTGATTTGGCGAGTGCTTCGCCCCCGGTCATTTTTGTCATGAATGTTTCTCCTAGTTCTGGGTTTTGTTTTTGTAGCTTTCTGTCGCCTTGCTGAGAGATACGGTTTTTAATGCTTGTAAGTTATCCCTATTGTCTTCAGACCATTTTTGAGATGTCACCAAATTATCAAGCGAGCCTTGGAAATGGGGCATGACGTATCGGGCTATTAATTCATAACTGTGTCTTACTTGTTCTCTAGTGCCCCATTCTGTAGCCTGAATCATGAAACCACCAAATCCTCCACTTTGCTCGCCTAGTTCTTTGATTTTTTCTATTAGATCGTCTGGGGTTCCTACACACCAAGCCCCGTTATCAGCCATGTAGTCTATTATTTTGTCTTTGGGTCCGTCGTAATCAAAAGGTGTTCCCATAGTTTGGTGGAAATAATCGTATTGGTATGCGGCTGACTTTTCTCTTGCTTGGTCCATTGCTTCTTTTTTGGTGTCAGCCAAATGAACGTGTAAGACGATCCTCCAGTCAAGTCTGTTTACAGTTTGACCGTATTCTTCTGCTGTATCTTCTGCGATTTTCCAGAAGTCCCCCAAATTAGAAGCTACGCTTCCGCCTCTTATGACACTAACAGAAAGTACTCCCAAACCATGCTTTCCAGCTGCAATCATCCCTGAAGGTGATTGTGCTGCTGCAACGGCCATCGGAAAATGCGGTTCTGTATAGGGTCTCAAGTGTATTAAGGCTTCCCTCAAAGTGAACCAGTCAGATTCATAGGTTATCGGCTCTGTTTCTGTAAGAAGTCTTTTTATTATACCTATTGCTTCGTCCATTCGAGGTCTTTGTAAAGATGGTTCGATGCCAAGTGCATAGGCATCGGAAACCAAAGCGCCTGGACCTACACCCAGCATCACCCTCCCTCGGGTCAGGTGATCCAATAGAACCATACGATTTGTAAGCATTAGTGGGTGGTGATACGGCAAACTGGCAACTCCTGTGCCTAGTTTGATGTGTTTGGTTCTTTCTGCTGCGACTCCTATAAATACCTCAGGAGAAGATATAGTCTCCCATCCCGCACTGTGATGCTCACCTATCCAAGCCTCGTCGAAGCCTAGGTGATCCAACCATTGTATTGTCTCTAGGTCCCTTTCTAGGGCGAGAGTTGGGTTGTCTCCTAGCGAGTGAAAAGGTGCTAGGAAAATCCCAAACTTCATTCGATTTGGTAAGGTCATTTGGTTTCTTTTCCTCCTAGTTATAATGGCAAGCCACCTATAGAGATTAGGGTGGGGATTAAACCCTGAAATGTTATCATCAGGTCTATATCTTCTTCAAACCCTTCTAGATGTAGTCGTACTTTTTTAGAACCGCAAGATCTTTACATGCCATGAAAGAAGTTCCTTGAAAACTTTTTATCATGGTTATCAATTTATCCAACATGTTGAGCCTGCCCGGTCTTCCTATAATCCATGGGTGCATGGTTAAAACAAAGGTTCTTTTATATTTATATAAACCCTCAAATGCTTCAGACCATACTGAATATACATGTTGAGGGCTCGCCATGACATTAGTTTGATTCAGGAAAGGAATGTAATTGAAAAATGGGTGATCATCTAATTCCCAATGTATGGGAATTTCAATTATAGGTGCTTCTTTGGTATGGATAAGATAAGGAACGTCATTTCCCATCATACTGGAGTCATATAAAAAGTTATTTCTTTTCATTATTTCCAATGAATCTGGGCTCAATTCCCAACTAGGAGACCTATACCCTACGGGAGACTGCCCTGTTATGTCTTTTAGTATTTCCGAACCCTGCTTTAGTATCTTTTCCTCTTCTTGTGAGTTCAGTGTGGAAGGTGGTTCATGCATATAACCATGGTTCCCTATCTCATGACCTCTTCGATGAATGTCCAATACCAATTCTGGATGTGTTTCGGCTATGAAACCTGGTATGAAAAATGAAGACTTTATTTTGTGTGAATCTAATAGATCTAGAATCCTGGGTGTTGCGATTGAAGGACCATACTCTCTCATAGACATTAAAGTAGGTAGATTTTTGGATGCTGGATTCCTGTTAATGGTTCCACTGATACCGTCGAGATCGAAACTTATTACTATCGGGCAAGCTATTTTGTCAGGCCAAATCACCATTTTAGATCCGTTTATTTTTCTAGCAGTCTGGATACTTCTTCGATGCAATTTTGAATTGGGATAGTGTATGCCTGCTGTTCACTTCTGATCTTAACTTCGACTACACTGTTTTCCATGTTTCGACTACTTACAACCACTCTCAACGGCATGCCGAGTAGGTCCGCATCATTGAATTTGACTCCAGCCGATTCTTGCCTGTCGTCCCAAAGTACCTCAATACCTGCTTGTGACATTTCAGTGTACATTTCCTCTGAAGCCTCCATGACCTTGACATTATCTGTGTTCAGAGACGTAAGTACCACTTCGTATGGAGAAATAGCTTTAGGAAATATTATTCCTCTATCATCAGCATGTTGTTCTATTGCCCCAGCGAGAATACGCCCAACCCCAATTCCATAACATCCCATGACTACGGGTTGTAGATTTCCGTCTTGGTCTGGGAACTTGGCCTCCATTGACTCAGAGTATTGGGTGCCTAATTTAAACACGTGCCCAATTTCGATCCCTCTTTTTGTATGCAAGGTTCCGGCGCAATTTGGGCACCGAAACCCATCTTCTGCTAAGGCAATATCAGTTAGTATTTCCGCCTGGAAATCTCTCGGATAATTTACACCCGATAGGTGGTACCCTTCCTTATTCGCACCTGCCAAAAAATTGTTACCTAAGTTGACAGAGTCATCTGCAATCACCTTAATTCCTTCCATTCCTACAGGAGAAGCGGAACCTGATATTAATCCTTGTTTGGCAACTTCTTCTCTGGTGGCCAACCTTAAAGCACCGCCACCAATACTGTTCTTCAACTTTACTTCGTTAATTTCCAAATCACCACGAATCACCGCTGTAATGATCTCTCGATCAGACTTATAGAAGACGGATTTGAGAGTTTTTTCTGGGCCCACTGAGAGGTACTCACAGAGTTGGGTTATGGTTTTTACCCCAGGAGTAGGCACTTCTTTTTGGCTGGTTGGAGGCTCAACGGGAATAGGTGCCCTGGTGAATTCTGATTTTTCTCCATTGGCCGCGTAGGAGCAGTGGTCACACATTACTATGGTGTCCTCACCTGAATCCGATAGAAGAATAAATTCTTTAGAATCTTTGCCCCCGATTGCACCGCTGTCCGCTTCTACTATTACGGTTTCAATTCCACAGCGCTTGAAAATGTTAATATAAGCATTGATCATCAAGTCATAACTTAGGTCTAACCCTTCCTTATTCATGTCAAAACTGTACGCATCCATCATGTCGAACTCTCTAACTCTTATTAGGCCCCCTCTGGGTCTAGGTTCATCCCTAAATTTTGTTTGGATGTGGTACAAATTAAACGGAAGGTCTCTGTAGCTTTGTATGAAACTTTTCACTGTTTCGGTCATTAACTCTTCGTTGGTCGGAGGCAGGACTAGATGCCTTCCTCTGCGGTCTTGAAGTCTGATCATATCCGGTCCGTAAATTTCGTCTCTTCCAGACTTTTGCCAAATCTCCCTTGGCTGTAATAACCCTAGTTTTACTTCCTGAGCCCCTGCATTATCCATTTCTTCTCTAATGATCTGCTCTATTTTACGCAACGATCTCCATGCGAGTGGTAAGTAGCTGTATACACCAGAAGAAACTTGGTGCACCATTCCGGCCTGCAGTAATAACTTGTGGCTTATTAATTCAGTGTCGCTAGGAACATCTCTCAATGTCCTCACGAATAATCGGGATACTTTCATATGGTAAATACCTTCTAAAAATCAGCTAACAGAGTTTTTTGTTGGTGACGATAATTCTTTTTCGACTTGTTTGATTTCTACCATCAGTTCGGTAAGCATGTTAGATTCATCCACGATTTTTGACTTTTTCCCTTTACGGAAAATCACTGCTTTCCCTACTCCGGCGGCAATTCCAATATCAGCATCCTTGGCTTCTCCCGGACCATTGACCTCACATCCCATAACAGCGACCTTGATGTGCGTTTTTGTGTCCTTCAGTAGTTGGTCCACTTGGTTGGCCAGGCCCCTTACATCTACATCAGCCCTGCCACAACTCGGACACGCGACAAGAACAGCTCCTTCTTTTCTTAGACCTAATGCCTTTAATATTTCAAAGCCAGTAATCACCTCTTCAGTCGAATTATCACTAAGGCTTACGCGTATTGTGTCTCCAATACCCTCATATAGTAATATACCCAACCCTATCGCACTTCTAATACTCCCAGATTTTGCTGTACCAGCCTCAGTGATACCTAGATGAAGAGGGTATGGGATCAATTTTGACATTCTTCTGTAGGCCTCTACTGTTGTATCTATATCGAAGGCCTTCAAGGATATTTTAATTAGATCGAAATCCAAATTTTCAAGCAGGTCAATTTCCCATAATCCAGTAGCAACCATATGATCCACTGCCGTATAATCTGAACTAGGAGTACTACCCTTAGTTAGTAAGTTGACCCCATCATCATGTCTGTTCAGGCCACGGGTTTTTCCTATAGCTCCTACCGGAGGTAGACTTCCGAAATTTACCCCTATCCTGATTGGCACTTCTCGTTGCTTGGCTAATTGGACCACCTCTTTAACCTTTTCTTCGTCCCTTATGTTTCCAGGGTTAAGCCTTAGGCAATCGACACCGCTTTTCAATGATTCAATAGCTAATTCATGATGAAAGTGGATGTCTGCAACGACAGGAATACTTGTGCCTTTCTTTATTTCTTTTAATGCTTTTGCTGCCTCCATGTCAGGCACGGCGCATCTAATTATCTCGCAGCCCGCATTTTCCAGTTCCTTTATTTCAGTAAGCGTAGATTTCACATCCCTGGTGTCAGTTTTTGTCATGGATTGCACTGATATGGTCGCGTCTCCACCGACCTTTACATCACCCACAAAAATCGGTTTTGTTACTCTACGCATTTGAAATTCCCGGCACCTCATTGATTAATAATTACCTAAAAAAACTATCTCCACTTAAAATTCGGATAATGTCAAAATAACTCATCACCACCACTAGACCTATTAGTACAATGAATCCTGTCATGTGGATAGCCCCTTCCCTTTGAGGGGAAATCTTCTTGCCACCTCTGATTCCTTCAACCAATACGAACATTAATCGACCCCCATCTAGAGCAGGAATCGGTAATAGATTAACGATTCCCAAGCTGATACTGATTAAGGCGGCGAGCTCAAATATAGGGGCAATTCCTACCTTAGCGACTTCTCCCGTGATCTGAGCAATCCCGATTGGTCCGGTCAACCCAGGGTTTTCACCGCTACTTACTAAACTACCAATTCCTTGTGCAGAAAAGGAGATAACTTCAGCTATTTGGTTAAATGCTGTGGGTATGGCTTCGTGTAAAGGAAGTCGAGTTTTAACCACTCTACTATTAGTAGTTCCAATTAAAACTCCAATAGAACCTTGCCGTAAAACGTCTCCGACTTCTAACGATGGGTTATATTGTTTTGCTTCAGAAATAGCTATTTCTTTTGTGTATTCCGAGACTATTTCTACAACCCTGTATGAAAGAGGGTCTTCTCGAGGTGTTAGGCGTATATATTCAGAAGTCGCAAATTCGGGAGATCCAGGTAATCCTAACCTTGAATTGCCTTTTCTTATTAGCAGCTCAACTTCAGTTCCTTTCTTGCTTTCTACTTCCTTAACAAGATCGATATGGTTAGAGATTTCAAAAGAGTTTATTTCTAAGATTGAGTCGCCTTTTTTAAGCCCAGATTGTTCAGCAGGTGAATTTGGTGCTACACCGCTGATAGTAACAGTACCAACCAATGTGTCATGAGGTAGGGAAAGGATGATTGCAAATATAAATAATGGTAATAGTAGGTTCACAAAAGAACCAGCCATTAAGACAATCGACCGTTTTAGGATTGACTGCCTAGCAAAACTTCGGGGTTCAGTGGGGTCTTCCTCACCAACCATTTTGACAAACCCGCCAAGAGGAATCAGATTGATGGAATATAGGGTTTCCCCAATAGATATTCCCCACAACCGGGGCGGGAAGCCAAACCCAAACTCGGTTACTTTAATCCCAAAACGCTTAGCTGTTAGAAAATGACCAAGTTCATGTACAAAAACTAGTATTGATAATACTGGAATAACTAGTAACCAACTTGGCATGGGTATCATTTACCTGAGGTCAGTTCCGACACCCGTTCATAGGCCCACTGGAATGCTTCCAACATCTCAGTGGTAGTCGGGTTTATTATAGATTCGTGGTCTTGTATTGCCTGTTCGATGAGAGTGTGTATTTCAGTGAATTTGATTCTGCTATCCAGAAATGCCTCTACCGCGGCTTCATCGGCTCCGCTAAGAGCTGAAGGCCAGGTACCTCCTCGCTTGGCAATTTTCAAAGCAATCTCAAAACAGGGATATCGATCTTGATCAAGAATTTCAAAATTGAGTGATCTAGTTTTCTTTGGATCAAAAGGAGTTGTTGGTGGCTTTGGGGCCCGAGCTGGAAAAAACAAAGCATGCTCTATTGGTATCCTCATATTTGGATAACTTAATTGAGCTTTTGTTGAACCGTCTGAAAATTCAACCATCGAATGTATTATGCTTTCAGGGTGCACAATAACTTCTATATTTTCCCACGGCACATTGAATAACCACTTAGCTTCAATCACCTCGAACGCTTTATTCATCATGGTGGCAGAGTCAACACTAATCTTTGGACCCATTTTCCAAGTAGGGTGTTTTAATGCATCACTTGGAGTGGCGTCTGATAAAGACCCTAGAGGAGTGTTTCTGAATGGTCCTCCCGATGCGGTTATTATCAATTTGGAAACATTGCTGTCCTCTCCCCGTAAGCACTGCCAGATTGCACTCGGTTCGCTGTCAATCGGCATCAAATGAACGGAGTTGGATTCTGCCAAGGAGATTAATTGTTCCCCTGCCATTATGATCGTTTCTTTATTTGCGATCGCTATATTCTTCCCCTTTTTGATTGCTTCAAAAGTAGGAATCAAAGCTATATTGCCGGATGTTGCTACTACAACGGTATCGACCCTTTCGTGGGTAGCTATATCAGAAAGGGACATTACCTTTTCTGATATTTCACCATTGGTATTCAATTCTTTATAATAATCGCAGGATATTGCTTGAGGTTGAAATTCAAGAATTTGTTCTTCCAATACTTGTGTATTTTTATTGGCCCCAAGGCAAACTACATCGAAGTCCTCAGGGTAGCTTCGCACCACTTCCAATGTTTGAGCACCCACTGAGCCTGTAGAACCGAGGATGGATAGATTTTTCTTTCTCCTATTCATTGTGCAAAATAATATAGTACTGGAAAAGCCAATACAATCGAGTCTAACCTGTCCAAAGCCCCTCCATGTCCTGGCATTATTGAGCCTGAATCTTTTATGTTTGCTCTCCTTTTAAGAGCTGACTCAAATAAATCTCCTGTTTGGGCCAATACAACAAATATGATCCCTAGTGTCATTAGTGAATATAGCCCTAATGCAGTAAATCCGAAACGAGTTAGCAATAGCCCGCCAGCTATGGCGGTTGCCAAACCACAAACATATCCCCCTAAAGCGCCTTCTAGTGTTTTATTGGGGCTTACTGTGGGGAAAAACGGGGTTTTCCCGACGGCTTTTCCCGTTATGTATGACCCTGTGTCGTTGGCCCAAACTATTAGGGATAATAATACAATCCAGCCGAGGCCATGCTCGCTATTTCGAACAAGAACAGCGAACGAGAGCAATCCTCCCGTATATGATACTGAAGAGACCACACAAGTAAAAATTCCTAGCTTTCTATCTCTACCCCATATCAAAAGTATTAAGATGGATATGCATATGAACGACAGAAGAACTACCGGTAATATGATGGAACTAAGTTCGATGTTAAAACGAGGAAGGCCCAATAGATAACTATCGTAAATTTGCACCAACGCAACTAACAACCCAGATAAAATGGCTGATATAAGTGGTTTCTTTTGGATATTTCCACCAGTAATTCTTGCCAATTCATACGCGGAAACCACGGCCCCAAATATAATTATGAGAGAAAACCATATTCCTCCCATAAATATCCCTGCAAGCACTAAAGGAAGTGCCATAGCCGAACTGATTAATCGGGATTTCACTGTATATTTTCCGGAAACCTAATATTCTTATAGGCTCCATAAACCATCATAATTCACCAAATTTACGATTTCTACTTCGATATACACTTATAGCTTTTGAAACATCGGATTCATTAAAATCAGGCCAAAGAGTTTCAGTTGAATAGAATTCTGAATATGCCGATTGCCATATTAGGAAATTACTTAATCTCTTTTCTCCCGCTGTGCGTATTATCATGTCTGGGTCTGGAATTCCCTTGGTATATAGCCTAGTCTCGATCTGGTGTTCACTAATTTCTGAGGGGCTCACCTTGTCTTCGACCAGTTCTTTTACTGCTTTCACGATTTCTGATCTGCCACCGTAATTGAAGGCAAGATTGAGGATTAATTTATCGTTGCGGAAGGTTGTTTTTTCGCATTTTTTTATTGCTTCCATCACTTCAGGAGGCAGGGAAGATTTTTCTCCCAGGTGGGTAATTTTTATTCCCTCGGTGTGCAGAAATGCCAGCTGGTCAGCAATGGAAGATACTGTTAGCCTCATAAGGTTATCTACTTCGGTTTTTGGGCGGTTCCAATTTTCTGTGGAGAAGGCGTATAGGGTAATATACCTTACGCCGTGAGCTGAAAATGCTTGGAGCACTTTTTGGATATTTAGTGTTCCTTTTTCGTGACCAGAGCTTCTACCTAGTCCTTGGGAGGTTGCCCATCTTCCATTGCCATCCATAATGATGGCTACATGGCGTGGGCTTTTATTCTTACCCATAGCACAATTGGGTCACACCTCCATCACCTCTTTTTCTTTTTTGGACTTAATTGAATCCATTTCATATACGAAGGAGTCGGTGACATTCTGAAGCTCCTGTTGAGCTTTTCTACCATCATCTTGAGATATCTCTTTGTCTTTATCTAAGGTCCTTATTTTTTCCAAACTATCTCTACGTATATTTCTTATTGCTACATGCCCTTCTTCAACCAGGTTTCCAACCAGTTTAACCATCTCCCGTCTTCGCTCTTCAGTTAATTCAGGTACGTTTATTCGTATGATTACACCATCAGAATTAGGAGTCAGCCCAAGATCTGATTTCAGTATACTTTTCTCTATTTCTTTAAGAGCTTCCTTGTCAAAAGGCTGGATGACTATAGTACGGGCCTCAGGCACAGATATCGAAGATAATTGGTTTAAAGGTGTGGAATTACCATAATATTCAACATCAATATTTTCAACGAGATTAGTTGAAGCCCGCCCCGTTCTCACTGCAGATAGATCCCTTTGCAAAGAATCAACACTTTTGTTCATTCTTTCTTTAGTGTTTTTGAATATTTCTTCAATGTCTTCCATGTTTTTTACTCCTCCTCTGTGACCAGAGTCCCGACTTTTTCACCGGAGACTATACGGTTTAGGTTCCCTTGTTTAAAAAGATCAAAAACAACGATAGGAATACTGTATTCCATACATAACGACAAAGCCGTGCTATCCATTACCTTGAGACGTTTATCTATTGCATCTATATAAGAAATACTCTCGTAGCGAACCGCAGAATCATCTAATTTAGGATCTTTATCATAAACACCATCCACATCATTTTTTGCCATTAGCAATACATCTGCTTCTATTTCTAAAGCTCTTAAGGCAGATCCTGTGTCAGTGGTCACGAAGGGGTTACCTGTACCTGCTGCGAACAATACAATACGGCCTTTCTCTAGGTGGCGTATCGCCCTTCGTCTTATGTACGGTTCGGCCACTTGTTGGATGTTTATGGCACTCAGAGTTCTTGTTTCGAGTTTATGTTTTCTCTCTAACGAATCCTGCAGTGCCAATGCGCTTATTACTGTTGCAAGCATCCCTGCATAATCGGCAGAGGCTCTTTCCATGCCTTCAATCTCTGCTTCAGAACCTCTCCATATATTTCCGCCACCTACAACGATTCCTAATTCAATACCCTTTGAAGTGACTGACTCTATCTCTTGAGCCATATAGTCCAGAGAGTCAGGATCTATTCCGTGACTTCTTTTTCCCTTTAGTGATTCCCCACTTAGCTTTAACAGAATCCGTTTGAATGGTTTGTCTGGCATATTTGCCTCATTCACCCAGGGAAAATCTTTGGAATCTCCGGACCTTAATGTTTTCCCCAAGCTTTCCAACAGTTTCATTAATAAGATCTTGGATTGTTTTTGAGGGGTCTTTGATAAATGACTGTGATAACAAACACTTATCCTCAGTTACTGTGGCATTTTTCAATGCATCTTCCATGGTAAGGAATTCCGGTGACATAGCTGCGACTTGCATTGCTATATCGTGGGCTAGAGATGTGAAATCATCTGTTCTAGCCACAAAATCAGTTTCACAGTTGATCTCTATCATGGCCCCTATCCTACCGCCGCTGTGTATGTAGGTATCGATTAGTCCTTGATCTGTTTCTCTACCTGCTTTTTGCGCAGCTGATGCAATTCCTTTCTCCTTGAGGAAGGATTCAGCTTTGTCGAGATCCCCTTTACTTTTTTCCAAAGCCTTTTTGCAATCCATAACGCCGGCACTTGTTCGGGCGCGCAATTCTTTGATTAATTGGGTAGTACTAGCAGGCACGATTTCTCCCTTGAAATTTCATTAAACGGGATTGTTACGGTCAGTTGGTATTTTCTTCAGTTTCCTCAGAAATCGATGTTTCTATGGGAACGGAAGGTTCGGATTCTGAAACATCGCTTTCAGAATTTTCTTCAATTTTTTCAGAAATCGATTCTTCTTCAATAGTGTCTGAAGTCACAGAATTTTCAGGACTGGGTACGGGTTCTTCAATTTCTACAGAATTTATTTCCTCGCTGCTTTGTGAAGGTTCTGATTCTGAATCATCACTTTCAGGGTTTTCCTCAGCTTTTTCAGAAATCGATTCTTCTATGGTAACTGTGGAATATGTGACCATTCTAGGGTTCGATTCTTGATTTGGATCTGTAAGATCATCAGATTGCTCAGCGTTCCTTTGGTGGTACCCATCTATAATCGCATCAGACATTCTTCCTGTGATTAATCTGACAGATCTTATGGCATCATCGTTTCCCGGGATTGGGTGGTCGATAAGATCGGGATCACAGTCGGAATCTACCAATGCGACTATCGGTATTCCAACCCGGTTAGCTTCCGCTACAGCTATCTCTTCCTTTCCAACGTCGACTATGAACATTGCCCCCGGCATTTCGGTCATTTCCTTTATCCCGGACAGGTTTTTATTTAATTTGGTTATCTTCTCGTCAATCTTCAAAGACTCTTTTTTTGTCAGACTTTCGAAGTCCCCCTGATCACGTCGAGTTTCCAAATCTACCAGATAATCGATTCTTTTCTGAATAGTTTTGAAATTGGTCAGAGTTCCTCCCAGCCATCTATTAGAGATGTGTAAGGAATTACTTCTTTCAGCTTCAGTCACTATCGTATCCTGGGCTTGTTTTTTTGTACCTACCATCAGAATCTTTTTTCCACTCGCAGCCACTTCACTCAGAAATGCTGCGGCTTCTTCTACCAAATTTAAAGTTTTCTGTAGATCAATTATATGGACACCATTTCTGTGAGTGAAAATATACCTGTTCATCTTCGGATTCCATCGCCTTTTTTGGTGGCCAAAATGAACTCCAGCCTCTAAAAGAGATTTCATCGTTATCGGTGCAGTATCCTGATCTTGGATTGTATTTACCTCAACAGCCTCTTCGACCATGTATTTTCCTTTCAATGTGATAGGTTATCTGACTATTTTGAAGCCCTTAAACCATGATTATCTAACCGTGTTTCCCAACCTAAAAAACGCCGGGAAAGTATAACATGAGACTACTTCCCCAGTAAAAGCACATGTAAAAAATAAAAATTAGTTAGCGAGATGCTTTTTCAATCGTACCAGTTTGTCATTCAGTGAATTTCTGTAATCCAAGGACTGAATATCGTATACAGTCATGATTTTAGCATCCTCATGATTGTCAGCGTAATAGGATTTTCTTAACCCTTGTGTAGACATCCCATATTTTTTATATAGTGATATAGCTGGTACATTTGAGACTCTAACTTCGAGGGTTAACGACCTAGCTCCTTTTTTTATCGAATTTAATAAGGCTGAATATAGAAGAAACTCTCCAATCCCCTTTCGTCTATGAGACCTCCTCGTACCGATGGACATGACATGAGATTCTTCAACAGTTGTATCCCAAAGAAAGATAAATCCGGTAAGGAAGTCCATCCCATCTTGCGATCCTGTATTAGTGGAACGGTAGTGCAAAGGATTTCTTATATCTTTGGAATAAGGTGAAAACTCCTTTCTCTCCACCATTTGTGAGTTAGATACTGCAACCAGAATAGTCGAAATCTTTCTTTGGAACTCTCTTCGAAATGAAGTAGGAGGAAACAATTGAGGAAAAGCATCTGATTCAATAAATGAAACTTGAGAAATATCCTCTGCCTTCATTTTTCGTATGGATTGGGTATGGCCTTTAGATTTCGCCATTTTGAAAGGGTATTCCTTGTGAAGTTTTTTTGGTTTTGGCTAAGATTCTTAAAGTCATGCAATAAATTGCAAGAATAAACTGCTAGAAATTGTTTTCAAACTACTTGATATATAGGTCACATCCCAATGTAGAATAAAGGATCCCTGTGGATTTCGTGGCTCTTTGCAACGGCAACCACAATATTTAGGCTAAGTTTCAAGGAATCTATGCAGCACATCCTTAGAATAATAAAAATTGCTCTGAGGTACAAATACAGATTAGCTTTCGCTTACCTATCTACGATAGGAGCCATAGCAGCTTACATTTTTCTCCCTAAACTATTCGGACAGGCAATTGACTCTGTCGCAGAGCCTATCTTAGCCGGTGGCAAAGTGGAAACAGAAATCCTTTACCCATGCATATTAATTATTTTGGGATTAAGTGTTATTCGTGGAGGTATGTCGTATTTCCAAACATATTTGGCAGAGACATTGTCTCAATATGTTTCCTACGACCTAAGGAATTCTTTTTATGATCATGTTCAGCATCAGAGTTTTGCTTTTCATGATAGGCATCACACCGGTAATCTGATGTCTAGAGCCATAACAGATGTGGAAAATATACGTATGTTTATAAATATGGGACTTGTCAGGGCCCCATATTTCATAGCTCTTTTCTTAATAGTAGCTGCGATCTTGATTTCTATGAATTGGAAATTAGGACTCTTGAGCGCTAGTTTTATGCCTATTGTTGCTATTTATACTAGCTCAGTCCGACTTAAGATGAGGGCATTATGGCTTTTAGTACAACAAAAAATGGCAGAGCTAAGTATTATTCTGCAGGAAAATTTTTCAGGTCAACGTGTAGTCAAAGCGTTTGCGTCGGAGCACCATGAAGAGGATAAATTTGAAGTAAAAAATTCCGAAGTCTCCAATATTTATGTGGAAGCAGAGAAGTTACGGGCCTCCAGCATGTCTTTCATGTTGTTTACTTTTATGGTGGCCATGGCCTTGATAATTTGGTACGGGGGGCGACAAGTTATGAATGGGACTATGACGCCTGGTGAATTAGCGGCCTTTGTTTTTTATCTCCAAATACTGGCCTTGCCGGTTAGGATGGCAGGATGGGTGGTGAATGCGTACGCTAGAGCCGCCTCAGCAGGGGAACGAATGTTCGAGATACTTGATGCACCATCTCCTGTCGAAGAAAGATCAAATGCAGTTGAACTTGAAAACCCTCAAGGGCACGTTAAATTTGAGAATGTGTCTTTTGCCTATGATGGAGGCAAACCTGTTCTTAGGAATATAAATTTAGAGGCAAAGCCGGGTGAAATAGTCGCATTGGTTGGCCCCCCTGGGAGTGGTAAATCGACTATTGCAAACCTTCTTCCAAGGTTTTATGACGTTTCTGCGGGGGTAATAAAAGTGGATGGGATAGATTTAAGAGAGTTCACTTTGCAATCTTTAAGAAAAAATATAGGAATGGTCCAACAGGAGGTCTTCTTATTCACTACCACCTTAAAGGAAAATATTAAATATGGTAAAGAGAATGCTAGCGATGAGCAGATGGAAAACGCCTCTTCGATCGCTCAATTGTCAGATTTTATTGAGGGTCTTGAAGAGGGCTATGATACTTACGTTGGGGAAAGGGGATCCACTTTATCAGGAGGCCAACGTCAGCGAATGTCGATAGCTCGAGCGATTCTGCTAGACCCTCCAATATTAATATTGGATGATTCAACCTCCAGTGTGGATGCAAACACTGAAGATAAGATAAAGGCAGCGATGGATAATTCGATGGAGGGAAGAACGACATTCATCATCGCGAATAGGCTTAGCACTGTACATAGAGCGGATAAGATAGTGGTTTTGAAGGATGGAAGGATCATCGAAGAAGGTTCTCATGACGAGTAGCTAGAGAAAGGCGGCATTTATAATGAAATTTACGAACTGCAACTTCGCCCTCAGGATGAATTAAGCTCTGAGGTGAGTAAATGAATCTCGGTTTAGGCGGTATGTCTGCCTCTAGAGGCCAGGCAGACGAGGAATTTTTCGGATCCGCATATGATCAAAAGGTTATTCTGAGGTTACTTCCTTATATCAAACCCTTTATGCCTTTGGTAATCGCCTCATTCGTTTCGATGCTGATTTATACCTTTACTTTGGTAGCCGTTCCTTGGCTCATACAATGGGGGATTGATAACCCCATTAGGGATGGCCTGCAAACCGCAACCGACTATAAAGCAAGTGCAAGCCAAGCAGGAGAGGAGACTAATCTAACACAACTCAAAGAACTCCTTTCTCCTCATATAAAGATTCTAAATATTCTTTTCGTTGTTTTTATAATTAATGCATTTACCAATTGGGGCACTAATTACCTTCAACAATATGCAATGCAAAGAGTGGGACAAGGTGTTCTTTATAGGTTGAGAAGAGCATTGTTTGGTCATGTGCAAAAGCAATCCCTATCCTATTTTGACAAGACAGAAGTGGGAAGATTGATGTCCCGTGTACAAGGAGATGTTGGTCAATTGCAGGAGTTTGCAGCTTTAGTAGTAATGAGCCTAGGTGAATTACTGAGCCTTGTAGGGATTGTGATTGCCCTTTTGGTGATGGACCTGGAATTAGGCCTTATTACGATGGCGGTGTTGCCTGTTTTAATGACCATTATGGTCATTTGGCAAAAATATGCTAAAAGATCCTTTAGTGAAATTAGAACACGAATCGCGATAGTAAACGCCGCGTTCAACGAAAATATTTCAGGAGTCAGAGTAGTTCAAAGCCTTAATAGACAACAAAGAAACCTTGAAATATTCGATGAAAAAAACATAGCTCACAGATGGTCCAACGTAATCGCAGGCAGATATGCTGCAGGCCTTCTACCGGCGGTTGATATTCTTACTGCCGTCGCAATTGGGCTTGCCTTGTATTTCGGTTCCAAACTGGTTGGGTTGGAAGAAGGTCAGTTACTTCCAGGAGTGTTAGTCGCCTTTGTTATGTATGTACAAAGGTTTTTTGATCCCATTCGTAATTTGACTCAACAATATACCCAGCTGCAAAGATCCATGGCTTCGGGAGCGAGAATTTTTGACTTGATGGATAGAGAGCCGGAATTAATAGACATAGAAGATGCTATTGATATGCCCGAAATAAAGGGAAATATTGAATTCAAAAATGTCAGATTTAAATATGTGGAAGGTGAAGATGTACTAAAAGGGATAAATTTGACAATGAATGCTGGTGAAACTGTTGCTGTCGTGGGACCAACCGGTGCAGGGAAGACTAGTATTGTGTCTATTTTGTCCCGATTCTACCCAGTTAAGCGGGAAGAAGGTGCTATATTGATCGATGGTATCGATATTAGAGACGTCAAAAGAGCTTCAGTGGTGAGCCAGATGAGTATGGTTTTACAAGAACCATACCTTTTTTCCGGTACGGTGATGGAGAATATTAAATATAACCACGTGCATGTGACTGATGCAAAAGCCATCTCTTCGGCAAAAGTAGTCGGTGCACACGAATTTATTATGCAGCTTGAGGGCGGATATGACACTTTTCTGTCAGAAAGAGGGGCCAACATCAGTTTAGGCCAGCGCCAATTGATAAGTTTTGCGAGAGCCATCGTTGATGATCCCAAAATACTTATCCTGGATGAGGCTACTGCAAGTATTGATAGCCATACTGAATTAGTTATTCAGACTGCCTTGAGGAAGCTATTAGAAGGACGTACCGCTATCGTTATAGCTCATCGATTGTCCACGATACGAGGAGCGGATAAAATAGTGGTGTTAGAGTCAGGTGAGGTGGCGGAGGAGGGAAATCACCAAGAATTAATGGATAAAGACGGTCTCTACGCTCATCTCTATAATATGAATTTTCAGTCGATTGAGGATTTGTAATAAGGTAAAAGCTTCTTAAGAAACACTTGTGTCTAACCCGATTTGGAGTTTAATGCTTGTAAGCGTAGAAGAATTTATACTTTCCTTACGGGTGGCTAGGTTATCTACTGTGACCCCTTCCGGGGTTTCTCATTCAGTACCTATCTGCTTTGCTTTGTCCGGTAACGACACGATCTATTCTCCAATTGATGCAAAGCCAAAAAAAATATAGACAAACCTCTTGAAAGAGTTAACGACATAACAAATAACGATGGAGTTGTTGCTTTATTTGACAGATATTCAGAAAATTGGAATGAGTTGGCATATGTGATGGCTAAAGGTAATGCCAAAATTGTGCATGATGAACAGGAAAGCCTACTGGCTGTGAAATTACTTGAAGAGCGATAGTTACAATATCGGCATCAAAATTATCTTCCTAAAGGGGCAACGATTATTGGTATCGAAAGTATATGATTATATCTCCTGGGGGACTTCTCAATAAATTTATTGTAGGGTTTATTTTTATTAAAATGCCCGTATGGTATCTATTTTTCTTATAGCGGACATATAATCACTTCAATTTGAAAGTGTTTTTGAATTTACGAAAAAGAAATATTAAAATAATAGTTTATGAGAATTTATTTTTGTCCCGAATGTGGCGGTTACTCATTGGGGCCGGCAACATCATGTGATGAATGCCAAACAGACCTACCGGAAGATTCTTGGGCAGAGATAACTGAGGAAGAACTTCAACAGCTGCAGTACGTAGAGGATTTTGATCTTCCGCATGGTATTCCGACTTGGGAGTATGACGCGGTAAAGCTGAAAACCGACACAGAAGAAGGCGGACTACGCTACACAACAGGTCTTCTAAAGCGCATGGGAGACAAGGGCTGGGAATTGGTGAACATCACTCCGCTAGGTGACAAGGATGGCCCTCGATACGGTATTTTTAAAAGGATATGGGAGGAAGGCCACGGTGACGAAGATGATTCATAGGTTGTGTAGATAGGTTTTATAGGCCGACATTATTTCTTGATCATAAGGGAATGGGAGTTCAGGTATTTTGCCTAATTCGAACCATTTTATCTCGCTTACCTCTTCAGCGGCTTTGGCTGTACCTGATTTGTGAGTTGCCACATATACATGCACTATCACTGGTCCCTTTCCTGAAAATACCCCTAGATAGCGATGTGGGCTGGCACAGATTGTGGTTTCTTCGAAGACTTCTCTAACTAATGCATTTTCGATAGATTCACCGCGATCTACATAGCCTGATGGCAGACTCCATTTTCCTAAATGAGGTTCTATGGCTCGTCTTATTAGCAATATTGTGTTGTTTGATGGAACTATCGCCACTACTGCGACCTTAGGATCTACATATTTGAAAACATTACAGGCCTCACAGAATGATCTCATCTTGCTGCGATCGTATTTTCTCACCAAATGTGTACCGCAAAATTGGCAGTATTTATTTTGTTCAATCATATTCACTGAAAAATGCTCACATTTTTAAAATATGAGCCAATATTTAGTACTCTGTATAATTTCAAAGTATAAGACCTGGAATTTTACTGTAAAGAACCAAGAGTGAAGTCGAAAGATTTATGAATATAGAAAATCTTTTAGAAAAAACACTTACGAAACCTCAGTACGAAGCGATAAAAATACTGGGAGGCCAGTTTCATAAAAAGGGAACACGTGCTTTCTTGGTTGGGGGAACCATAAGGGATTTGCTTCTAGAAAGGGAAGTCTCAGATATCGACATTATTGTGGAGGCAGATCCTTGGAACCTAATACATAAATTTGATCCAAAATATCCATTAGATATGATTTCTAACTCTCAGTTCAACACCTGTAAGATAAAAATTTTAGACCAAGCAGTGGATCTTGCGATGGCTAGGAAAGAGATATATCCGGCCTCGGGTGCGTTACCTGTAGTAACTTCAGCCTCAATTGAAGATGATTTGGGGAGAAGAGATTTTTCAATAAATGCTTTGGCAGCTTGCATTAACCCTCCAAATTGGGGGGAAGTACTTGATTTGTATAGGGGGTTAGAAGACTTACAATTAAAACATGTGAGAATCTTGCACGCCGGATCTTTTAAAGATGACCCAACACGTATATTTAGGTGTATACGGTATTCCGGGAGGCTGGGATTTTCTGTTGAAGGTGATACGAAAACCCAATTACTGAACGATTCAACATATCTTGCTCAGCTAAGTGGAGTACGTATAACCAACGAACTAGCAAAGGTTTTTTCTGAAAAGAACGCAAACTCTATTTTTGATCTAATGGATCAATTTAAAGTTTTGGGGCATATTCACTCTGGATTTCCGAAAGAACCAGAGTTTTCCGAGAGGAAAAGCCTTTTGGAAAATATCAGAATTCCTACCCCCGAATTTGTTTTCTACGTACTGATTTCATTAATTGAACCCAATCAAAGGTTGGATTTAATTAAAAGACTTGATTTAGGAAATAAATTGTCAAAATTCGGGACAGATTTAAACCGCATCGAACGTCTCGAAGTAAATTCCTCGCGCAGCGAGATTTTCAAACAACTCACAGAGGTCTCCGAAATTGCAATATCAGTGGCTGAATCATATGCTCCGAGAGAGCTTAGGAGCAGTTTAGAACTATTTGTAAATGAACTAAAAACTATTAGTTTGTGTATCGGCGGCGAAGACCTTATGGCTATTGGTATACCTCAGGGCCCTAAGATCGGGGATATCTTGTCCAAAATTCTTACGTATATGATTGATTCTGGGCCTCAGACCAAGTCCGGTCAGATTCGTATGGCTAAGAAGTTTTTCAGCGATTCCTAACCCAAATATGTCCCTGAAACTCCTGGTTCTGTCATGGATTCCGGGTCAAGTATTTTTTTTAATTCTTGTTTACTCAAATCTGTTTCAGCAAGAGCCACTTCGAAGATAGTCTGACCGGTTTGTTGGGCTTTATGTGCCAATGCTGCGGATTTATCATACCCAATATGTGGGACTAAAGTAGTCACTATCGCGAGACCTTTCTCAACCATCTCAGGGCCTTTTGAAGTTGAGCTAAGGCCGTCAATGCATTGGCTGGCTAAGTTTGACGACGCCGTTGCTAAGAGATCAATAGATTGTAAAAGATTATAGGCTGCCACAGGCATCATTACGTTGATTTCAAAGTTTCCTGATTGGCCAGCTATTGCGACGGTTGTGTCGTTTCCTATAACCTGCGCTGACACTTGGCACACTGACTCAGGTATGACAGGGTTCACTTTACCTGGCATTATAGAACTGCCCGGTTGTACTTCGGGAAGTTCAATTTCACCAAATCCTCCCCGAGGCCCAGATCCCATCCACCTCACGTCGTTGGCTATTTTCATCAAACTCACCGCGATTGTTTTCATCGCACCACTGGCTTCTACTATATTATCCAAAGTACTTTGAGCTTGAAAATGATTGGAGGTTTCTTTGATTTCTAGCCCAGCTGCTCTTGTTAATTTTTCACAAACTCTTTTAGCAAATTCTGGATGTGTGTTTACTCCTGTACCAACTGCCGTGCCCCCTAAGGCGACTTCACTGAGTTCTTGAACTGCATGTTCTGCTCGGCGAATTCCTCTATTTATTTGTCCTGCATGTCCGGAAAATTCTTGACCAAGACGAACAGGGGTCGCATCCTGTAGATGTGTTCTTCCCGTTTTAATAACCGGCATGAATTCTTGGGATTTGACATTGAGGGAGGTCGATAATTTTTTTAGAGAAGGAATTAAATCATTTGTTATAGCTTTGGCGGCAGCCAAGTGTATCGATGTTGGTATGACATCGTTTGAAGACTGACCAGTATTTACGTGATCGTTAGGGTGAACGGGATCCCGAGAACCCAATTCACCGCCAAGTATTTCAATTGCCCTATTTGAAATGACTTCATTGGCATTCATATTTGTGGAAGTTCCCGAACCAGTTTGAAAAATGTCTACGACAAATTGATCATCAAATTTGCCCTCCGAAACCTCTGTTGCAGATTTGATGATTGCGTCTCCCAATTGTGAATCTAACAATCCGAGTTCAATATTCGTTTCGGCAGCAGCTAGTTTGACCATCGCTATTGCTTCAATAAAAGACCGGGAGAAACGTAGATCGCTTATTGGAAAATTGAGCACTGCTCTCATTGTGTTAGCGCCATAATATGCTTCCGACGGGACCTGGAATTCTCCCATCGAGTCTCGTTCTTTTCTAAATGCTTGGTTCTCTGACAATTTACTACTCCAAAGTTTACTGTTTGAAATTTCAGGAGGCTATTTCTTAATTTCTACAAGATCATTAAGAAAATGACAATTCATAAACCTCTGCATACTTATATTAGCTTATAAAGTTTCCTTAATAAATTCGCAGCTCAACTTACCGACTAAATCACTGTGTTCCCTGAAAAAATGGTCGGCTCCAGTCACCACTTCTGTTCTCTTTGGTTCCGACATTCTGTTAGCTAAAAACTTAAACTGGCCAAGAGTAAAATCGTGATCCCTGTCCCCAAGTATCAGCAATTTTGGTTGAGTTATTTGGACAGTACCATATTGGGCAAACTTATTTTGTGGGCATGCAATTGACACAAGAGATTTAATTAAATTGGTCCTAAGGGCTGATTCTAATGCCATCCAGGCGCCAAAAGAATACCCAATAATTCCTAGACGGCTGCCATCTATCTTTGAGTTAGAACTTGTCAGATTAACTACCTCCTCTGTATCTATCAATTCATTGGCGCCATCGCCACTTTCTCCGCTACTCATTCCTACACCTCTTTGGTTAAACCGTAAGGTAGCTATCCCACTACGCAATAAATAGCTGGAAATTTGGTTCAGTAAAGCATCGAACATATTACCCCCATATCGGGAATGTGGATGGCAGAGGATAACGCATGGAGGTCTTTTGACTTGGTCGGGGGTTTCCAAAAGAGCTTCAAGCTCTGAGGTTCCGGTTGATAAAATCGTTAATTGTTTGTTTGCATCAGTCATATAGTTACCCCGGAAAATTGGTAAAAGTTCAAGAACGGCTCACAATTCAAAGTTAAGTATAGTAATTAAGAAAAGCCGTTGCTAGAATCAATAGGTAAAAGTAAAAGTCAGAATGAATTTAGCCTGGTGAAAATGTTATGACGAAAGTTGATCTTAGAAGCGATACAGTTACTCACCCATCCCCAGAAATGCGGGAAGCCATAGCCAATGCGAAAATCGGTGATGATGTCTTTCATGACGATCCATCAATTAATAAACTGGAAGAAATAGCGGCGGCGAAAGTAGGTAAAGAGGCATCAGTTTTTGTAGCTAGCGGGACAATGGGCAACTTGATTTCTGTGTTGTCTCATTGTGGGCGTGGTGATGAAATAATCCTTGGTGACAAGGCACACATTTTCCGGTCGGAAGCAGGCGGAGCCGCAGCTCTCGGAGGGGTTTCTTACCATACGGTCAGGAATGACGCTCGCGGTATGCTTGATCCTTCAGAAGTCGAAGAGGCTATAAGAGACTCAACAAATGATCATAATCCTCACACTGCGGTTATAGCTATTGAGAACACCCAAAACAACTGTGGAGGTAGAGTACTTACTCCGCAAGATACCAAATCGATCGCAGATGTGGCTCATAATCATGAATTGCCGCTTCATGTGGACGGGGCTAGGATATTCAATGCGGCAGTCAAATTGGAAACCCCAGTTGATGAAATGTTGAAGGAAGCAGACACAGTTAGTTTTTGTTTGTCAAAGGGACTTAGTTGCCCTGTAGGTTCAATCGTGGCAGGCACGTATGAATTCGTCGAAGAGGCGAGGAGATGGAGGAAAATGGTGGGTGGAGGCATGAGGCAGGCCGGTTTTCTTGCTGCGGCCGGTATCGTTGCTTTAGACCAGATGGTTGATCGTTTGGCTGAGGACCATGCTAACGCAAAGAAATTGGCAGAAGGATTATCTAAAATAGAAGGGGTAACGATAGACCCTGACTCGGTTGATACGAATTTAGTTTTCTTTGAAGTGAAACACTCTAATAAGAATGAATTGATGAAAAAATTAGAGTCGGAAGGAATAAAAGGAGCTTCACCGTATTCCCGATGGAGATTCGTGACCCACTACGGGGTGGATTCCGAAGATATAGATTATGTTTTAGAAGTTATGACCAACGCTATGACATCATAACTTCATTGCTTGTGCCGGCATCATACCAATGCTTTTAATATTGACCCCATAGCGTTACTAGGCGCGGTTTATTTATGCTAGCCTTGTTTAAAAATCAGACTTTTCGTCGTTTTTTCTATGGTCTCTTGTTCGACGATGCCGCCATGATGGTGAGTCCTATGCTCCAAGGTTGGATTGTTTTAATTCAGACGGATTCTGCGTTCTGGGTTGGGGCCACTGCCGGAGTCTCAGGGGTTGGGATGACATTATTCAGCCCCTTGGCTGGAGTTTTAATAGACCGTTACAACAGAAAGGTATTGTTGTTGGTTACACAAGCTATTCAAATAGTTCTAGTCGCCATTTTGGGGATAGCGGCTTTTTATGAACTGCTAGAGGTATGGCACGTGTTGGGGTATGGGTTCTGTGCGGGGGCTTTCCATGCTGTAAGGCTTCCTTGCAAAATGGCTATGACTTTAGATTTAGTAGGCCCTAAAAATCTCCTTAAGGGAACTGCAGCTAACTTCTTTTCTATGACAGTTATGGGAGTTTTAGCCCCGCTGGCAGGCGGGTGGCTTATCGAGCGGGAAATTTATTTGGGATTTGTCTTAATGCTTATATCCTTGCTTGTATCAAGTTCAATCTACTTAAATCTTCAGAATATAAAATCTCCAGAAAAATCTGGCTCGTCTCATCTGGAGGATTTAGTTTATGGTGCTAAATATGTTGTCAATAATTCAATAATCCGATTTTTGATACTTGCAATACTAGTCACGGAAATATTTGGATGGGCCGTTGAATCGATGTTGCCAGTAATCGCAAGAGATGAACTTGGATTAGATGCCCGAGGATTAGGGGTTCTCATGTCAGTAGGGGCATTAGGAGCCGCAATATCTACGGTAATCATGACTGCGATGCCAGATGTGGAAAATAAGGGGAAGCTGGTGATTTATGGACTGTTTGGATTTGGTTTTGGATTAATCGCATTTGCATTTTCAGATATTTTGCTTCTATCAATGATTTTGCTGGCTCTTGCTTATGGCTCAGGAGTGATTTATGAAAGCGGTCTGTCGACCTTACTTCAAATTTCGGTTCCAGATGAGATGCGTGGAAGAGTGCTAAGTTTTCAATCTCTATGCTGGGGGTTTAGCGGGACTGCAGGATTCCACACAGGAGCGGTTGCTGCCATATTAGGCGCTCCAATTGCAGTCGCGGCAGGTGGTGTGGTGGTCGTATCTAATGGTATCCGAATAGCTAAAAACATTATATCCATTGGAGCCAAAGTGGCTTCGGGAAAATGATTAATCATTATTCCTTGTATTCTTCTTTCCACCATTTGTTTAGTCGTTCTGCTATAAATTTTTCATAACCCAAATTTCCCGGAAAATAAAAATCCTTCGTCCCAAGATTTTTGGGAAGGTTTTCTGTTCTGACAAAATGGTCTGGATAATCGTGGGCATACTTGTAACCTTGGCCGTATTTTTCCTGTGACATTAAATCAGTCACAGGATTGCGTAAATGAAGTGGAACTGTATTTTCTCCTGAAGATTTAATTTCGGACATTGCAGAATTTATCGCTTTATAGGCAGAATTACTTTTAGGAGCGGAGGCTAGGTATATTGTGGCCTCTGATAGTATGATTCGAGCTTCCGGCATTCCCACGAAATGGACAGCCTGTTGAGCTGAAACAGCGATTGTTAGTGCTCTGGGATCAGCTAATCCTATGTCCTCGCTAGCCAATATAACAAGCCTTCTAGCTATGAACATGAGATCTTCCCCGGCCAAGAGCAGCCTGGCTAACCAATACACAGAAGCATCAGGGTCTGAGGCTCGGACGGATTTTATAAACGCCGATATTGTGTCAAAGTGTTTGTCTCCCGCTTTATCATGCGGGAGAGTTTTGGTTTCTATCACTTCATCCAATAATGATTTATTTATCAGTATTTTATTGCCTTGGATATCGGCGGAGTCTGCTGTCAGTTCTAATGTGTTCAACGCCCATCTGGCATCCCCACCGGACAATGCAGCTATATCTTGGAGCACGCCGTCTTCAATGGAAAGATTTCTTTTTTCTAAACCTTTCTCAGAATCGTTCAGAGCATTGGTTAATATGCGGACAATGTCTTTCCTTTCCAGGCCATTTAATGTGAAGACTCTACATCGTGATAAAAGTGGAGCAATTATTTCGAATGACGGATTTTCTGTGGTGGCGCCTATGAAAGTGACAGTGCCATCCTCTACATGTGGCAGTATTGCATCTTGTTGGGCTTTATTAAATCGATGAATTTCGTCAATAAAAAGGGCAGTCCTTTGCCTCGACATTCCTAGTCGTGATTTAGATTCAGCAATTAATTTTCTCAACTCAGACACCCCAGAAGTGACAGCACTGATTTTTTCGAGATGGAAATCCGAAGTTGAAGTTATAAGGTTTGCTAGGGAGGTTTTGCCTGTCCCCGGTGGCCCCCACAAAATAAACGAAGGAATTCGTCCTGCGTCGATACTCCTCCGTAGGGGGCTGTTTTTGCCGGTTAAATGGGCCTGGCCAACTATTTCATCAAGAGTTGTCGGCCGCATTCTTGCGGCCAAAGGTGCGCTATCGGACAGGTGTCGGTCCGCCTCAAAATCAAACATGTTCATCGTTTTAGCCTCGATGGATGTGCAAAATGGTTTGGCCTACGTACTGCAATAGTGTACAAGAATCAACGTTTAATTGATGGGAGAGTAAAATGCATAAATCCTTGATTTGTGACAGATGTAAAGAAACGATAAACAACTCCACTTATCTGGTTAGCTCGAATGGAGTAACTGAACATCGCCATCTTCTTTGTCTTTTAAGATATTTTTCAATGTTGAAACGCTCTTTTTGGGCCGCCAGTTTGGTTGGGACAATTTTGATTTTATTGAACCAAGGGGACTTCATATTTGCTGGAGACTTTTATAAAGGGTTAGTTTGGAAGGTGCCCTTGACATACCTGGTGCCATTTTGTGTTGCTACGTGGGGAGCTGTCACCAATTCCAAGTCTACCTATGCTTAGAGAGATGATACGAGAACTGCTATTGTGGCCCCTGGACCTCCTTCTGCAGGTGGAGCAGGGTAGTATCTTTCAACATCCGGATGTGCAGTTAGGAACTCATGCACTGCTCTCCTCATATCTCCGGTTCCTGTTCGCCCGTGAATTACCCTGATTTCTTTCCTACCGGCCTTTGTAGCATCTTTGATATAAGACTCCAATCTTTGAATGGCAGGTATTACTTTATCCCTTCGTAAATGGATTTCACTTGAGACAGACAGTTTTTTGAAAAGAGTAGATTCCTGCGGGTTTTGGTAGGGCATCTAATTTTGTAGGCTATATGCTATGGAGGCTATTAAAGTATCATCGTCACTCTGCAGTACCGTTCGAAGATCAAATATGACCGCGTCATCTTCAATTCTAGGAACTACAGGGCTGGTTGCAGTTCTAATTTTCAATGCAAAATTCTCAGGATTCTTTACTGTTAATTGAATTCCAAATGAATCCATCGTTTCTCCCGGCAAACTACCACCACCGATCGTCGACTTTGTTCCAATTACTTTTGCTGAATACAGGTCACTGCTAGGGATTTTGGTAGATATATTGTGAGCCCTTGTACGGAGATCATCCAATTCAGCCGATATCATCTGCCAGACAGGGATTTTGTTTTGAGCCTCTTCTTTAAGGTAGTGAATCAACGTGGTAGTCAATGCAGCCAAATTCATTTTGTCTATTCTAAAAGCTCTGGCTAAAGGATGATTCGATAGTTTCTCTATATAGCTTTTCCTACCTATAACTATTCCTGCCTGAGGCCCACCTAATAATTTATCTCCTGAAAAGAAGCATAAATCAGCTCCTGCCGCTATGCTTTCCTGAGGCCGTGGTTCTGGCGCTAGACCATATTTGGTTGTATCCAATAATGAGCCACTACCCACATCGTGTAGAACAGGAA
Organism: Chloroflexota bacterium; assembly: GCA_003228105.1. GTDB lineage: Bacteria > Chloroflexota > Dehalococcoidia > Lucifugimonadales > UBA826 > UBA11996. The sequence continues at coordinate 63,557 of QGNN01000003.1, forward strand.
TTCCCTTGCTGGTCCCTAGGTTTGAAAGGTCCGAAATTGAAGGGGTTGCCGTGAATCCAATTATCTTGAAATTGCTCGAATGTATAGAGAGAATTACTCCAGTATCTTCATTTAATTCCCTTTCATAATCCATCACATAGGTTCTGTTAGTAGTGCCGACTTCAGTCAGAATTGCGCCACTTTGCTTTAAAACATCTGGTATTCGGAAACCGCCACCGATCTCCACCGCTTCAGACCGTGAAACTATTACCTCTTTCCCTAACGCCAGTGCTGAAAGCCCCAGCATTATAGCTGCAGCATTATTGTTGACCACAAACCCTGCCTCAGCTCCAGTTAGACTAGATAGCAGTTGGGAAATCCTCGCTTGCCTAGATCCTCGCTTTCCAGAACCTAGTTCTAATTCCAAATCGCTGTAGGTTTTAGAAGAATCAACAGCTGCCTCCATACTTTCAGTACTTAAAGGAGCACGCCCGAGGTTGGTATGAATGACTACGCCGGTTGCATTTATAACGGTTCTGGGCCAATGGGACCAGTTTCTCTTTACGTGATCTGAGACTTGGTTGGATATTTCCAATATTGTTGGAATTTCTGATTCACTATCAACGGTTGACCTTATATGACTTAATTGTTCTCTTATTAGATCTGTTACGGCTTCTGCTGAAAACTCGGTCATCAATTCGGAAATTCGCGTGTCTGAAAGCACGGAACTGACGCTTGGGATTTGTCGCAGTTTTTCTCGCATTTTTTTGAGCCTGTTTGATAAGTTAGCGTCCCATTATATATTGTTAAGGAAATTGACTTCTGATCCTTTAGTTTTTCTTAATAACATAATTTTAATTGACCCTCGAAAATCTCCTCCTGTAGAATGACCAAATGACTTTTTCCTAGACGAGGTAATATGCTTAGTATTGGTCTTACAGGAGGGATTGGGACAGGCAAGTCGCTAGTTTCCAATCTACTTAATGATCTTGGTGCAACGGTGGTGAACGCCGATTTGCTGGGCCATGAGGCATACCTACCAGGGACGATGGGGTTTGATTTGGTTGTTGATGCGTTTGGAAATAAGATAGTGGGAGATGATGGTACCGTCGACAGGAAGAAACTTGGCCCTATAGTTTTCTCCAGCCCCGAAAATATGGCAAAGCTAAATTCGATCATGCACCCATTGATCCACGATATGATTCAGGCACAGTTGACGGAATACGCTTCCGACGGAACTGATGTGGTCGTCGTGGAAGCTGCAGTCCTGATAGAAGCCAACTGGGAGGCCCTGTTCGATGAAATATGGGTTGTCACCTCAGAAAAAGAAACAGTAATTGAAAGATTGAAGGAGAGGAATTCTCTGACTCGGGAGGAAGCAATTTCTAGGATAGATTCTCAAATGTCACAAGATGAAAGAATCGAACATTCAAATACTGTTGTAACCAACGATGGGACGATAGGCGAATTAACAGACAATGTAAAAAAGACTTGGAACACTAGAGTAGTTAATAATTAGGAGTGGAATAGCTGCATATGACAACAAAATCACTATATAAAAGTTTCATTATTGAAGAATATCAATTGGAAGAAGAGCCGTATTACGTGCCAGTTGGGGATGAGGTGGAATTGTTTGAGGCAGCTTATAAGCAAAAGCTCCCACTCATATTCAAAGGCCCCACAGGATGTGGGAAAACTAGGTTTGTAGAATATATGTCATA
>QGNN01000004.1 GCA_003228105.1 Chloroflexota bacterium
CTTGATAATGAGCCGAACCTGAAAGATGATAATAACTAGAAAATTGCTATCGGGTTTGCGGGTGAACCTGTTCCACCTTGAACATAAAGTGGATTCAGACTTAGCATAAATTCGTACCTTTCCTCTTCAGTACAAACGTTCGAAAGAGACTCTAGATACGCGTTGTCGATAAGTGCTACTCCGTAGGCAAATATCACGCCGTGGACAGTCCAAGGGATTTTGTATTCATTGGGTGAGGCGTCCATCATATCCCAGCCCAAGATAGCTATGTTATTGTTTTTGACAAACGGTAGGCATGAAGCGTGAAGACCGGGTCTTCCATCTGGGGTACCCCATCTACCATTATTGTCGGCAGCATATTTGTCTCGCCCACTATATACGAACACGGCATCCCCAGATTTTATCTCCACATTTTGCTCTGTAGCGATGTCTTCCAATTCCCATCCATGGACCGGTTCTCTTAGTGTTACATATGGTTTGTTTCTATGTTTAGGTACATCTAGTAATATTCCGCGCGTTAAGATTCCATCTTTCCATTCGTCGATGGTACCAAAATTCGCACCGCCAAATTTAATGACATCATCAGGGGTTTTACCTTCCCACATTCCATTCTTATCCCAAACGTGGCATAAAGCATCTATATGAGTCGTAGCAGTGCCATGATAAAAAACACCGTAGTAATCCATTGCCGCCCCACCCTCAAATGGTCTTTCCTCCTTGTACATATAATGTTGGGCAGGTCTGGGATTATCTCCTGCAGGGGTTACCGGTAACGGTCTACTTAAAGATACTGGTCTACCAATTTTAGCTAGCGACACGGCTTCTAAACGTTTCTTATCCGTTATCAAGTTCATGGCCCCAGCGGAACTTTTATCGCCCCATCTACCCCAGTTTGTATCTTTCAGATAAGAATCGACCTCTGATTTAGAAGGTATATTTCTCCCTGTCATTGCTGCGGATCCCTTTTTCGATTTGCTTTATGCAACTGAAATGTCATTAGTCCGCTATGGTTACACCTGCCATGTCCTCCATAAAATTAGCAATAGCAGAGTGATCAGAATTGCCTTTGCCATCGTTAATAAGGGACCCTAGTATTTGCTGTACCATGGAGGTCACCATCAAAGGAACGCCGACATCTTTTCCTGTTAGTATGGCATTGTGTAGATCTTTCTGATGGAGAACTACCCTAAAGCCAGGATCGAAATTTCCTTCTAGCATCATTGGGCCTTTTGTATTCATTACGGTGCTTCCTGCCAACCCTCCCTTGATAGCTTCAAATACAACCTTAGGATCAATGCCAGATTTTTTCGCTAATACAAGTGCTTCCCCTAAAGCCGCGATATTTCCAGCGACTATAATTTGGTTTGCCAATTTTGTAGTGTTTCCTGCCCCGTACCCTCCGCAAAGAACTATGCTGCCGGACATTGCAGTTAGCATGTCATAATTCTTTTCAAAGATATCTTTTTCACCGCCTACCATAACCGCGAGTGTTCCTTCAATAGCTCCTGTTTCACCACCACTTACTGGAGCATCTAAGAAATTCACACCTGCAATGTCGCAAGCTTGTCCTATCTTTTTTGAGGACGCCGGAGCAATCGAACTCATATCGATCACAGTATCGCCCTTTGAGGCCCCTTCTAATACACCACCTGGTCCCAGAATCGCAGCCTCTGATTGAGGAGAGTCAGGGACCATTGTTATGATTATGGGAGTTTTAGATGCTACTTCAGCTGCGGAAGACGCAGGGGTAGCACCTTCAGTGGCCATTTCTTCGACTGATTCAGCGACTATGTCATAAACAGTCACAGAGTAGTCTGCTTTTATTAAGTTTTTTACCATGGGCTTTCCCATGATTCCTAATCCAACAAAACCTATTTCACCTCGTGTCATTTTTGACGACTCCTTCTGTATAGTTGGTTCCTCTAAAATCAGAGACAAACGCGTGTCTTTAAATTTGCTGTCCTTTGTTTTCACGGACACCCCCAATTATAGACTTAGATGGCACTCGGTCAACATTAGGTTGGGGAATGGATACTGTTCACAATATATGCCCTTGCTTTATAACTGCAAATAATGGTTCTCTGTTACTATTCCGAGGTAATTTTAATCATTGATTAATTAACAAAAACGAGAGACAAAAAATGTCTAAAGCAACCCAAAATGAAGTTGATGCTGTTGCTGGTATGCAAACCTGCGCCGTGTCTAATGCTATTGAAAATTTAAATATCAGATCGAGAACCGATGGGTTCATGACTCCTGATATAAAAAGTATGTTTCCAGATATGGGGTCTATGGCGGGTTTCGCAGTTACCGCGGTTATTAAAGCCTCCACTCCGCCTTCAGACAATATGAATTATTCTCGAGTGGAATGGGTGGATGAGATATTTAAGATTCCAGGCCCAAGAGTTATTGTAATGAAATATTTAGATCACCCATTTGTAATCGGATCTTTTTGGGGTGAAGTGCAAAGCGCTATACACAGTTCTTTAAATTGTGTGGGAGTTGTGATTGATGGAGGGGTAAGAGATTTGGATGAAATGCAGGAGATGAGGTTTAATGCCTTTGCAAGTACAGCATTGGCTTCTAGAGCGAATGTACATTTGGTTGAAGCTAACATACCGGTTACGGTAGGAGGAGTTACTGTCAATCCTGGTGATTTGTTGCTTGGGGATAAGCATGGAGTGATTAGTATTCCCAAAGATATAGTTAAGGATTTGCCGGCCGCAATAGCTAAAGTAGAGGCAGGTGAAAAAGAGATTATAGATGTTTGCAAATTCCAAGATTTTTCCCCTGAAAAGCTTAAAGATATACTTCGGGAAAGGTATGGTGGTTAGTTAAATTAATTGAAGGGAGATTTTATGACTTCAACAAAAGTAGTATTCCTGACTGATATAGGGGAAAGTTTAATACATGAGGTGGTCTCTTATAGTCCTTCTGATTTTGAAATTGTGATTTTGGATAAGTCCACTACGGAAGAACAACGCATAAATGAGGTTCGTGACGCAGATTTCCTGTTATGTTATAGACAAAATCCTTCAGATGCTGTTATCGAGGCTTTGGAAAAATGTCGGCTTGTACAACTTTTGCAAGCTGGATATGACAGCATGAACCTTGACCTTCTTTCAGAGTTAGAAATTCCTTGCGCTAATAACGGAGGAGCTAACTCATGGGCAGTTGCTGATCAAGCAGTGCTTTTGATGTTGGCGATATACAAAAGACTTTTAGAAAGTGATAAATCAACTAAGGCAGGCCGTTGGGCTGCACCAATAACTGGTGAAAACACTTTTGAGATGGCTAACAAGAAGGTCGGGATTTTGGGTATCGGTAATATAGGCAAACAGGTGGCTAAAAGGGTTCAGGGGTTTGACGCTGAAGTTCAATATTTTGATATTTACCCACTTGATTACAAAACCGCAACGGAATTAAATCTCACTTATGTAAGCCTGGATGAACTTTTCGAAACTTCAGATATATTTACCTGCCATACCCCTCTTACAAGTAACACTAGGCATATTGTTAATTCGGATTCCCTTCACACCATGAAATCTACGGCTATTTTGATCAATACTTCTCGGGGGCCTGTGGTGGATGAAAAAGCTTTGATTAATGCTTTGAAGCAAGGGACTATCGCAGCGGCGGGATTAGACGTTTTTGAAAAAGAGCCGGTGGACCCACAAAATCCCCTACTAAGGATGGGTAATGTTGTTGCCACGCCCCACATGGCTGGTACAACCTGGGACACATGGGCAAGAAGAGCTAAATTTGCTTTTGGGAATATGGAGAGGGTAAGACAGGGAGAGGCTCCACAGGCAGTGGTTAGAAATTTCGATTCCAGCTGAACCAATTCGGTTAGAGGATAAAATGATGGGACAGGCTGTGAGACTCCGACTCGAAAAGAACGAGGAAAGTTTGAACCTTCATGCCTGCCGCTCAGCCAATTCTCGAGGTAGGAAGAAAAGAGAAAGTGCTAGCCCAATAAGGACCGAATTTCAAAGGGACCGTGATCGAATACTTCATTCCAAGGCATTTCGAAGAATGAAGCATAAGACTCAAGTTTTTATATCACCCGTAGGCGATCATTTTGTTACTAGACTCACCCACACTTTGGAGGTTGCTCAGATCGCTAGAACTATAGCCAGGGCTTTGAATTTAAATGAAGACTTAACAGAGGCAATAGGTTTGGGTCATGATATGGGCCATACTCCCTTTGGCCACATAGGGGAAGATGAATTAGGTAAATTGAGCCCTTTGGGATTTAGGCATAATATCCAGAGTGTCCGACTTGTGGAGAAATTAGAAAAAAATGGCAAAGGATTAAATCTCACAGAGGAGGTAAAGGAGGGGATACTTCATCATTCGAAACCCAAAGGGGATTTTATGTCCCCAACCCTGGTTGAAGGTATTGGCCTTGAGGCCCAGGTGATAAGGATTTCTGATGCCATTGCATATCTAAACCATGATTTAGGTGATGCTTTTAGGGCTGGGGTTTTAACGGAAGTTGACTTGCCTCATGAAACCAAGGAGTTTTTAGGGAGAAGACACTCTGAACGGGTGGATCGCATGGTTATGGACATAGTTTGTACCTCTAGTAGTTTATTGGAAGATACCTCATTAACTTCCCGTCCAATAATTTCGATGAGCAGATCAATGCGAGATGCTACAAATGATCTTCGTGATTTTATGTTTGAGAGGGTATATATGCCCGTAGATTCGGGTCCAGAAGGTAAATCTGCGAGGTTGATCATTAATGTTCTTTACGAGGCATTGAATAATAACCATGATCTAATTCCAAATGAATTTTTAGAAATAGGGGAGACCATTGATCATGCAATTGTGGATTATATTTCTGGGATGACTGATGGCTTTGCGATTCGGATTGCGGAGTCACTATCCCCTGGAGTTGGACATGTTTTCGCGAGTTAAATTAATAACTATTGTTATAATCCCAAAATGACTGAAGCGACTAATTCCATCGATAGATTAAAAACCAGATTGGTTTTTAGGAATATTGACCATATACAAGAACATTTAGAAGCCATGCAAAGAGACCCGCATGGTTTGGAGTACAGACCCTGGAAACTTGAGGTGGATAACATATGGAAAAAAATATTTTCGGATATAAACGAGATGTCGGAGGAGGCCCAGAAGATGGTTCTGGATTCAATGAAGGAGATATGGGTTAGTTATATTACTCATTACGGTGCTGTTGAAAGTTAAATCAGAAGGAGTGTTTCGGAATGTCATTGAGTTTTAACCCTAACTTGGACCAAGCTAGGAGGCGTTCTGAATTAGCACATAGAGTCTTGGTTAAACTGAAAACCTTGGGTTTATCTGATGATCAGGATGGTGCACTCGCTACATTGTGCACCGACATAGGAGATTTGTGGAGTTCTCAGTTGGTTTTTCTTGAAATTCTTAATAGATTTTTGGAAAAATCGGATAATTGGGATTCCATTGGAGATGATTTGGTTGATATGTTGTCCAACGTAGAACATATCTCGTGGCATATAGATAGCTTAAAAAAACCACTGGAAACACTCGCCCAATATTCATATTCCGAATCAAAAAATACCCAATAGTATTTATTATGAGTGAAATAGACGAAATAAAATCAAGACTAGATGTCGTTGATATTGTGTCTGAAAAGGTTCAGTTACAGCGTGCAGGCAGGAATTATAAAGCTAACTGTCCTTTTCATAGTGAGAAAACCCCATCTTTCATAGTGGACCCAGGGAGGCAATCTTGGAGATGTTTCGGATCATGTGGTGTCGGAGGAGACATTTTTAGCTTTGTTATGAAGACTGAAAATATGGAGTTTTCTGATGCTTTAAGAATGCTTGCTCAGCGCACCGGAGTTGAACTACGCGGATATAAAAAGAACGAATCAAAGGACTCTTATTTTGAGATCAATAAGATAGCCTTGGATTTTTATAAAGATGCTCTTTTGACGGATGAAGCCCACTCTGCACGTATCTATCTTAAGTCAAGAGGTGTAGATCAAGCCTCGATTGAAAACTTCGGGCTTGGCTACAGTCCTCGAGGTCGAGATTCCCTTAAGTCTCACCTATTGTTCCATGATGTGGATCTGGGAAACGCGGTTGAATGCGGGTTATTAAATAAATTTGAGGATGGAACCACCAGAGATTTCTTCTGGGGCCGGTTGATGTTCCCAATATTTGATAGGTCAGGAAGGCCGGCTGGGTTTGGGGCGCGTTCTATGGACGACTCAATGCCGAAGTACATAAATACCGCAGCTACCCCAGTATTTGACAAAAGAAGCACTTTGTATGGGTTCCATATGGCTAGAGAGGCGATTAGAGATAGTGATATAGGTGTAATTGTTGAAGGTTATATGGACGTAATTGCGGCCCATGAATATGGCTATAAAAATGTGGTGGCAAGTATGGGAACAGCTTTGACTGCAGAGCAAGTCAGTCAGCTTAAAAACTTGGCTTCTACCTTTGTATTGGCTCTTGATCAAGATGTGGCGGGTCAAGAAGCTACCTTACGAAGTTTGGAATCCGCCTGGCAAATCTTTGGAGATTCTAGTAAAAGGTCGCGCGACCCTTTGTTTGCGGGAAACCCGACAAAAATTAATGTTGTTTCATTGCCGGAGGGGAAAGACCCAGATGAATTTATTCGTTCAGAAGGGTCTGATTGGGAAATGGTTGTAAATGAAGCCTTACCACTTATGGAATATCTAATTCCAGTTGTGTCAGGGCGATTTGATTTAGATGGTCCGGGTGGTAAGGGCCGGGTAGTTGAATCTCTTGCTCCGATTCTTAGGTTATTAGATCCCTTTGATCGTGAAAAATATATTGGTATGTTATCGGAACAATTATCTACATCAGCCGATACTGTAAAAACTGCCTTAAAGCAGGTTCGAAGAGGATTCAATCAAAGGGATCGCAATGTTAGAGAAAATCAATACGAAAAATTTGAAGACCGAAAGCCAGTACATAACAACTACAAACTTGATGAATATACGTTGTCACTGATAATCAACCGACCAGAATTGAAAGAGGTTGCCGTTGAATTAAACGCAGAGTGTTTTGCCAGGACTGAGGATAGAGAAATTTATCTTAGATGGTTAAACCTTGACCCAAATGAATCTCTAATTAAATTATTGGACCCAGTTCTTGAGGAAAGGTTTTCCAGCATACAAAGTTATACTATGATTCCTTCAAGTAATGCAGATACATTGATAGATTTTGATACGTGTACCAAAAGACTGGAAAGAAGAAGATTGCAGCTTTATAGAGCGGACCTAATTCAATCGCAAGACACTGATTCTCCTCCTACAATCGACCTTCAAAATGAACTAGGTGGTTTGGATAGGCAAATATTGGAGACTTATAAAGGGGATAAAGAGGGGAATTGAGCGGTATTTTTGGTAAAATGTATCCTGACAATGTATTGGGATAACCTGAAATTTTTTTAACCTGCGGTAACATTTGGAAAGGAGAAGGGAATGACTACTGATGGAATTCAGCATGTGGGAGGAGAGGCAGATCTTATAGATGGTGCTTTGAGAGGAAGTCGATCAAAAGAGGATGGATATAGGGCTGATGAGGAAGAGCAGGAAGAACAGGATGATTTACGAGAAGATGAGGACGATGATGAGGACGATGATGAGGATTCAACAGTTCTTGAACTGGGTATGGATGCACGTTCGGCACGACGAGATGTGGAGGAGGATGACGACGCCCCCCCATCCCTTGAAGATTTGAAAGCTAAGGCTGCTCGTGAATGGGAAAAAGAAATTGGAAGTACAGACATAATTGATGATCCTGTCCGTATGTACCTTAGGGAAATAGGTCGGGTTGATCTTTTGAAGGCCCCTCAAGAAAGAGATTTGGCTCGAAAATTTGAAGGTAAACGATTTGTAGAAAATAAAGAAGTGACTTTGTCTTTAGAAGAGAACATCTTACCAAAAGCAAGAGATATCGTCGTAGATATGCTTAAGACTGTTGTTGCTAGTGAAGATATCATAAAGGCAATTCTTACCTCAAAAGAGGTTGCGTATGACGGAACATTGCCTGATTTAATGGCGAACCCAGACGTTAGAGAAGCCATTGATGGTATTTTTCAGGATGAGCTACTCGAACAAATTTCTGCGATTCTGTCGGAATTGAAAGATCAAGATCCACCTGAGACTGATGTATTGAAGGAGATGATCAAACAGGCTTCGATAAATACTAGATTGCTACCTGACGATATATTCAAAGTAATTGATGGTAGACCTACAATGGATCAATTAAGGGAAATAGTTGCTGATGATTCCATTGTGGATAAGATGCAGCCATACGAACTTCTGTTTAGACAGCATATGGAACGTATAAAACAAAGAGGTGATGATGCTCAACAGCACCTTTCAGAAGCCAATCTGAGATTGGTAGTGAGTGTGGCAAAAAAATATATTGGCCGTGGAATGTCCCTTCTTGATCTGATACAGGAAGGAAATATAGGACTTATTAGAGCTGTAGAGAAATTTGATTACAGGAAAGGTTACAAATTCAGCACATATGCTACTTGGTGGATTAGACAAGCCATCACTCGCGCGATTGCGGATCAAGCTCGGACCATACGTATTCCAGTACATATGGTGGAAACTATAAATAAATTACTTCGGGTAACAAGAAGATTAGTTCAAGAGTATGGGAGAGAACCGACCAGTGAAGAAATCGGTCGCGAAATGGAGATTGCTCCAGATAAGGTTAGGGAGATACTAAAAATATCTCAGGAACCTGTTTCATTAGAAACACCTATTGGAGAAGAAGAGGATAGCCATTTGGGTGATTTTATTCCTGATACGGCAGCCTTAGCGCCAGTAGAGGCAGCCTCTTACCAGCTTCTTCGAGAACAGGTTATTGATGTGCTGGACACCCTTAATGACAGAGAAGCAAGAGTTTTGGAACTTAGATTTGGGTTGGAAGATGGTAGAAGTAGAACTCTTGAAGAAGTTGGTAAGGACTTCGGTGTAACTAGGGAGAGAATTCGACAAATAGAAGCAAAAGCCCTTCGTAAACTGCGCCATCCTAATAGATCCAAAAAACTGAGAGATTTTCTAGAAAACTAAATGTCGCTTGGGACAACTAAGGCTAACACTGACACCCATTCCCACGTGGTAAATAACCGCGATGACGCCCCAACTGTTGCGGTGATAAAGACAAGTCCTGCAACTGTGGCTACTGATATTGGGTCCGCTATGCGCCTTGCAAAATACAATTCTCAATTGGCGCCCGATGTTGCTACCCTTTTAAAAATAAACATATCATGGCAGCACTATTACCCTGCCTGCTCTACCTCTCCTTGGCAATTAGATGGAGTTATAAAAACGCTAAAGGAAGATGGATTTAAAGATTTAATTCCCACTCACAATGGAACTGTTGTAGTGGATGCCCGGGAGGGTGAAGTTAACAACAAGCATGATGTGGTTGTGAGGCGGCATGGCTTGGAAAGTGTACATCTTGAAGATGTTGAGTGGGTGCCTCTCCATTTTTCGGACGATTTTCTAGTTTTGGACCAAATTTATCCTGATGGCATAAATATACCTAAATTTCTGATTGATAAGAATGTGATTCATCTTCCAACTATGAAAACTCATGTTTTTACTACTATTACGGGAGCGATGAAGAATGCATTTGGAGGATTACTAAATTTCCAAAGACACTGGACTCACTCTGTAATACATGAAACCTTGGTTGATTTATTGAGGATACAAAAAAAAATTCATCCAGGTATTTTTGCTTTAATGGACGGTACTTTTGCGGGTTCGGGGCCAGGACCTCGGGCCATGCAATGGCATGAAAAAAACGTTTTATTAGCAGGGTCTGACCAAGTTGCTGTGGATGCAGTTGCTGCGAAAATGATGGGATTTGATCCTATGGACATAGATTTTATTAGGATAGCGGATGAACAAGGACTTGGGTGTGGCCAAATCTCTAAAATAAACATTGTTGGAGAAGATATATCTGGTGTGAATTGGGAATTTCAAAGTGGAAATACGTTAGCCAGTAAAGGTCAAAAAATGATTTATTGGGGGAATTTGAAACCACTTGAAAACATGTTATTGAGGTCCAAATTAACCCCTTTAGCCTATCTCGCTTCCAATATATATCACAATGAATATTGGTTGCGATTCAAGGGAAAAAAACGTATAAACACAGCGATGAAGACCCAATGGGGGCGCCATTTCTTAGATTTTTAACCCAGTTAAAACGCCTGGGTATACTATCTATCCTGACCCGTCCTAAGATTCTTTAGCTTCTTCACCGGCGACCTTGACTTCAGTCTCATCACCTTCCCCGCCTTCAGACTCTATCCTCTCTACTCTCGGAGCTACAACGGTAGCCACCATTTCCGATGCTTCGTTGATCACATTTACTCCTTCATCCACCTCTATGTCGCTAACATAGAAATTTATTTCAAAGTCCACCAATAATTCGGCTTGCAAAGTAATCGTCTTCGGTATTTCCAGAGGTAGGGCTTCTACCGTTAGCGCCAGTAGCGGTTGCAGTAGGGTGCCTCCCATCGTTCGTACTGCTGGAGAGGTGCCTACGACAGATATAGGTACTTGCGCCCGCACTGATTTTCCAACTTGTACTTTCATAAAATCTACATGTAAAATTTTATTGGTTACAGGATGATACTGTACCTCTCTTATGAAGCAGAGGTTGTCTTGATCTCCTTCATCCACATTGACAGTAACCGGTATGTTGGTACCGGCATCAGTTATAACACGGTCTAGAATTTTTGAATCGCATTGAAGGGGACTGGATTCTATTTCTGGACCATACATATGAATGGGGGTTACCCCATTGTTTCTGAGTTCAGATACTTTTTTCCCAGTAACTTCTCTTTTATTTACACTTAAATTCAGATTATCCACCTGGAAAAGCTCCTGTATTAACGTAGTCGCAGTAAAAAGCCTAATGTTTTAAATTATTTGTAACCTATAAATTTTAGCATAGGAAAAGTTTCTCATCATTCCCTGTATGTTGTTTAGCTAAATAACTCTCTGATTCTTTCTGCAACCAGCTCCTCTTCACCAACCTTAAGTCCAAACATGTGGATTGCTATATAGTCGTCACCTTCTCTTGCCCTAGTCCATACGGGTGGATCCCCTTTCTTTAAAGTGTCTACTATTTCCTGGAGTGTCATTCCTGCTTGTTCTTCATCTATTCTTAATTCAACACCGAAAGGCTGATGCCCAATGATGTTATTTATCATTCCAGAGGTAATGGCGGGTGTGTCTGAAAGAATATCTATGACCTTCTGACTTCTGGTTTCAATCTCTATGAGCCTTTCTTCATGATTTATTGTCATCCAGTTTCTTACCGCAGCAACAACACCCACCATTTCTTGTCTATCTACCTTATGGGGCCTGCCTATCCCTCTTACACGGCGCCCTTCATATCCCACAAATGATTGTTTAGAGATTTTGCGAATCATATCTTCCGTACCTAGAGCTAGGCCGGTGGATTGTGAAGCGCCCATATATTTAGCGGCTATACATTGAAAATCTGCACCCATTTTAACGTATTTGCCAAATAAGTCTAAAGGATATATTTGACCAGCTGCATCAACTAAAACAGGGAGTTTATTTTGGTGAGCTATTCGTATAGTTTCCTCAAGTGTCAACGCATTTGGGTCATGCTCTTGCTCCACCATATAAAAGTGTACGGCCGCTGTATTTTCGTTTATAGCCTTTTCCAAATCTTGAGAGGTAGTGCCGTCGTCCGAACCAAATTCCACTAATTTTGCGCCAGAAGCTTCCAAACATCTGTCATACCAATATCGCTGTCTTTTTTGGATAAGAATCTGGTTTTTCATTCCGGTGGTATCCGGCAATTGTTCTATTAATTCGTCATTATCGCCAGCCATGACTGCAGCAGCAGCTAAAGTCAAAGCTGAACCCGCACCTGAGGTTATGTAAGCAGCTGGAATACCTATCATTTCTGCTACCGCCGATCCTGCTTTTTCTTCCAATTCCATTAACGGAATATAAGAGTCTCCAGCTAGAGCCATTGCTTCCCTAACTTCAGGAATCGGTGTTGATCCACCCAGCATTGTCACACTACCAATCGCATTTATAATTGGAGTCGCACCGAGTTCTTTATATATGTCCCCTAAATTTCCTGATGTCATTATGGACCTCCGCATATGAGATTTGATTTTCTTCTGTATTTAAGTCGTATGTTATGTTGAAATTTATTAGCCTAAAAAATTGAAATTCCTAATAGATAGCCGGCACCATAGGTGAAGGTGGCGGCTAATGTGCCCGCCAAAAGCATCCTGGTTGCACCAAGGAGTATGTTTTTACCACTCGCTACTGAAACAATTCCTCCGACAATGAATAAGGCCGATGAGCTAAATATCGCACTAAGGACAATAGATATGTTACCTGAAGAAAAAAGAATTGGGATTATCGGTATCAACGCACCTAGTGCGAAAGCTAACAAACTACTAATTGCAGCTAACCATGGAGACCCTAAGTCCTGCGGGTTGAGCCCCAATTCCTCTCTAGCCATCGTGTTTAATTCACGGTTTGGATCAGCCATCAGTGCAGACGCTATTACTTTTGCTTGGCTTTCCTCCATGCCTTTTGCTCTGTATATCAGTACTAATTCTTCCTCTTCCCCCTTAGGCCACTCTTCCAATTCTGCCCGTTCAATATTTATTTGATGTTCGTATATGTCTTTCTGCGACCGAACAGAAATATATTCTCCAGTAGCCATTGATAAGCTACCAGCAATGAGGGCCGCTACACCTGCTAAAATAATAAAATCAGCATTTTCCGATGCTGTTGTCCCACCTGCCACACCCATCATCAAGCAAAAATTAGACACTAACCCATCGTTTATGCCTAAAATAGCCGCTCTTATACCGCCACTGTTCCCATGAGTGTGCCATATTTCCTGGATTTTTTGGTTGTCAGGGTTTCCCATTGCCATTTTTGACAGTATTCGGGCATGGTCTTTCTCTTCTTCTATAAGTTCTTGACCTTCGACTTCGTGCACCTATGCTTCGATCTCTTTGGATTCAATCCTTGCCAGCCAGGGTAATATTTTTTGTGGCCCGAATAAATAGCAAACCATTCGTATATAGATAAGTTTTGGAGTGTAGGTATGAAGAGTCACATCACCAATGGGATTACCTAGTTTTTCTGACCAATGCCGAGCATGTTTTACTTCAGACTGAGAAAGTTGTTCAAAAATCTCAGATTTCTCAGGATCGACTTCAAATTGAGCAAGCATTTTATACATTGATGCAGCCTCAATTTCTGACCGCAAATACCCCTTGTAACGATTAGCATTGGATTTGGAAAGGACGGTGGACATTCCGTTATTTTTTTAGTACTTTGTTTCTTATTGATTTCAACCGATTAATATTCTCTTCATCAGGCCCATCCCCATCGAATCCTGGAACTTCCAGGAAAAATGGGACCTGAGAAAATGCCGGGTTTCCGAGTATGACTTCGAAGCCTTCTTCACCAATGTAACCTTCGCCAATATTTTCATGTCTATCTACTCCAGACCCGAATTCTACTTTGGCGTCGTTAGCGTGCACAGCTACCAGTCGCTCCAACCCGATTTTAGAGTCAAATTCCTCCATAATCGAATTGATAGTGTCATCAGAGGCTATGTTATAGCCTGCTGCATAGCAGTGTTCCGTGTCTAAGCATACTTTAAGATTAGGATGATTCACTGCTTTTATGATGGTGCCAATTTCCTCAAAAGAGGAGCCAATATGAGATCCCATACCTGCGCTATTTTCTATGCATAACCATGTGTCACTTGGAGACTTTTCTAGAACCTCAACAAGGCATTTCACGGCTTGATCTAGTATTGTGTTGAAACCTTTTCCCTTATGGCTTCCTCCGTGAAATATAACTCCTTCTGCACCAATTTTCCCGGCAGTAATCATGTTATTTGTCAGGGATTCGATTGATTTTCCGAGTTGATTTTCATCTCCTCCTATATTTACCAAATAACTACCATGTATATAGCATGGTCCTATGCCAGTTTCCGCACCTTTTTTCTTAAAAAGAGCAATTTCCTCTTCCTTAGGAAAATTGAATTTCCAGGCCCTAGGAGATGATGCAAATATTTGTATAGCTTCTGCGCCGATTGCTTGAGCCCTATCTATGGATTTACTGAGTCCACCCGAGGTGGATACATGCGCACCTAATTTCATGTTGATTTCCCGTTTGATTCACTCTTTTATTCCAGTTTATCATGGGTAAGCGAGCCTGGTTCAATAGAACTATGATCGACAGTAAGTATTGCCTATAATTAAGCTTCATTGAATAAAAAAACGCGCGCAATTGGAGAGAAGTCTATGCCAGTCAATACGGTAGCAATTATGAGTCCTGGCGATATGGGCCATGCAGTTGGGAAAGTTTTGTCCGAAAGTGGCTTGGATGTTATTACCTGCACTGAGGGCCGAAGTCTTAGAACTCGCAAATTGGCCGAAGCCGCTGGATTCAGAAAAGTTGCTGGTTTGTCAGACTTAGTGAGTCAAGCTGATCTAATTTTGTCCATTATGGTTCCCTCTAGGGCGATGGATTTTGCTAAGGTAATAGCTCCACATATGAATTCCACTACCAGCCCCACCTTTTATGCTGATTGCAACGCAGTATCTCCACAAACCTCACAAAGTATCTCAGAGGTAATAAATAATTCTGGGGGCGTATTTATTGACGGAGGAATAATTGGGGGGGCCCCGACGAAGGGTGATACTCCAAGGTTTTATGTTTCTGGTCCTGATGCAGCAGTTGTGATGGAATTGGATGGTAAAGGGATAACTGTCAAAGTAATAGGGGATCAAATTGGACAAGCATCAGGTATAAAAATGTGTTACGCAGCTTTGACTAAAGGGACTCATACCCTCCATGTAGCTTTGCTTACCGCTGCTAATAAAATGGGGCTAACTGAGGACCTTAGAAATGAGTTTGAATTCAGTCAAAAATCGCACCTCAATGCAATGGAGACAGGAATTTCAAGACTACCAGCCAATGCGCATAGGTGGATAGGTGAAATGGAGGAGATCGCATCCACTTTTGAGCATTTAGGCGTTACCCCAAATTTCCATAAGGGCGCTGCTGAAGTCTATAAAATGCTTAATGCCACTCCCTTTGCTGAGGAAACCCCCGAAACCATCGATAATGACAGAACTACATGGGACACTATAGAGGCTGTATCTAATTTAGATTAATAAAGATATTAAAGACATGAATCTATGAAAGGTCTGATATTAAAAGAACCTGGTCAGAGTCCGGATATACGGGTACTTGATCTTCCTGAACCAACTTTAATCCCTAACGGAGTCATTATAAAAGTTGCTGCTGCTGGGCTTTGCCATCATGACATATCTGTGATGGATGGCACTTTAAGAAGAGGCACTAAAGGTGATGTCATATTAGGGCATGAAATATCTGGCACAGTGGTTGATATCGGTAGTGAAATCAAGAGATTTTGTTTAGGAGACCAAGTGGTCACTACCCTCACAGCGTCATGTGGAGAATGCGAAACCTGTGTTAGTGGAGATGATTATAGATGTGAATTTGGGCTGGGATATGGTCATGGTATTGATGGGGGATTCGCTGAGTACATCTTAATTCAAGAAAAAAACTTGGTGAACGTGGGCGATTTGGATTTGATTCAAAGCGCGCTCTTATCCTGTCCTATTGGTGTTTGTATAAAAGCTCTTTTTGATAGAGGTTCTTTGGGAATGGATGACTCATGCGTAGTTTTTGGGTCCGGAGGTGGTTTAGGTATTCATGCCCTTCAGGTGGCACAAACTTATACAACTAATGTTATCGGCTTCACATCCTCTCCAAACAAATTGGAAGAGATTAGTAAGTATGAAGTTTCCCCAACATTTTTACTTGATGGATCCTTAGATCCCACTGATTTAGTAATGGCTCTCACTGAAGATAAAGGAGCTGATGTCATTTTTAATTCTGTCGGATCAAAATTCCTGGAAAGTTCAGTTAATTCTATAAGCCATGGTGGTAGGGTTTTGATGATGGGTGAACTATTAGGAGGAAAGGGCTCATTTAACATATCCGATTTGTTGTTTAAAAACGGAAGTGTTATTGGTTCTACGGGAGCTGGCAAGCCACATATACAATCTGCGATAAATATGGTCAATGATGGGAATGTAGTTCCGGGGGTCGGTGGGATGTTTCCTTTGCAGGATATCAAAGAGGCTTTTCATCTCATGAAAAATAAAGCCAGTGTCGGTAGATTGGTTTTAATTCCATAAAAGACATACCTGATCAAGAGGATATCAATTTCCCTATTGTTTTTTGGTCCCAGGAAACTAATACTTGAGTAGCAATTGCTATGGAACTGTAAGTCCCTGCAATTACTCCTATGATTAGAACATACAAAAATTCCCGTATGGTGGCTCCACCGAATAGCAAAAGGGCTAATAAGGTGACCAACAGAGTGAAACTTGTATTGAGTGATCTGCCCATCGTTTCTGAGATGCTAAGATTTACCACTTCTGGGAAGGGCCTATTGGTATAGGTCATTACATTTTCTCTGATTTTATCAAACACTACGATGGTGTCATTGACGCTGTATCCTATTACTGTCAGGAGAGCTATTAGGAACATAGTGTTTACTTCTGTATCTAGGAAATATCCTAATATTGCAAAAATACCCACCACGATTAATGTGTCGTGTAGCAAAGCAACAATCGCTGCTAACCCATACCTAATAGGTCGAGGGACTTTCCTGAATGCC
Source organism: Chloroflexota bacterium (assembly GCA_003228105.1). Taxonomy (GTDB): domain Bacteria; phylum Chloroflexota; class Dehalococcoidia; order Lucifugimonadales; family UBA826; genus UBA11996. The sequence goes on from QGNN01000004.1 coordinate 16,758, forward strand.
CACCAAACATAGAAAAAAATCCCTATTGTTGCAGCCAAAACTGCCCAGCAGGCATTGATTACCGTTTCCTGTGCAATCACAGCTGAAACTAGATCAAAACTAAGCAACGTATTAGTTTGCTCCGGCGAATATTGATCGTTTAGGGTAGCTACTAAGACATCTTTTTCTGTTTCATCAAGGGTTTTGGTGCGTAAGAAAAAAAGATCGTATCTTTCGTCGTCAATAGTTGAATTACCCAAATTTTGTACCGTAGATTCGGGATATCCAATAGCTTGCAATTTTTCCCTAATAGCTTTTTGATTGGCACCGGCACCTTCCGGAAATTGCATTGTAATACTAGACCCGCCCGTGAAATCAATGCCTGGGTTAAGCCCTGGAGCTAGAATCAAAAAGACTACTCCAGGCAATATGACTAGCAATGATAGTAGAAAGAACCATGGCCTTCGTTCTGAAAAATTCAATTTTGATCTCCTAACAAATGATCAATTCTGGACATGGTCTTCAATTTCTCCACCGCCAGTAGGGATAAACAAACGCACATTTCTAGAAACGGGTGTTAGTGCTATCACTCTCATTAGGGTTCTACTTACTGTAATAGCAGTAAACATGCTAACTGCAACCCCAACTGCTAAAGTTACGGCGAAGCCCTGAACAATGGTCGCACCTAATTGATCCGAAAACCAGTACAAAATCGCACAGGTAATTAATGTTGACACATTTCCGTCTCTTATCGCAGGCCAAGCCCTGTTAAAGCCTATGTTTATTGAGGACAGCATCGTGCGCCCCGTTCTCAATTCATCTTTCATTCTTTCAAAAATTAGTATGTTCGCGTCAACTGCCATCCCAATGGACAGGATTGCAGCCGCCACCCCTGACAAAGTTAAGGTGAGAGGCAACATTTTGAATATCGCTAAAACTATCATTGCGTAAATTGTTAGAGATAAAGACGCTATTAAGCCTGGCACTCTGTAATACAGAATCATGAAAAATAGCACTAGAGATAGACCTGCTATTCCCGCTATGACACTTTTCCTCAAAGAATCAGCTCCCAGCATGGCATCAACATCTCTTTCCTGAATCAATTGAATGGGTACGGGCAAACGACCTGATTCCAGTAACAGAGCCAAATCTTTAACCCTTTCCAGCGTGAAATCTCCGCCCTGTATTATTGCTGTACCTGCTGTGATTGGAGAATTCACTACCGGGGCGATCAATTCTTTTCCATCTAGAATTATAGCTATCTGGTCTCTGACCCCAGAAGATTGCTGTTTGGCGTAGATTTCTGTCGTGAGCTCTCCAAACGCTTTCGTTCCTCTCTCATTAAATTCAATGTTTACTATCGGAGCGCCAGAGGCTTGATGCTGGCTAGGGTAGGCGTTTTCCAAATCGTCTCCGGAAAGTCCTATATCCTCATCAATAGACCCTTCGCTTATTTCAAAGGAGATAGTGGGGTCCGTCCCAATTTTTATATTTGCATCTTCCACACTTAGGGTGCTTTTCGAACCATCAGATGATGACGGCAAAGCAATAATAAACTTATTAACAACCAATTCAGATTCGCCCCGTATTTCGGTCCTAACGGGGTACATGTTTAATCCGAGAGTGTTGTACCTAAGTTGTTCTTGGCCTTTGATATTGATGCCAAGCCTTGCTGGAGGGATTAGCGTACCTGTTTGTGCTAACGACATAGATTTGTTAGCTGATGTAATAAGTGTCTGGAATACCTCGTTAAATTTCACAAACCCCTCTGCAGTAAACTCCACTACCAGAGCCTCTGCTGTTTCAATGGGGTCTGAAGAAACCTCGTTATTTCGCTCCTCATCAGTAATGAAGGTTCCGTCAGACTGAACTTCCTCTGCCTTGAGGGAAACAATGTCATCGTCTGTGATATTTTCAACAGCCTTCGGTGGAACGTCGGTAGTTCTATGTTTAAATTCTAGCCTGGCTGTTTCTCCAATTAATGCTTTTGCCCTACCAGGATCTTTTATTCCAGGTAACTGTATAAGTAATCTGTCTTCCCCCAGTATCTGGATAATCGGTTCGCCGAGACCAGAGGCATTTACTCTGCGTTCAATGGTGCGTGAAAGGGATTTCATTTGATCTTCAGTGATCCCTTCCGGCCCTCCAGTTTCAGGGTTGATAGCCTGGTATATGAGGTGACTTCCACCTTGTAAATCCAGACCAAGGGTGAGACCTAGTAAATCATCAGAACCTCGTTCTAAATTATTTAATCTCACCTTTTGGACACCCAAAATTGTTCCGCAAATTGCTGTAATTATCACAATTGTTATAAGTATCCGAGCATTCCTACGCAATATATTCTCCAGAATTGATTCGATGCCTTATTAGTTCTAGTGCTTCGTCCTTATTAGAAACTAACCCCTCCATACGAGCTTCTTCAATCTCTTTTATTAAAGTACCGATTAAAGGCCCAGATTTAAGACTCAACCTAACCATTATATCGCGTCCTGACAAAAGCTTATCCTGATTTACAGCCTTTTTATAGGAAGATTCACTTTCTAGGATAATACCTATCTTGCTACAGTGATCTATCCATTCTTTTTTGGTGAGGTTAGGACCCTTGGTAGCTATGTAATCAGCCATGTTCAGATAAAGTATGTCTAATGAAGCGCCATCAGTGTCTTTGTAGTATTTCCTTATGGCTTTAGCGGTTGGTTCCTGGCCTAAGTTTGATATTTGGCTTGGCCTCAAGTGATTTTCTATTTGGCTCTTCACTAGCTCGATCCCTGCATTGCTGAATTTCAGGCGTTTCAATATTGTATACGCCATTTCTGCGCCCAACTTATCGTGTTTTAGAAATCGTGTTTTACCATCTGGCTCAATTGTTTTCGTATTTGGTTTGGCTATGTCATGCAAAAGACAGGATAGTTTTAGGAATGTAGATCTATTGTGACCATCTGAGAAACTCTGATCGAAATAATCTCGGTGTAGATAGTCTGCTGGAATAAAGGATTGTACGAATTTAGGGTAAGGGCCAACATTGATTTCTTCACCATTCACTATATTTTCTGCTTGCCCAGCTGTTTGTACCATATGTTCTAAAACATTCCAGTGGTGGTGAGGGGTTTGTGACGTTTTTCTAGAGGCTTCCAGCTCTGGTACGACATTGGTCAAAATCCCTAAATCGTCCATTCTTGTTATGTTTTGGGTAGATTTTTTTATGGATAGTATTTTCATAAATTCGTCTCGTATGCGTTCCGGAGAGGCTTTAAGTATCAGAGGGCTACTTGTTCTAATTTGAGCCTCTGTGACCTCATCAATTCTTAAATGATATTGAGCTGCTATCCTCGCGGCTCGTAAAATTCTCAAAGGGTCCTCTTTGAAAACTTGATTGGTGGTCATTCTCAGTACACTATCGAAAAGGTCCTTTATACCTCTATGTTCGTCTATGATTTTAGATATTTCATATTGTGGCCCACCAGAATTAAATTCGATATCATTTATATCTAATGCTAAGGCGTTAATAGTGAAATCGCGTTTGGAAATATCGGGAGAGATTCCATTTTTAGCAGAGGCTATATCAATCTGTATATCGATTCCCGAGACTGATGCAATTACCCTACTAATATCTCTTGATTTATCCAGCTGGAAACATTTGCCATTCATAATAGTGGCTGCTTTTTTGGCCACGGCTAAAGCACTCCCAACCACAGCGATATCTATGTCTGGATTGCTTGCACCAAGAATTGAATCCCTCAATACTCCCCCAACTAGATAGGATTTCACAGGGATTTGGTTCATGACTTCAGCAATGTGATTGACTTGGGATGGTAATCGATAATAACTGGATGCTGAAGAATTCATCATAAATGGTCTAATCTATTTTAAGAGAAGTTGGGATTTCGGCAGATTTGACATCCTGTTCCGCTAACCCTTCGTCCTCTTGTGTGACGGTGTATAGGTTACGGTGTTCTGTTAGATGGTCTGAATATAGGATTCCATTTAAGTGATCTACCTCATGTTCTAGGGCTTGTGAGAGCAGATTTTCTGCTTCAAATTTAACCACGTGGTTTGTATGGTCCAAACCTTGGAATTTTATCCAGACTGAACGGTTGATAATACCTCTATAGCCAGGAAGGCTTAGGCATCCTTCTTCTACTTCCCTTGAGCCTGATGTTTTTATGATCGCGGGATTGAAATATATTCTTGACTCTTCTTCATCAGGCATCTGCAGTACTATGATTCTCCAGAGTTCTCCGACCTGATTTGCTGCGAGCCCTACACCGCCGGCCTCCCTCATGGTGTCGACCATGTCATAGGCGAGGGTAAGTTCTTTCTTCGTATTTGACCTAACCCTTTTTGCTTTTTTTCTTAGTATCGGGTGAGGAACCTCAAGAATAGGTAATATTGACAAGAATTTTTCTCCAACTCACTGATTCAATTCATCGATGGTGTTTGATCAGTTATAACTCATATATTAAATCAAAACTTATTTCCTGTCCCAATAGCCTTCCTCATATTCATCTGATCTCAAATGATCCTCAGAATCGTGGCTATTTGCCTTATATCTCAACCACCCTATTCCGGAAAACAAAAGACCTATCAAGAAAGTCATTGATAATATTAACGAAGTTCCAAAACTACCAATATCAACATTCACTCTATTTTCGAACCGGCCCGAGAGGCTATCTAACCAATCCGATTGAATTTTTTGTAAATTTAACTTGTATGTTGAGAAAATCGCATCTTCGATCGGCTGGCCTGAATCTAGATGGGTTATTAGATGCCTTATTTTGTTGTCTCCGTACTCAGAAAACAAGTAGGCCACAAAAGATTCAGAAATCAAATAAAACAATCTCACCTCAGAAGGTTTTCCCGGGACGGTTTCCATACTGCGAATATCAAAGATTTGGCCAGATGAATATGCTTGCAGCATTTTTCCCGTTGTCTGGTGGTTGCTCTCAAAGTGCATAGCAATACCTTCATTAAGCCAAGCCGGCAACCTTGTTGTGGGGGATTTCAATGATTGATCCAATAGCAGGTGGGTGCTTTCATGGATTATCCCGGCTCTAGACAAACCAGTAACAATGAAAGTGTCGTAATTTGAGAAAGCAAACCCGCCGTAAAGTTCTTCCTTACTTGCTGCGGCACTTATTCTTGGAAATGCTTCATCTGATTCCTGTCGGTTATTTAAAATAACTCCGGTGATTGGCAGGGGATTAGGTATATTTAATAATTCCGTTAAATGTGAATTCGATTCATTCACATCTTCAATCAAAGAGTTGATATCGTCCTCATTGTTGTCATGCCAAATCAAAGTCATTTTTTTTGATTTAGTGGATTTCCAATTGATTGATGGGTCCAGGTAGTGGAATTTGATTTTGGGGGACTGGTACTTTTTGCCTTGGATTGAAGTTAACTCAAACAAATATGTGATTTGCGTCCCCGGTGGAATGTAATGGGGCCCACTGGTTTCTAAGGTAACTTCTAACTGGATTTTGCCCCCTGAGGCAGGGTCAGCATACTTATAAGATAAAATCTTCGAGCTATTATAGAAATATTCTAACCGAACTTCTAAGAGATCTTCATCAGAAAAACCAGATAGGTAAAACTGCACTTTATTGGGATACTCTATTTGGTGATATATGTTGGGTTCGTTAAACCATTCATCAGGTGTTGAGGCAGACAGTGGTGTTTGGCTCAACCAAAAGAAGCAGCACAACCCTGCCAGCAATACACAAGTAATTAATCTCAAAAAATCCCTAATGGTTTTAACGAAATCTTTTACTCCTATATGCCAACAATTTTTATAGAAGAATGTGTATTATAAATTTTATTTATATTTATTAAGAATGCAGTAAGCTGTTCTACGTATTTAGCGTTTTGTAAGTTACCACCATCTATGCTTCTAACACCCGGAATACGTTCCCCAAGCATCATAACCTGCTCTTTTGCTGACTGATTGTTAGAACATACAATAACGTCGCATTCCAGGTCTTGGGAAGGTATTAGAAGATCCTCAGCACTCGCATTTTGGAAAGCCCCTACGACTAAGGACTCAGGCAATAATAGCTGAGCCTGCTCTGCTGCTGATCCTTCCTCTACCGTTATTGCTGAAATAGATCCTTTTTTAAATGACAATGGTGCCACTACATCGACTACTATTTTTCCCTTCAAGTTATGTTTCAAGTTTTCCAAGGTAGCTTTGTGGCCGGCATAGGGAGTACATATAACTGATATATCTGAAGCAACTGCGGCTTCCTCATTGGTACCGCCTGCTACCATATTACTTCCAATTTCCGTGAATTGTGAACGGATTTCCTCTGCAGCCTCGGCACCTCTTTGTTTTTGTCTTGATCCTATGAAAACACTGAGTCCACTTATGGCGAACCGCAACGCCAGACCTCTGCCTTCTGGTCCCGTTCCTCCTATAAATCCTAGCATCTAGCCACCTGTCCTTACGAAATTTATCGGAATTGTTAACATTATGTGTAGCATTTTCCAGGCTTATAGTTGTTCGGGTTTGGACCATATTGTTTTGTAGGATGTTCCATTTACTGCGTCTGCTAGCTCCCTGTGCTCTAGATTTCGGAGTTTTTCTAAAATCTCATTGGCAGAAACACTTGGATCAATGAAGCTTGCCTTTTCTAATTTCTTAACAATCACACTCCAAATCCCACTATCGACCAGTGTTTCTAAATATCTTATCCATGGGATCAGGACCATTTTTTCAGGATCGTTAAATCCTGGCCTTAGTTGTTCCATGCTTCGAATCCTTTCTCTTGGGCTTCTAACCATTTCCGTTAAGATCAGAGCGGGGCCGTCGGTTTCATTGGAACGTATATCGATTAGGACAGTTTTCCCAAAATATGGAAAAAACAGTGATACGACATCCGCTTCTAGAAGGGTGTTTTTTATTTCCTCGATATCGTCTTGAAAATTATTTCCATTCACAAGCTTTTGCCAGATTTAAGATTCCAGTATTCAAACAGATCTAAATGTTAATTGTTGCTAAGACTCAAGTAATTCTCTTGCTGTTTCAGTGAAGGCCGGCAATACTTTCTCCCAATCGCCTACCACCCCAAAGCTCGCTTCTTTAAAAATATTGGCATCACCGTCTTTATTTATTGCTACTATATTTTTGGATGAAGAGCAACCAGCCATATGCTGACTAGCGCCAGATATGCCGACTGTTATGTAAACGTCAGGTGTGACAGTTTTCCCTGTTAATCCAATTTGGTAAGAGTGGTCTAACCAACCGGCATCGCAGACCGCCCTAGAAGCTCCGACGGCACCGTTGAAAATCTTAGCTAATTCCTCAAGTTGCGAGAAGGGTGCTGGGCCACCTAGCCCACGTCCCATTCCTACTATCACTGCTGCATCTTCAAGGCGAACCCCTTCAGATTCCTCTTTGACTGTTTCAACCAATTTAGATTTAATATCAGAGTCATCCAACGATAATTCGAACTCAATCACCTCTCCACTCCTTGAAGAGTCGGGTTCCAGTGCTTCGAATGCTTTCAATCTCATAATGACGACCTGAGGGTCCTTATCTGCAAAAGTAAACTTAGCCATGGCATTTCCACCATAGACGGGTCTGGTGGCTGTGACTCTTCCAGAATCACCGTCTACAGAAACATCCATGCAGTCCTGAGCGATTCCGGACCCAAGCCTATATGCCAACCTTGGCCCTACAGCCCGCCCAATAGGTGTTTTAGAGGTGATAACCACTGTAGGTTCAGCATTAATGCATATTTTGTGTAGAGCTGCCAAGTAGGCATCTGCCACACCTTTTTGGATAGCATCATCGTTGGCTAGATATACCTTGTCAGCACCCAATGAGATCAATTGAGAAGCTAAATCTTGATTGCCTCCAATTAAAGCTGCAGAGACGACGTTGCCTGTATCGGCCGCTAATTTCTTTCCGGCTGATATCAGCTCGCCGGCCGTTGAGTGCAGGCCGTCACCGTCTATTTCGGCAAATATGATTATTTCTGACATAGTAGGAACTCCGTGTTAATTATGAAAAATCCTGATAGTTATATTATTTTCTCTTCGCGTAGTTTAAGTGCTAGTAATCTTCCAGAGTCAGCGTCATCTTCCCCTTCTATAATTTCACATTGCCTATTGCTAGCAGGTATGAAAAGTTCAGATAGGGTCAAAACTGGAGATACATCTGACTCCGAGAGATCTAGGTCATTCAAAGTCCATGTTTCGGGGCTCTTTCTGCTTGCTTGCATGATTCCCCTTAAGGTGGGGTATCTTGGTTCACCTATTTCATTACTGACCGTAATGAGACATGGTAAAGGGGCCTCAAACACGTCATATCCGTCTGAACGGGAGCTAGCTACAGTGACGGTTCCGTCACCCAGGTCTATGCTTCTAGCCTCTGATAGGCAGGCCATTCCTAGCATTTCTGAAATTCCCAGAGGTACGTGAGCATTGTCCCAATCCGATGCTTGTTGTCCGCAAATGACAATATCTACCGTTCCTATTTTCTCAATAGCCTTTGAAAGTACAGTTGCAGTACCTAACGCATCCAGATTTTCAGCAGCTGGGTCTTGAATTAGAATCATCTGGTCAGCACCCATGGATAGGGGTTTTTTCATAACATCCATCACAAAATTGTTTCCTAAGGATATTATGGTGATAGTGGCATCACCAGCCGCCTCTTTTATTTTCAAAGCCGCTTCTACCGCGTTTTCACAGAAACCGTTAACTACAGGTGGAATGCCCTGGGCTGGGAGAACTCTCTTAGCTGCCTCATCAACGTGAAAGGCAGATAGTGGGGTTTCTGGATCCATTACCTGTTTGGCACAGACAATGATGTTTAAAGACATGGCTTACTCCAAATTATCAAGATCAAATTATTTGTCTAATGTGATTATACGTAGCCCTTACTGAAAGAGCCAAACTGACCCAATATCGCGACACTTAAAAATTAAGGCTCAATTTTAGTTGTATTTCAGATTTCACCCTCAAAATTTTTGTGCTTGTAAATACAAAAGGGAAGGAACAAAAAAATAGGTTAAGAAAATAGAATCCAATTTTTTCCTATATCACACCACAAATCCATTCAATTAAAACAAAATTAAACAAAAATTTAGATACAAACACTTGACTTTTTTTATATAAGTATAAGAAAATACCTAACAATAATTTAGAAACATGTTGAAACAGATGATTCCCTCTGCCTGTTTTAACAAAAAATCTGGAGACCCAACTAAATAGCAGCATGTATTAGTTTTTAGAAATACATGCCGATGAGAGGTATTAAATATGGTGATACAAACAACTAACCCTTTTGCTCCCGCAAAACCAAGAGTCCCTCTTGTACCGAGAAGATTGCAACCCGTACCTGATCCTGTCGAGATAGCAAAACAAAATAAGACTCACTGTCCTAAATGTACCTCCTTGTTGCGTGTAAATTATCAGGATGCAGAATGTCTTAATTGTGGTTTTGTAGACTACGATTACGTTCCCCCTGAACAAGAGAAAAAAGGGAATACTCTAATAGGCACTGGAACCCGGTACGTGATCCGCTATATGGGTGAGTTTGACGCTCTCGGTGATGTTGTGACCCATGTTAAAGTTTATCGGGTTAGGAACCGAGTAATGTATGGTGTCAGTTGTCCGTTTTGTGGGTCTGGCATGGCTCAATCTTCACTTTCAGGGAAACGTAGGGAAGTTAGGGAAGAGAGATACAAATGTAATTCGGGTCACAGAGTGTCTTTATGTCCTAATGGTAAAGGCGACATCGGATGGAAATAGAGTAACTATTTTTCAATAATCGAAAAAGCCCCCCCCGTTTCAAGGGAAGGCTTTTTTTGTTGATATAGTTGGATAAGATTTTCCAATAATTTAATGCTCCATGTTTGGTTATGAAATCTGTTTTAGAAGCCATTAATGAAAAAGGGCAAAAACCTTTTTTTATATGTGATTTTTCTCCTCCTAAAGGAGGAAATCCAGATTTACTATTAGAATCCTATGACCTTAATCCTGATATGTTTATGGTGGCTTATGCTCCTGGTAAATCAGTCAGGCTGAATCCTATATTTGCCGCGGATTGGATTTACTCAAAAACGAAGATTCCATCTATTTTCACCGTCTCCACCCGAGATATGAATAAAAGTGCGATGCAGAGTCTCTTATTAGGAGCTGAATTGATGGGACTACCCAATGTTTTAATAGTCAAAGGGGATAAACTCACTGCTGAGGATATGTATTTACAAACTGAAGTGAACGACTTCATTCCTACGGAACTGGTATCAGCTGTAAAAAGAATGAATGAACGCCGCGATTTTCGAGGGAATGAATTAACTTACCCGACGCGATTTTGCATTGGCGCGGCTCTGGATCTTTCGAGAGATTGGGAAAAAGAATCTCATTTGACTAAGTTAAAAATAACTAGAGGCTGCAATTTTATTGTTTCACAACCAACTTTCGATCCTGAATTGCCCTCTAAATTCCTTTCTTTTTATGAAAATACAATTGGAGAGAAATTGAAAATTCCGGTTATCTGGGGTATTCAGATGGTAGAAAAAGATACTATTTCCTTTGCGAATGTTCCGAGATGGGTGCACCAAAACCTGGAAGAAGGAGGCTCTTCATATGAAATTACAATCGATTTGGTAAAAAGATACTTAGAGCTTGGTATTGGTACCTTTTATCTTATCCCAACAATCTTTAAAGGTGGGAGAAGAGATTATTTGTCAGCACAGGCGGTGATAGAAGATATTGAATAATCTATTCTTTTATGAATGTTGCTATACTTATATTAGGAGCATTAGTTAGACGAAACGTCGTTGACCTTCACCCTACCTCATTTTATAATTCGGCCTTGTTATCTATATTACTAAAGAGGTGAACATTTTGGCTAACGAGACAGGTAAGCGTTATTCTTGTGGAAAATGTGGATCAGAATTTGTTGTCACAAGAGGTGCAGATGGCACTGTTTCTTGTTGTGGCGAGCCGATGTCTCAAAAGTAGTGAATTATCTGCTTATAAATATATAATTTTGAGGGATTTGATAAATGTCTAATCAACTTGGTAGGCGATACCAATGCGACGGGTGTGGAACCACTGTTCTATGTACTAAAGCCGGGGAAGGGATTATTCAATGTTGTGATCTAGATTTGGAGCTTCAACAACCTAGAAAACTGCCTTCATCAGACTGATTATTAGTTTTACGTCCTAGTAGGCGGATCTTAATTCACCTGTTACCCGACAGGAAATTTTTTTGAGTAGGCAGCACTGTGTTGTTCGTCTGCATGGTATGAGCTTCTAACCAGTGGTCCAGACGCCACATGTTTAAATCCCATTTCCATTCCGATTTTCCCCAATTCTGTAAATTCTTCCGGCGTATACCATTTCGAGATAGGAGCATGCTTTTGGGAAGGTCTTAGGTATTGCCCGATTGTAAGTAGGTCGCATCTATGTTGGAGCAAGTCCTTCATAGTACTTATAATCTCTGTTTTCGTTTCTCCAAGGCCTACCATCATTCCTGACTTGGTAACCCCACCTGGCATTAAGTCCTTAACTTTGTCCAACAATCGCAAAGACAGTTCATAGTTGCCTTTGGCGCGTACTCTGGGGAATATTCTTTTTACGGTTTCTATATTGTGATTGAAGGTTTCTGGATTTGCGTCGGTCACAACTTTTAATGATTTCCAATCACCCTGGAAATCGGGTGTTAAAACCTCAACCTTACATGTGGGGACTTTTTTCTTTATTTGCTTAATGCATTGAGCAAATATGAATGATCCTCCATCTGGTAAATCATCTCGGTTCACTGAGGTAATAACTGCATACTTCAGGCCAAGAATTTTTACAGTGTTGGCTAATCTTTTCGGCTCCTCAAGGTCGAGATTGATCGGGCGTCCTGTGGTTACAGCACAATATGTACACGCTCTGGTACAAATGTCTCCTAATATCATGAAAGTAGCTGTTTCTTTTTCCCAACATTCCCCTATATTGGGACACCTAGCTTCTTCGCAAACCGTATGAAGACCTTGAGTTTTAATTAAATTTTGCAAGTTAGAATAGTTTTGTCCACTAGGCATCTTGACTTTAAGCCACGCGGGTAACCGTCTTTCGGTACTCATTGATGGGAGACTCCACTATTTCATTAACCGTCCTACATACATAGATTCATGATAGCAGACGTAACTGAAAATCACTTTATGCCCTTTACAGTTTTGGTGTTTCAAGAGACTATCAAATCACAAATATAAATCGTTGAGGGTTGAATGGTTGATTCAGATAGATTAGTAACGTACGACGGAGATCCTTTGAGAGATCTTGATCTTCAAAAGGAATTTGCAAAATTACGGCTTCTTTCAATGGGAGTCTTTGGGGACACTGTAGCCGATTTTGAAGACGGACCCATTCAAGTTTTTGGAGGCATCGTTGGTGAAGTTGTGAAGGCTCGTATTTATAGGTACAAGAGGCGCGGTAAAAACAAGATCCATGCAATGGTCTCTGAAGTCATAGAAGCCTCTCCTCACCGAGTCAATAATCCTTGTCCTTATTTTGGCCCATGCAGTGGATGCCAGTGGCAGCATGTATCCTATGATCATCAGCTGGAACTGAAAAGAGATATGGTTAGGCGTTTTTTTGCAGACTATGCCTCTCTTTCCAATATGCATGTGTCTAAAACCCATGCAGCTCCAGATGATTTAAATTATCGCAATCATGCCAGATTTACTGTTCGATTTGGAGGCCAGCTTGGATTTTCCAACCGGATAACCAGAAGATTCGTCAGAATTGATGAATGTATGTTGATGGATTCGAAAATCAACGGCTTTTTATCCCAGTTGCAAGACAATGCTTCAGAGACGACCAATTTATCTATAAGAGTTGGTACTAATACTGGAGATTATCTAGTTCAGCCTGAATTATCGGAAGCAGACATAGATTTTCAAACAGGACAAAAATGGTATGTAGAAAATATGTTGAATAGGGAATTTAGGGTTGCATCTCCATCCTTTTTCCAAGTAAACACCAAACAAGCGGAGTTCATGATAAATCTTGTTAGAGATAAATTAAGGCTAAACGGGAACGAAACCCTTGTTGATGCATACGCCGGGGTTGGTGTTTTTGCCTCATTATTATCGAACAAAGTAAGAAAAGTGATTGCAGTGGAAGAGTCTCAAGCCGCTGTTAAAGATGCATTGTTTGGGTTAAACGACTTGGATAATGTTCATTATATTCAGGGTAAAACCGAAGAGGTATTGGAAGAATTAAAAGAGGAAATAGATGTAATTATTTTGGACCCACCAAGAACTGGATGCCATCCACAAGCGGTAGCTTCGGTTATTTCCTCCAAGGCAAATAAAATTGCTTATGTGTCTTGTGATCCAGCTTCTTTAGCCCGAGATTTGGATATTCTGGTACAAGGAGGGTATCAAATCGACAGCGTAGACCCTATAGATATGTTTCCTCAGACATACCATACTGAGTGTGTTACCACTTTGTCTCTGAATAATTAAGCCGTAATAAATTCTTGTAATTTGATTTCCTATAGGCCTATATCGAATGGACAGCTTTCACATGGAAAAGAGAAATAATCAGGGAAAGGTAATTTTGTTTGCAACTTCGTCTCCAAGAAGAAAGGAGATGTTGCGCCAATTTGGGTTGGATTTTGGGTTTGTCGATCCTATTGGAGATGAAAGAAATAAGCATGAAAATGAACCTCCGATCCAATATGTGCAATCTTTGGCAATACAAAAGGCTAGAAGTGTATTCGGAAAGGTGCCAAAAGATTCAATAGTTTTGGCGGCTGACACGGTTGTGGTGTTTGGGGATCGAGTGATAGGTAAGCCGGTAAATAGAATTGAGGCGTTAGAAACTTTAAAAAATTTATCTGACACCCATCATCATGTGATAACTGCAATCTGTGTGTACGATGTGGCCAACGATGTATATCTTGAAGAAGCGGTTACGACAAAAGTGTATATGAGGGATTATGGCGATAGCGAAATAAAGTCATACGTGGAAACAGGAGACCCAATGGATAAAGCCGGGTCATATGCTATTCAAAGTGACTCTTTCCATCCGGTTGAGGCGATAGAAGGATGTTATTTTTCAGTTGTTGGTCTTCCTATCTGTACTTTGTTGAGAATTTTGACTCAATTGAAATTAAAAACAATAATTGATGTTGAAAAACACAAGAAAGATTTCTCAAAATGTACAGAGTGCTTAATGATGGCACCCCTAAATAGATTTCAAATAATTACGGAGTTGTGAAGGCATGCTGGGAATGGGAAGCATGGAAATTTTGGTGATATTGTTAATCTCTTTTCTGTTGCTGGGCCCACAAAAAATGATTTCTGGAGCACGAATGTTGGGGGATTTGATCTCAGAGGCTAAGAGATTTGCGGAAAAAATTCCTCATATGGATGTGGATAATTCTGCCACCACTAGCTATAGCAATATCCATGAATCCAAACCTGACGGCAATAGCTCAGAAGCCGATCTGGGCCGAAATGTAGCACCTCCTATAGCTTTTCAATCTAGGAGAAAAAAAATTCTCACATTTGAACCTCCAGAACCGCTGGGTGATAAGGAGACAAACAACAATAAAACAGGCACTGAGGATGAATCTGATAAAAGCCCAGGTAGGTGATGTCTATTGACTGACGATTCACAGTCTTTAGGGGCTCACCTCGATGAACTTCGAAGGCGTCTCACATGGTCCGCAGTTGTTGTTGTAACCTGCACAGTGGTTGCTTTTATATTTCATCAGCAAATACTTCGTTTGTTGATGGAACCGGCTAATGGATTTCCGGGGGTGCCTAACCAAAAGCCTGTATATACGGACCTGACCGAGTTTATAGGTATAGCCATGAAGGCGTCGCTCCTTGCAGGTATCTTTACCTCATTGCCTTTTCTTTTATGGCAGCTAGCAATGTTTGTTTCACCAGGGCTTAATCCCACCGAAAAAAAATATTTATACATATTGATGCCTGTTAGCATCATCGTTTTTCTGCTTGGTGCTGGATTTGGATATTTTGTGTTGTTTCCACCGGCAGTTAAATTTCTTATTACTTTCGGTAGTGATGTGGCTACTCCGATGATTAGGATTGGCAATTATGTGAGTCTGATGCTCTCCCTTTTATTCTGGATGGGGGTGATATTTGAGCTACCTATCGTATTGTTTTTCCTATCTAGGATTGGCGTAGTTCAACCAGCGTTTCTATCGAGGAACCGGAAATGGGCGATTGTACTCGCATTTGTATTAGGGGCTCTAATCACACCTACCTTGGATCCTATAAACCAGACCTTGGTAGCGATTCCGATCCTAGTGTTGTACGAGGTAGGTATAATTTTGTCCAAAATAGGGGTGAAAATAAGAGATAGGGAATCTACAGGTGATTTTGAATAAAACTGGAGGCAATGGTAACTTGTAATTCAGTT
Organism: Chloroflexota bacterium; assembly: GCA_003228105.1. GTDB lineage: Bacteria > Chloroflexota > Dehalococcoidia > Lucifugimonadales > UBA826 > UBA11996. The sequence goes on from QGNN01000004.1 coordinate 32,136, forward strand.
ACATTTGATCTTATATTGTCTGAATGCATTAAATTTTTGCATCACAGTGGGAAACTCAGATCAATCCGTTTTAGTTGCCGAATCGTCTTCGGCGATATCTTTTTGGGTGGATCTGAATTCCTTGAGGGCTTTTCCCATAGCTCCTCCAATTTCAGGTAACCTACCTACACCAAATATTATTAGTACAACCACCAAAACGATTATTAGTTCCATGGGGCCAAATCTGAAAGGCATTATTTCCTCTCCACATTATGAATGAATTGTGTCAGTATCAACGCCTTCAATTCTATCAAATACTGTAATAATGGCCACAAGTGATTTGAGGGGGGTAAATACGAGCTAAATACGTATTGAGCCTATTGCCTTTGTAGCAAACATCAAAGTACAATTTTACTCTTGTGATTTGCCCTTGAACTATTTTATTCTCAGATCAACTAACTTAGAAAACATGTCGAGACACGGAAAATGGATGCTCATAATCTAATACCAGTAGAAAAAAACCCAAAAATCGAAGAGTTTAGTTCTGGAGATACAGTTGTCGTTAACGTGAGGGTGGTTGAGGGGGAAAGGGTTAGGACTCAGGCCTTTGAAGGTGTTGTTCTGAGGGTCAGAGGAAATGGGAGAGGAGAGACGTTCACAGTCCGTAGGATTACCAATCAAGTCGGTGTAGAACGAACTTTCCTTAAGTGCTCTCCAAATGTTGAATCTGTCAAGGTCACAAGAAAGGGGAAAGTCAGAAGGGCTAGACTGTATTACTTGAGAGGCCTATCTGGCAGGGCTGCCAGAATTAAAGAAGATAGAAGGCGTTGAATTTATAAATCAAAACCTCAGGTTTCGATCTTTTGTAATTGTATACTTCGGGACAAATGACCTTAGTTAGGTAACGGGGTTGAGTCTTTTGAAATTTGTCGAAGTAGCAGTAGATTCACCAGGTTCTGGAAATAGAACCTTTACTTACTCGATCCCTGCAGGGCTCAACTTAGAACTAGGCCACTCTGTAATTGTGCCTTTTGGTAAGCAGACCAAACAGGGGATAATTTTCGGGGCTTCAGACACATCTAACTTGGATTCAGTTCGTGATGTATTAGAACTCACAGACAGTAACTCTTTAATTGACCCAACCCGATTGGAGTTAGCCCGTTGGATCAGCCAACAATATTTTTGCACTTTATTTCAAGCCTGTTCCCTAATGCTTCCGCCTGGCGCAAGAAAGCGTAAATATGTCTGGTTGTCTGTTGCTAGCGGAGTAGAGATATCGGAACTGAAATTCAGTGAATTCCAAATCTTAATTCTCAAATATTTATCGTCCAGAAACTCTGCACAATTAGAGAAGGTCATTGCCCATTTCGGAGAAAGAGCACGGCGGTCAATTAGCCGGCTTATTGAAAAACAGGTAGTGGTTCCGACTGTAAAAGAATCCTCAGTGAAAGTTCGGGTGAAATATGAAAAGTTAGGTAAGATAACCAAATCCGGTAAGGCAGCTTTAATGGCGGGGGAACTACAAAAAGCTCCGAAGCAATTGGTCGCCTTAACTTACTTATCTAAAGACGAAAAAATAATATGTAAAATAGCTACACTGAGGAGCAAATTCGGTTCTTCTTCTATCAATTCATTAATAGCCAAGGGTTATTTACACCAAGAGCAATTCGAAGTTGTGAGGGATCCTCTCAACGGTAAGCTGTATACACCTGCTCAACCGGTTAATCTTTCGGATTCACAAACTTACGCTTTAAAACAAATATATGAATTGATAGAGAAGCCTTCGATTAAAACTAGAGCCGTACTTCTTCATGGTGTTACTGGTAGTGGTAAGACTGAAGTGTATCTGGAAGCCGTGTCCTTTTGTATTTCCCGAGGGAAAAACTCTTTGGTGCTTGTTCCAGAAATTGCGTTGACTCCCCAAACCATAGAACGATTTTCTTCCAGGTTTCCAGGAAAAATAGCAGTTCTGCATAGCGGACTGTCAGTAGGGGAACGGTTTGACCAGTGGAGAAAGATCAAAGCCAATGAATATCAGGTTGTGGTTGGATCAAGAAGCTCCATATTTGCCCCTTTGAATAACTTGGGGTTGATCATAATTGACGAGGAGCATGAATGGACTTATAAACAGAATGAGGGGGTGCCTAGGTATCATGCTAGAGATGTTGCGATGCAATTAGCAGGGTTAACATCAGCCGCTGTGATTTTAGGGTCAGCCTCCCCAGATATCGAATCCTACCTGCGAGCCAAGCGAGGAAGATATCGGTTGGTAGAGTTAAATCAAAGATATAGGCCTACTGTAAATGGCACCTCAGGTAGAGATGGGAGGTTGCTTGCTGAGGTCAATATTGTGGATATGAGGGTTGAGTTAAAGAGTGGTAACGATGACATTTTCAGCAGGCAATTAATAGCAGAGTTAGAAAGCACTATCAATAACGGGAATCAAGCTATTCTTTTTATAAACAGAAGAGGATTCTCTTCCTTTGTCCAATGCAATAGTTGTGGGTACGTGGCCAAGTGTAGAAATTGTGATGTGTCACTCACATTTCATGCCGAGTCCCAATTGTTAATTTGCCACTACTGTGCCCAAAAGAGAAGGAATATTGAAAACTGTCTAGAGTGCGGCAGCGATTCTATTGGAAGGTATGGTGTGGGTACTCAACTTGTTACTGAAAAACTTAATAAATTGTACCCCGATGTAGTTATTGATAGATGGGACAGTGATGCCATAACCAGGCATTCTCACTATGGGGAGCTTTTGGATAGGTTCAGATCAGGACAATCTCAAATTGTTGTTGGCACGCAGTTAATATCAAAAGGGCATCATTTGCCTAATGTGACGTTAGTAGGCGTTGTATCGGCTGATGTCGGGCTTGGGTTGCCGGATTTCAGAGCATCGGAGCGAGTATTTCAAACTTTGTGCCAAGTGGCTGGTAGAGCAGGGAGGGGGGTGGAGGATGGCAAAGTTATTATTCAAACATATCAGCCAGACCATTACGCCATAAAAACTGCTGCTACGCAGAATTACGAGTCTTTTTTTGATATAGAATCTAAGAATAGGCGCAACCATGTGCAGCCGCCATATAGCAAAATAATTAGATTGCTTAGGCAAGATGTAGATGACATTTCTGGGCAGAGAGAGGCTAAACAGCTAGCTAAGCTACTGGGAGAACAAAAACAGGTATGGGGATTGTCTGATACCGAAATTCTTGGTCCCACCCAAGCTTTTCCGAGTCGAGTTAGAGGTCGATACAGATGGCAACTTATATTAAGAGGCCCAAACCCTCGAACTTTGCTGGAAACAATAAGCCTACCCGGTGTTTCTGACGAACGTAGGTCTATGAAAAGAGGATGGGTATTGGACGTGGATTCTTATCTGTCAATCTAGTTACTTTGGATGGTATTGTTGGGGTCTAAATTAAGTAATCTGACTGAACTGCTTGTTATAATTAGCTTCTAGCGCTCACATATGCTTTTCAAGAACTGTGTGGAGAGGAACCCCCGATGCAAGAATTGAAAACCGCTTTATTCGATCTGAGAGAAAAGGTTTCTGACCTACTGGTGCGTCTTTGACCTTCCTTCAAAGGAACGAAAAATAAAAGAATTGGAAGAAGAATCGATAGTTCCAAATTTTTGGGAAGATTCTACTAATGCCCAATCCAAAATGAAAACCTTGGCAACATTAAATAATCAGGTTGCTGTGTGGAAAGGGATTCAAAAACAGATAGTGACGAATCTGGAATTGCTGGAACTGGCAAATTTAGAGAACGATTCAAGCTTTTTGGATGAGATTCGCCTGGAAACCGGTCAAATAGAAAAAAACGTCGAAGAGGAAGAATTTACACTTACCCTCTCAGGTGAACACGATCAACGCGATGCCATATTAGCCTTGCATGCGGGGGCAGGAGGTGTTGATTCTCAAGATTGGGCTTCTATGCTAACCCGTATGTATACCAGATGGTGCGATCGGAAAGGGTTTGGTTGTGAAATTTTAGATGTTTCTCACGGAGAAGAATCTGGTATAAAAAGTGTGGTGGTACAAATAACTGGCGACTATGCATATGGTCATCTCAAAGCGGAAAAAGGAGTTCATAGACTCGTTCGGATTTCCCCATTTGATAGCGACCATGCTAGGCATACTTCATTCGTTCTCGCTGAAGTTATCCCAAAAATGGATGAAAGCGCAGGCGTCGAAATTAATACAGATGATTTGAGGGTGGATGTATTTAGAGCTGGAGGCCATGGTGGACAAAATGTTCAGAAAAACTCAACAGCTATACGAATAACTCATGACCCCACCGGGATAGTTGTAACATGTCAAAATGAAAGATCCCAACACCAAAACAGAGAAATAGCTATGGGAATATTAGCTTCTCGCTTGGCAGAGCTAGAAAGAAAGAGAAAAGATAAAGAAATATCGGATTTGAAAGGGGATCATGTTTCTGCCGAGTGGGGTAACCAAATTCGTAGTTATGTATTGCATCCTTATCAGATGGTTAAGGATCACCGAACCAATGTGGAGACTTCTGCCACAGATGAAGTTTTAGACGGCAATTTGGACGTTTTCATAAAAGCTTATTTAGCCTTTCAAATGGGTTCTGACTAACGCTTTAACTGCTCCGAGGTTCATGTAAGGTGATAATACCTAAGTGGAATTGCCGTTGTTAATATTTAAGAAAGATTACTATTATTAAAGAGATCTGTTTTTTTGCTTAAGACTAAATTGCTTTTGGGGTACATATGATTAACCGTTTTTCACTCGTTTTTTCAATGGTGATACTTTTGATTGGATCAGTCGCTTGTGGTCAGACTGTAATCGGAAAGGCTGTTGGTGATTCTGGAAACTCAGAACCAACCACTGAATCCTCTAACGTGGCTGAATCGATACGAGAATCCACCATGGAGAAAAGTGCGTATGCGAAAACCGAAGTCAAAACTTTAGCTGATGTTTCCGAAGCACCAGTTGGTGTATTTAATCGCCTTTGGTCTGATCCTCCAACATTGGACCCTCACCTCACTTCAGATACTACTTCTGCAGGCGTTGTCGTGGAAATATTTGGTGGTTTAGTCGGATTTGATACCAACTTACGATTAATTCCCGATCTCGCTGATAGCTGGGATATTTCAATTGACGGTCTTACTTATACTTTCAAAATCCGTGATGATGCTGTGTTTCACGATGGTACTAAAGTGACAGCACATGATTTTAAATGGTCTTTGGAGCGTGCAGTAAACCCAGACACCGCTTCCCCTACGGCCAAAACATATCTAGGCGACATAGTAGGAGTAATTGATGTGTTGGAAGGTAAAAATTCTCAAATAAGTGGTGTCAAAGCGATTGACGACAGGACATTACAAATAGAGATAGATTCTCCAAAGGCATATTTTTTAGCTAAACTCACCTACCCGACGGCATACGTTGTTGACAGGAATAATGTATCGGCAGGAGGTCTTAACTGGACCGATAGCGCTAATGGGACTGGGCCATTTAAATTGTCCGATTACAAAATTGGAGAAAGGATCATATTGGAGCGAAATGACCTGTACCATCTCGATAAAGCCAAACTAGCAAAAATACAGATGAATTTGGCTGGTGGGTCCTCAATGGCTATGTATGAAAATGATGAGATTGATATTACCGGAGTTGGGCTTTTTGATCTGGAGAGGATTAAGGATCCAGTTGATCCACTTAATAGGGATCTGGTTGTTGCCGACCCTGGATATTCAGTTAACTACATAGGATTTAATGTACAAGAACCTCCTTTCGATGACTCTAAATTTCGCCGTGCGTTAAACCATGCGATAGATAAGGAATTAATTGCAAAGGAAGTATATTCAGATTTGGTGGTTCCTGCGTACGGAATATTACCACCTGGCTTCCCTGGGTTCAATGAACGCCTGGAGGGTCTTCGCCACGATCCTGTTTTAGCAAAAAAACTTTTGTCCGAATCAAAATATGCTGACCCGGCTAATAGGCCTAGGATTGTAATAACTATCCCTGGTACAGGGGGTACTCCTGGATTAGATCTAGAGGTAATAATAAATATGTGGCTGGAAACTTTGGGTGTTGAAGTAGAGCTACAGCAAGTTGAATGGGCTACCTACCTCAAAGATTTAGATGAGGAAAAATTCCAAGCTTTTGGTGGTTTGGGGTGGGAGGCTGATTACCCTGACCCCCAAGATTTCTTGGACATATTATTTCATTCGAAAAGTGAAAATAACCACGGCTTATATTCTAGTCAGAAGGTCGATATTTTGCTCCAGGATGCTAGGATTGAAACAGACTTGGTGAAGCGAATAGACCTTTACCAAGAGGCAGAGGAAATTATTGTTAATGATGCTGCTTGGGTTCCTTTGTGGTTTGCAGGAGAACGGCACGTTCTAATAAAGCCGTACGTGAAAGGGTATGAGCTGACCCCAATGACAATATCAAAGATGCGATATGTTTATATACAAGATTAAGTTTGTCATCAATTGTAGGTAAATTATTCGCTATCCTCTGATGTCATTTATGCTATAGCGAATACAGAATAAGTTTAGAGGCATATGGGGATATATATAACTAGAAGGTTGCTATGGTTGCCTACATTATTATTGATGGTATCGGCAGTCACCTTCGTTCTCGGAACCTATGGGCCTGGTGACCCAGTAAGGGTGATGCTGGGGACTAGGTATGACGAGGCGACTGCCGAAAGAATAAGATCTTCACTGGGGCTGGATCGACCAGTGATAGTCCAGTACGCTGACTACGTATCGGGGGCAATTAGGGGAGACTTTGGGGAGAGCCTTAGATATCGAGGTCGATCAGTAGGCTCATTACTGGCTTCAAAAATGTGGGTTTCTTTCCAAGTTAACCTCGCTGCCATGTTTGTTAGTTTGTCCATCGGGTTACCTTTGGGGTTTTGGATAGCCCATAAACAAGGTACCTGGGTAGATCCTGCTGCTGTTTCACTTACTTTGGTTCTAATGTCCGTACCAATTATGGTAAGCATTCCTATAGTTTTGTGGGGCTTATGTTTGAAACTGAGTCTGGTGCCATGTTCTGGATGGGGAGGATTTTTTGACCTGAGGATTATAGTTCCTGCTATCACAATGGGAATTCCTGGAGTCGCCGGACTTGCTCGTTTGATGCGGACTAGTACCTTGGATGTATTTGGCCAAGATTTCATTAGAACCGCAAGGGCTAAAGGTTTAAGTGAAAGATATATTGATGTGAGACATGTTTTGAGGAATGCAATCATTCCCGTCGTAACTATACTGTCATTTTCTTTAGCTGGTATGTTGACCACCGGGTTCATAACTGAAAGATTACTTGGGATACCAGGGGTAGGAGATTTTGCTATTCAGGCTATTTTTAACAGGGACTATCCGGTAATAATGGCATTCACTCTTATACTTTCAACTGCTTTTGTAGTTGCTAATTTGCTAGCTGACATCGCATACTCTCTAATTGATCCACGCATAAGGCTCTCATAGTGGATACATCCATTAGTAATAAAGGTCATTTGTCCCGAGCTTTCACGAGGCTTTGGCATAAAAAACTAGCAGTGGTATGTCTGATTGTTATCATGATCATTTATTTCTTGGGTATATTTGCGCCCTGGGTAGCACCTTATGGATATAACGAGCAGGATTACGAATCAATCAGAGAAGCTCCCACAATGCAACATATAGCTGGGACTGATCTGAAAGGTAGAGACGTTTTTTCTAGGGCCCTTTGGGGGATACAAAACACGGTGATAATAACCTTGGTAACGATCCTCACAGGAGGATTGCTGATAGGAGTATCCCTTGGATTGATTTCTGGATATTATGGAGGTAAAGTTGACTCATTAATAATGAGAATAGGCGAGCTTTTTGCTTCTTTTCCAGACATCTTGCTAGTTATTTTATTAGCTGCTACTTTAAGGCCAAGAATCTTAGGTTTTGTTCGTTGGATCGAAGATAACACAGTGTTAGACGGGATAGTGAAATCTGGAATAGCTGACTATTTAGTAATCTCGTTGGCTTTAGTTTCGTTTAGCTGGGTTGGGATGGCCCGCTTAGTCCGGGGGCAAGTTTTGTCTCTAAAGAGTTCACAATATGTTGAAGCGGCTCAGGCAACGGGAGCCTCAACTTCACGGATTTTATTTATTCATCTCCTACCCAATGCCATAGGCCCCATCGTAGTTATGGTCTCAATGGGCATGGGCACCCTGATCGGAACAGAGATTATCTTAAGTTGGCTTGGTTTGGGTATACAGCCACCGAGACCTAGTTTAGGAACGATGCTATTGGAAGCAGGTAGTATTAGTGCGTTTCGAGTCGTTCCGTGGATGTTAATCGCTCCCGGGGTTGTAGCTTGGTCATTAGTTCTGTGTTGGAATTTGTTTGGCGATGCTATGAGTGATGTGTTAAATCCCAGCACTAGGTGAATATGATAAATTGTTAAATTAAGTGAGATATGAAAGTCCATTTAGTAGACGGAACATATGAATTATTTCGATCCCATTTTGGGCAACCTGAGAGATTAGCACCTGACGGAATGCATGTTTCAGCCATCAGAGGGTTGATAATGACCTTGATATCTTTACTACATCAACCTGAAGTTACTCACGTAGCAGTTGCCTTTGACAGTTCAATTAAGTCTTTTAGAAATGAGTTGCTACCAACTTACAAGGATGGGTCGGACACCCCTTTAGAGTTGAAAATGCAATTTCCATTAGCTGAGAGGGTAGTAAATGCGCTTGGTATAGTGTCATGGCCTATGCATGATTATGAAGCCGACGATGCATTGGCCACAGCGGCATTACTCTATTCAAAGCAGGACACAGTGCAGCAGGTAATCATTTGTTCACCCGACAAGGATTTATGTCAAATGGTTTCTGGAGATCAAATCGTATGTCTAGACAGGAAAAATAATTTTGTCCTGGACGAATCCGGTGTTCTTGAAAAATTTGGTATTTTACCGATATCAATACCCGATTATTTGGGACTGGTTGGCGACACTGCAGATAATATTCCTGGTATTCCAAGATGGGGCGCGAAATCTAGTTCTACTCTTCTTAACCGGTATATTCACATAGAGGACATACCAAATACTTATGAACTTTGGGATGTCTCTGTAAGGGGAGCGGCAGCTCTAAGTTTGAGCCTTGAAGATAATAGGGAGAAAGCTCGCCTATACCGGGAAATCGCTACAGTTCGTACTGATTTGGAAATTACTGAAACCCTTAAAGAGTTAGAATGGCTAGGGGCTTCAAAGAATCTTTTTCCATCTTTGTGCCGTGAATTGGGTTTGGGTAATTTATCAAACCGGCCTCAAAAATGGCAGTAGGATCAAGGTTAATTTACTGACTAATTTTTAGACAAATATTTATTGTATAACTGGTAACCAATCAAGACTGCCGCGATTGATATATACCCGTAGGTGAATAACATGCGTTGATCAGTTTCGGTAAATGGTAGGTGTGCTAGGAACATTACTAATAAGATAACTCCTGATTTCCACCCAATAACTCGGGGCAAAACCAATATTATTCCCAGTAGAGATACAGCAGCCGTTAATAAGAATTCCACGGATTGCATATTATTCAACGGGAAGCTTAATAATTCTCCAGCAGATAGACTGAAAATCCCGACCATGCTGCCAACTAACAAAGTGAGTTGATTGACTTCAGCAGATATTAAAGTTGTTAATCCTGCGACTGGATTTGCTCTCAGGCTAAATAGGACAGCTATTATTATTTCAGGCGATTCTGAGGCTAATGGGGCAATCCATTGTATCAAGAGGAAGTCGCTAATACCAAGATTACGGCCCGTATCGATAAGGGAATGAACGAACGGTTCTGCTGCGACGAGTATAACAAAGGCCGAATAAGCGAAGAGCCCTAACACAATCAGTCTCCTCACCACCTTAGATTGCTCTCCTATCGCTAGAGAGGGGCCCATTAATTCCGGCTCCTCTGACTCTTTGGTTGAACTTAACCAAAGATAAACCACGTACAGGGCAATCAAGGCAGCAGCAACTATCAGATGTACCTGCTGCATAAAAAATATTAAAAAAGTAACAGCAGTTGCGATGGATAGCATTAATATTTCAAGCCCCATAGTATTTGCCATGTTTAATGAGGACCTTCTCTTGATCCAGAATATTAGGATCACGGCAGACCAACCAAGCCCAATTAGTAGGCGGTTTGCGCCAGTCACATTGGCTGCCACCCTTTCCATTTCTGGCGTTACTATGGCACTAGCAGTGTCATATGATTGGCCAGCGTCCCAAGCTAGCACAGCTTCCACAGCATACTCGGGAAGAATTGCGATCAAGGCTAGTATTGCAATGGCAAAAGATGCGGATATATCTAACTGTGCAGCCTCTGCAGCCCAAGAAATTAAGAATGCGGCTCCCACAATACCCATTCCAAAAAGGAATACGTCCAAAATTGGGTGGAAATGCAGACCCCCAAAAACCATCGTAACCGATGGAACCCCCAGGCACGCGAAACCTGCGAGTAGAATCCAGGATACTGAATGACTATTGTGATCAGTCACAATCACTTTGTTGCCTCCACATTATTTTATAAATCACACCTATTGTCCAAACTATGCGCCTGCTCAATGATTTCATCGTGCAACAGGGCAAAATCTAAGCATATTATATTTCCTACTGTTGATTATTCATAGTTATTCAACTAGAATTCTACGGTTGGACGGGGAGTGACTGCGGTTAGGTTCATACCCTCTTGTTTGGAAGGTTATTTTAAAGTGATGAATTAGGCACGGAAATGACTTGACATCCCTTGGGGTGGTGCATACCATAAAACTGTTCATTCACCGTTGCTAGAGCTTGCTGCTGTTTTGCTGCTTGTTCTTCCAGCGTATAAGTTTGTACTAAAATTCGTTCCTTTATCAGATAAGAAGGGGGTCAAATGGGAAAGCTAATTAGCCTTCAGGCGTTGTCAACAGCCCTGGTTTTCTCAGTATTGTTATTTGTATTATCCGCATGTGCACCAGGTGCTGCCGGTCAACCTGGCCTTCCAGGTAACCCTGGTAGTGCTGGAGTGAATGGTTCTCAGGGACCGCAAGGAGAGCCTGGCCTTCCAGGTTTGCCTGGCAACCCTGGCCAAGGTGGTGCTCCTGGTCTTCAAGGACCAGCAGGCCCGGATGGTTCTGACGCTGCGGCGCCAGGAGGCAACATAACTGTTAGTAAACAGAAGATGTCAATGTCTGAGAAATTTAGTGTTGCTGGTTCAGGGTTTCAACCAAATGAACCAGTTGTGATACAGCTTAGAATCGACTCAACTTTATCACCAATTATTGGTGATGGAAGAGGTTCTCAAGTAACTGCTAATGGTGCAGGAGCCTTTGAAATATCTTTTGACTTTATGTCTGAAGAGGGAGCTATTATAAGCAGAGCGGGTGGCCCTTCCTCTGTGTTCGCGCAGGGTGGAAGTGGTAGCAAAGCAAGTGCCCCTATTACAATAGTGTCAGTGTCTTCTCCAGCTGGGTCCGTATCGGCTAGCTTGGCAGCGACACCTGCAGAGGCTGGCGGTACTTCCGTTGTTTACGGCGCAGGATTTTCAGCTGGTGAAATGATTAGCATCATCGGTGTTGGTGCAGCCGGCGGAGTTGATAAGATATTGGCAGGAGGAGAAGCAAATGCTTCAGGTGCCTTCCAAATTGACATTAAGGCCACGCTGGACGCTGGTCTCTATACACTTGTTGCTATAGGTTCCTCTAATTCAGAAGCCACCGCTCCGTTATTAGTAGTTGATAAATAAATAACCTCATTTCCTAACTGAATTTCATATTTGGTTGGATAATGTAGGAGTTAGCGGATAAAAGGCTCTCAAACTTAACTGTTTGGGAGCCTTTTAAATTTCACGTATATGAAATCCTTACAATCGGGGATGAATCAATTCTCTGAATTTGAATGTTAGAAGTACTTAACGAAAAGTTGGTTACGGCGCAGGATGTTTAGCTAGTGAAATGGTTAGCATCATCTGTGCTGGTGCAGCCGGCGGAGTTGATAATGATATTGGCTGGAGGAGAAGCAAATGCTTCAGGTGCCTTCCAAATTGACGTTAAGGCCACTCTGGACGCTGGGTCTCTGCACTTGTTGGTAAAGGTTCCTCTAATCCAGAAGCCGCCGCCCCCGTTATTACTAGCTAATAGATAAGCAACCTCATTGCCTAACAGAATTTTATATTTGGTTGGATAATGTAGGAGTTAGCGGATATAAGGCTTCCAAACTTGACTATTTGGGAGCCTTTTAAATTTCATGTATATGAAATCCTTACAATCGGAGATGAATCAATTCTTTGAATTTGAATGTTAGAAGTTCCTAACGAAAATAGGCTCAGTAACTATTATTATAGGCTAGACTTATGTTAACAAAGTCTTGGGTGTGATAGAGAGTATTAGATATTTCAAATTATAGGACAAGTTGAGTCTGTCTTGGACACTAACAGTCGATTTGTAGGATGCTCACGATATCATGGAACAATCGGCGGTATAGTCACTGTAAAACGTGGTTATGTTTTGTTTTCTTAAGCCTATTAGATTTTAAGGATCTTTATTTCCCTAAGTCTTCTACCTACTGTAGAAATCACTTCAATCGATAGATTGTTGTAGGAAAACTTATCTCCAGGACTCGGAATTTTTCCAAGTTCATGTAAAACGAATCCTCCAATAGTGTCAAACCCTTCACCTTCAAAAGAAGCTCCGATAGAAAGAGTGATGTCATCGATTGCTATACTAGCGTCCATGTAGAATTCATTTTTTTCTACCTCCCTTATTCCTAGTTCCCGTGTATCAAATTCGTCATGAAGTTCTCCCACGATTTCCTCGACTAAGTCTTCCACTGTAACGAGACCTGATACCCCACCGTATTCGTCTATCACTATAGCCATCTGCATTCGTTTGTCTTGAAAGTCGGTTAACAAAAACTCTAGTGTTTTTGATTCAGGTATAAACAACACTGGACGAAGGAATTTTCCCAATTCAACATCAACATTTGATTTCGCAGATCTTATTTGACCTAGGATGTCCATTGAGTGTGCTATACCTTCAATTTGGTCCGTTTCATTTCTGTATATTGGTATTTTGCTATGGCCTTCCCTGATCATTATGTCCACCACATCATTTATAGAGGTTGATATATCCACAGTGATCATATCTACTCTGGGAATCATAATTTCCCTCACAACTGTTTTATCTAATTGGAAGACACCCCGTATCATTCGGACTTCATGTTCTTCGAGAGGCTCACCTTCGTCGTCCATTTGCATCGCAATATTACTGTTTTCACTGATAGCTGATGGATTTTCCTCAACAGTACTTATTTCTATTAGACGTTCTTGAGAACGTGTGATTGGTCTCAGAGTTGTACCAATGAAGATAACTAACCTATAGATTCGAACCGCGATTCTAGGCCCACTGTGCCGTCCAGCCACCTTTGCTATTGTTTCTAACACCCCTAGAACTATAAGGGTGGATATGGCTATGAGACTTATTCGTCCGAAATCATAGGATGTAAGTTGATTCTCAGAGGGTTGATAAAAAATGAAATAGCAATTTATCACTGCTGATGCTAGAGATATCGTTTTTATGATTGAAAATGCTGAATTTGACTGGTCAGTCTTACGGAAAAGGTCCTCTAATTTCTCTAATCCGGACCTTTCTTCACTTCGCCATATGAATATGGATTCTCTGGTAACAGTACCAATTACATGTTGTATAAAGCTTATTAATGTGAAAAGTGTGATCGAAACTATAACGGTTAAACTTGATAAATCACTTATATCAGTGTCCAATTTGGCTTGGGTCTATGAAGACCTATCCTCCTTTAAAATCCGAGCTGGGGAACCGACTCCTTTTGCAAAATCAGGGATATCCTTTGTGACTATTGATCCTGCCCCTGTGATAGATTGTTTCCCGATGGTCACTGGGGCGACCAGCTTTGTATCAGATCCAATGAAGGCGTTGTCCTTTATAGTGGTTCTACTTTTTTGTTCACCATCGTAGTTACAGGTTATAGTCCCTGCCCCTATATTAACATTGGAACCTATATCTGAGTCCCCAAGATAGCAATGGTGACCTGATTTTGTACCGCGACCTAATGTACTGTTTTTTATTTCCACGTAATTACCTATACTAACATCCTCGTTTAGGATAGACCCCTCTTTAATATGGCTATATGGCCCGATTGATACGTTATCATGAATCATGGCGGATGCGATGGTTGAGGACCTGATTACACAAGAGGCCCCAATAGAACTATTGGTAATTTCGCAATTTGGACCTATTTCGCAATTTGAAGAAATATTGGTACTTCCTCTGATATGAGTGTTCGGAAAAATTACGGTGTCAGGGCCAACCAATACTTCCAGGTCAATGTATGTCGTATCAGGATCTATAATTTTTACTCCAGTCTCCATTAGGCTCTCACAAGTTGCGGTTCTCAATATTTTTTCGGCTTTTGCCAAATCTGATTTATTGTTCACTCCCATTATTTCTTGATAATCCGTACTAATGGATTCAATAGTCAAGTTTATACTTTCAGCAAAAAGTATCAGATCTGTGAGGAAAAACTCCCCAGATTTGGACGGCTTTAGAGATTCCAAAGCTGCCCATAGCCATGAAGTTTTGAAACAATAGGCCCCTGCATTGATTTCATTGATAAGTAGTTGCGCTCCATTGGCTTCGGATTCTTCTACTACGTTAGTCACTTTCCCTTTAGCATTTCGAACTATACGGCCGAAGTCTCTAGGATCGGGGACTCTTCCGGTTAGTAAGGTAAGGTCGGCCTTCGATGATTTGTGCTGTTTCATAAGGTCGGAGAGAGTTTCTGTTTTAATCAAAGGCATATCGCCATTTATAACAAGGATATTCTCAATGTTGGACACCGTCTGCCTACATTGCAATAAAGCGTGTCCGCTTCCTATTGGGTGTTTTTGGACCGCAATAGCTATATTTTCTTCGAAAGTTTCTTTGAATGATTCATGAGAAGGTGGTACAACAGCAATGATATCGTGTATTCCAGCCTTGGTTATTGAATCCATAACTAGCGTTATCATTGGTTTTCCAGACAGCTTATGAAGCACCTTCGGTAGACTGGATTTCATCCTAGTCCCCGCCCCGGCTGCTAATATAATCGCTTTGAAGTCAGGCATTATGTTCATTAAAGTCAATTTGATTAACCAGTATTTCACCAACTGAAAAAATACATAATTATTACAAGTCTACTGAGCTGTAATTCCTCCATCTATGACCAATTCAGAGCCTGTCATATATGAAGATTCATCAGAGGCTAGGAATAAGACACCCATAGCGACGTCTTCTATAGTTCCTATGCGTCCCAAAGGTATCTTAGATATGGAGTTTTGTCTTCCCTCCGGAGTGGATATATTATCTGCGATCATATCTGTGTCTATGGGGCCAGGGTGAACAGAATTAGCTCTTATGTTATCTGAAGCATGCTGTATTGCGGTGAATTTAGTAAAAAGTCTAACCCCACCCTTTGATGCACCATAGGCTCCGCCTCCTTGGTTTCCCACTAGTCCAGCGGTAGAAGAGATGTTGATAATTGAACCACCTCCGGAATGGCGCATTTCCGGAATAGAATATTTAGTGCCCAGAAAAACCCCTTTGAGGTTCACTGCCATTATTAAGTCAAATTCCTCATTTGAGGCTTCTTCAATTGGTATCCTACTGTATATCCCAGCATTATTTACCAGTATCGTTAAACTCTGATATTTTTCGATGGTGCTTTTGATACAATCTTTCCAACTGGTGGGAGAGGTCACATCTAGATATATTCCGACAGCCTCACCTCCTGATCCCATTATATTTCGGGCATTTGATTGGCATGACTCTAGGTCTATATCTGCCAATACAACTTTGGCACCTTCTTTTGCAAAAAGAGCTGCCTCAAAGGCTCCCTGCCCTTTTGCCGCTCCAGAAATTATTGCCACCTTGTTTTCCAGTCTTCCCATGATGCTATACCTCTATGGTAGATTGCTATTAGGTATTCTATCTCAGTAGGGGTCTTTATATCATCTGAATCTTGTAATTCCGGTATACTCAGCGATATCAATTGACAGAACAAGTGTTCTGTTCTAAAATGTTCTAAATTAGCTTATCCTACAAGGTACTTATATGAATCAATCGTTACAGTTGACTTTATCTCTGACCAATGAAGCCGGCCGCTATTCTACTTTTCAAAATGGCCTCAATATAGACAGTGGCCAAGAGGTTTTGTATCTTGGCAATGTTAGTGGTGGACCAATTACCGGTAGCAGGGGGATAGTGAAAAAACTTTATGCTAATAAGGCTGTTGTAGATATGGGACAGGTAGGGACGTGGAATGTCCCATATTATTTTTTGGCTGATACAACCAAAGTTGCTTAATTAAAAAAACCTTCTTTTAGATGACTAGAAATTGTGGATGCGACCAGCATAGGTTTTTGAAGCGGCACATCATGGATGCTATGTTCTAGCCATACTGTTTCGAATTTAGCTATGTTTTTTTCTGCCTGAACTATCAAATTTTTCCGAAGTGTTTGTCTGGAAGTTTCATCATCATTCAACCTCGCTGGCATGTTGAGTACCGGGCATTTTACTGAGGAAAATAAGGAAGAAGGCCGATGATCCCAGAAAGCTTCTACCACTTTCAAGTGATTACTTCTCTTAAATCGAGGTGTTATGGTCCCGTCCGGAATTTCTTGAAAGTTTGCCATAACAATATTAATTAGATCGTTCTGAAGGGAAAGGCTATCTCGCTCCCCCCAGTCTCTTTTTGCAATTCGTTGTTTAAAAAATTCTTGCGTTAAGTTGCTGAATAAAGGAGGAGCCATATCCACAAGGGCTTTTTCCAAAGAGTTACCTGGTATGGAAGATATTTCGATTAAACCTCCATCGACAAGACAAAGACCGCTTATCATTTCAGGGTGATGTGCTGCAAAATTCAATGCAACACTACCTCCCCATGAATGGCCAACCAACAATGGATTATCAATTTGATTGGCTTCTAGGAAGAAATGTAAATCATTCGTGACCGTCTCGAAATCGTATCCCTGATTTGGTTTAGAAGATAATCCATGGCCTCTTTGATCTATAGCTTTCACTGAATTGGTTTCTGCTAAAAGTGGGCCAACTAGATCCCAGATTCTACAATTTGATGCTAGCCCATGAATTAATACGATATTTCTGCCTTGACCGCCCCAGTCACGGCAATTAATCGATATTGGTCCGACATTTATTAAATGCTGCTTTGGGCTTTTTTGATTATTTATTACATAACTCCCGGTATTGAACTATGCCATTGAGCATGTTCCAAAAACTCTTTGGATGTTTTGTAAATGAATTTAGATTCATTTACAATTCTAACAATAAAACCTTGTTGAAGAAGGTTAATTCTTATTTGAACATGGTCGACAGAAAACAAGTTTCTGTCTTTTATACCTTCGTGGATCTCATCTTCCGAATATTCCGCACCTTCAGCAAAAGCCAGCATTATGAAATGAAGTGCAACCAATTTTTCCTTTAGATCGGTTGGAAAATCGGGGAGCATCGCAATGTCATTTGTCCAACGATCGAAAAGCGTTCGATAGTAGTCCGGGTCTATTGATAAATGCGGCACTTATTGGATATCCGCCATTATGAGTCTTCTTATTCTTATTCTTGTTCCTGTCCACTGGACTGACTTTTTAGGAAATTTTCAATTTCCTTCACCATATCCGTTCCAGTTGGCATCTCAATTTGCGAACTTTTTGCTTCATCATATTGGTGTTCTAGGCGAGATACGTATGAGCTGACATCAGGTTGTTTTGCGATCGCATTGGAGATTTCCTCCCTGAATGCTTGCCCAGCTAAATCTAGTTCACTCATATCTAAGTCAATGTCCACAAGGCTTTTAAGCCGCTCGAGCAAGGCGAAACTAGTTACAGGGTTTGGAGAAGTTTGAACATAATGAGGGCAGTGGCCCCAAATATTTGCATGAGGGATATGATTTCTCGCACATGCTTCAGCGAAAGCAGAATGGATTCCGGTGGGTCCTTGATAACCAGAATTTCTTATTCCCAGCCATCTCGCCTTTTTACTTAGTTCCTTACTACTGGCCCTGCCGGTTATTTTAACTTCCCTAGTGTGCGGCACCGTGTCTAGCAAGGCGCCTAACGATATAATTAACTCAACTCCAGATAATTTCGCTACCTCTAGGACTGTATCAGAAAAAGTTCTCCATTTAAGGTTTGGTTCGGTTCCCACATACATTAGGATCCCATTGTCTGGATTTTCTTCAGGAACGTAGCTGTAGAATTCGTTTGCAGGCCACTTTATGATCCGGTTTTTCTGTCTGTTAATACGAGTTTGGGGTCGGTTGACCGTGAAGTCATAATAATTTTCAGGATCTATCTCAGCAATCTTTTTACTTGGGAGTTTTCGTACCATGTATCTTATTGCTCTGGTGGCTGCCTCGGCAGCATCTGGCCATCCTGCGAAAGCTACCACCATAGTAGAAAGCTTTGTGTTGGGGGTATCGTGAACGATCAAGCCGTCCATATGCTGCTCCGTTGCTGCTGAATTTATCCGAGTTTAACACTTTACACCATATAATCCAACAGGTTTTTTTAAATGCCTTGATATTGTACTTAAGACAAGTGGTCTAATTAATTTAGGGTACAATTGAGACCTAAAAGGCTAAGACTTTTCAAGAGGTTTCCACACCATATGACATTATTATTACATTCATGGGAATTTGTAAGATATGACGTAACTAAAAACACCTCCTGGTATTTTGTTTGTATTAAAGATTCTTCTGGGCGAGATACTCATGTTGAGTTCACTAAAGACATTGAATCTGATGAGGTGGGAAGGTTGATACATGAAATGCTTAATAAATTTAGATCAGAAGAGCTGCCAAGAGAAAAATCGCTGGAAAAAAGCCTAGGATTGTCACAGCCAGTAGAAAATGGCTCCGCCATGGCAGCGGCCATAAGTTCGGTTCGGAGTGCAATTAGTCAATTGCGTTCTATGGAAAGAAGTTTACCTTTATGTGAATACATGAGCGGAAAACCTCCTGGATTTATTGATTTATATGCCAACATTAATAGGGGACTATTTTCAACCGATCGATTACCCAATGATTTTGCAAAAGCGGCTTATAAAGCTGTGCACAGAGGGTTCAAAGTGATCAAATGCGCCCCGTTTGATGAGGTCACCCACCCCAATCCTCGAGATATAAATGGTGTTGTCAAGAACGGATTAAGCAGGCTTTCAGCCGTCAGGGAAAGTGTTGGAGCGGACGTGGAAATTCTCGTTGATTGCCATGGTAGATTTGAAGAATCATCATCTAAGATTGTAGCCGCTCTAGTCCAACCGATAGGGATTGGTTGGTTTGAAGAACCTTTGGATCCGATCAATTATCCTGAACGTTTAGCTTGTATTTCTAAAGAAATAGCCATCCCATTAGCAGGAGGTGAATCCGGGTACGGAGAAGAATTCTTCGATTCCCTTGCCCAACTTGGGTCAGTCCAAACCGTCATGCCAGATATTAAATACTGTGGTGGTGTTCAGGAAGCTGTTCGAATCGCTAATAACGCTCACGATAACGGTATAAATTTCTCCCCTCATTGTCCGTCCGGACCAATATCTCTTCTCGCCTCAGCCCATGTTTGCGCGTCATTAAATAAAAAGGTATTACTGGAACATGCGATAGAAGAAATTGACTACAGGCATGAATTGTTATCTCCACATGAGATTGTACGGAATGGCCGTATTGAGATGCCGACGGGTATTGGGTTAGGGGCTTCCCTATCAAAGACGGCTCTCAAAAAATATGGTGAATACTTTTCATTCTAGCGTCAGTGATAACGGGGTTATTTTTCAGCCAGCATGTCATAAGCCAAATGTAGCATGACTTTCGCTCCACTGACTAGGCTTTTGATTCCTATAGATTCATCTGTCCCATGGGCTTTACTGAGCATCGGATCGTCGTCTGGGTGAGACCCTGTAAATCCGTAAGTAGTTACCCCTAAGGGCCTGGTAAACCTAGAATCCGTGAATCCAGTGCTAATAGCCGGAACAAACTGCACGTCCTCTCGGTCTACAGCTTTTTTAGTAGCCTCACGCAAGCTGGTCATGAGCTCGGTTTCAAATGGAGATGAATTAGGAACAGCCATATAATCTATGGAATATTCCACTCCAGGTATCCCATCTAATATTTTATCCAGCCCATCTCTGAGGTAATCGTCGCTCTGGTGGGGTAACGTTCTCACGTCACAAGTGAGCCTAATTTGTTCCGGTACACTATTTGATTTAATTCCTCCATTAATCATAGTTGGAGTTATTGTCATTCTTGATAAAGCACGAAGCATGGATGCGAACCTTGGGTTCTCTTCTTCTTGCTCTTTAATAATTTCATCTACGTTATCGGATGACGGTTTGTGTTCGATCGCGAATGTGGACAAATGTTCAAACAGGCTGGTGGAAGTATCTCTTTCTGCCTCGTATTCTTCTAGTCTATTAAGGACTTGAGACAATCTAAAAAGGGCGTTTGTTCCTTGCCATGGAACCGACGCATGTGAACTAACCCCTTTCACATCTATTTCGATTTGTAATCGGCCTTTTTCGCCGACCCCTAAAACATATGTTAATGACCCTGCAGCCTCAATAGGGGATCCTCCTCCCTCGTTAACAGCGAATGGGGCCTGTAATTTCTCTGGGTAGTTTTCTGCCAACCATCCAAATCCATATCTTCCTCCATGCTCTTCATCAGCACCTGAAATTAAGGATAACCCGTCTTTTAAAACCACTCCATTTTGCTTTAACACCTTCATGGCCATCAATTGTGCCGAAAGGAGACCTTTGCAATCTGAGGCCCCCCGGCCGTAGATTCGACCCTGATGTATCTCTGCACTGAATGGAGGAAAGGTCCATTTATCCTCGTCTTCCACGGGCACAACATCTGTGTGCGACATGAATAAAAGGCCAAGATCGCCAGAAGTCCCATCGATGTTGGCAATAATATTCCCTCTGTTCGGTGATGATTCTAAGATTTCAGATTCTATCCCTGCTTTAGATAGCCAGCCTGATATGTATTTGCATACTGGAGTTTCGTCGCCTGTAGGCATAAACCCAGTATTAACTGACGGAATTCGAACTAAAGCCTGTTCTAAGGCTATAAGATCTTCTTCTAAATCATCGATTTGCTTAAGCATTTGATCAAGGTTTGTCATTTTGTCACCTACACACAGTATTTTTATATTGTCGTTTCTAGAGCCAATAAAAGTGCGATGCTCTTGGCGTCTTGTATTTCTCCCAACCTTATGAGTTTTTGTATTCTTCTAACAGGTATTTTTTCAACTGAAATATCTTCGTCGAAATCTTGGGGCAGCCTTTTCTCTACTAAATCTTGAGCTAAATAGCCATAAATGTATTCATCCGTAAAACCGGGGCTTGTCCAGAATCCAAATAATAGCCTAAGATTTCGTGAAGTGTATCCTACCTCTTCTTGGAGCTCACGGATGGCGGCTATTTCCGGTTCTTCTCCGATTTCTATAATTCCAGCCGGCACTTCCAAAAGGTCACTTTTTGCTGGGTGTCTATATTGTCGGACAAGAAGTACATTATTCTCCGAATCCACCGGAACAATAGCGACGGCCGGTCTGTGTTCGACGACCTCTCTAGAGGCTTTGACCCCGGTTTTTAGCAGCACATTATCAAGTTTCACATTTATAATACTACCCTGATAAATTCTCTTACTGTCTATGGTTCGGTCAAGATCAACATTTTCCATATTTTGCCTACTCCCCCGGATCTTCCGGTGGACGTTGTGATCTGTATGCGAGGCCAAGCCGCATATTCAAGGCGGTATAAAAGAAATCTGGTTTTTCTGAACGTAAGAACCTGGCATTATAGGGACTTTTCTTTACTATAACCTTTTCTCCTGGGTCCACATCTGAATCGACAAATCCATCTGCGCTGATCGATGCCAAATAATTCTTGGAAGCCTGAAGCTCAACGGTTGATTTTGGGTGGAGTACCAGAGCATCCCGAAGGCCTGTATGTGCTGCAACCGGTTGCAATATCATCATTTGAGCTTCAGGAAAAACTATGGGCCCTCCAGCCGAAAGGGCATATCCTGTGCTTCCAGTCGCAGTAGATACAATTACAGCATCAGCTCTGTAGTTGGTTAAATGGACATGGTTTACAGAAGCTTCAAGTTCTACCAGTCTGGAGACTTTTCTGCTTCCAACTGTGATGTCATTTAAGGCATGAACGGATAGTCTGGGGTCCCCACCTTCTGTAGGAATTACATCAGCTTGCAGCATCATTCGTTTTTCAGTTCTTATACCGTTATCGATGCCTTTTCCCGATTGGTAATTTATGTATTTGGGAAGTGCTGAAATGGCCTCTTCTGGTGCTAATTCCGCTATAAACCCCACCTTCCCCATTTTTATGCCAACGACAGGGAGCTCATAAGGACTTATTACTCTTACAGATCTTAATATGGTTCCGTCACCGCCTACCACAATAACCAAGCTCGTTTCTTTTAGTTTTTCTGAGTACTCAGAAAAACTTCCTGCTGAACTTAACCATGAAACATTTGCTATTCCTAATGAATCTATGATTTCTTTAGCCTTGACCTCTGTGGCAGGCATTTGAGAGTTGTATATGAAGGCAATCAATTTATTTTTTGACATGAGCCCAACAGATATATAAGTGTTTATCGGTTTTTAAGTATCTATAGTATAAATACTAACTTATTTGGGTTAACCGATTAGGGTGTTTATAGCATCACGAGCTAATTCGATAATAGGTTTCGGGAAAAAACCAAAAAAAACAGTACCGGAAATAGCTATGACAGATGCGGAGAGTACTCCCAAACTCGGATGTATTTTATGTGTTTCATCTGGGCTATCTATGAACATAGTCTTAACTATTCTTAGGTAATAATAGGCCGATACAACGCTATTAACGACCCCAACAATGGCTAGCCAGGTAAGATTGGTTTCAACGGCTGCTCCAAATAGATAGATTTTTGCCATAAATCCTATTGTAGGTGGTATTCCGATGAGAGATATCATTGAAACAGTCATTATTACTGCTAGGGTCGGGGATTTTTTAATAAGACCGGCAAAAGAGTCGATCGAATCATCACCAGAATCTTCTGAGACTGCCGTTATCACCGCAAACGCTGCGAGGTTAGTAAACGTGTATCCAGCCAGGTATACAAGGATTCCAACGGGTCCTGAGGTGTTCAGCGTTGTGTTGCCTGCCATCGCCGCTAACCCCACCATGATATAGCCTGCCTGAGCTATGGTACTGTAGGCTAACATTCTCTTGATGTTGTTTTGTTTTATAGCTATTAGGTTTCCAACAGACATTGAAATCGCGCTCAAAACTGCCATCATGCTGGCCCAGTCGGAAGACAGGGTCTCATTTTCAAAAACTGTATATAGGATTCTAAGAATTATGGCGAATCCTGCTGCCTTGCTGGCTACAGAAAGAAACCCCGTTATGGGGGTGGGGGCGCCTTCATAAACATCTGGAGCCCACATTTGAAATGGGACTGCAGAAATTTTGAATCCGAACCCGGCTGTTATCAAAATCACACTGAATAAAAGAATCCCGTTATCTGTTACCTGTCCTGAGGTGGAAAGGTGATTTGCTATTACAGTTCCTATTTCGGATAAATAGGTAGTGCCAGTGAATCCATAAATTAGCACCATTCCGTAGAGAAGAACCGCAGAGCTAACTGCGCTCAATATGAGGAATTTAACACCGGATTCAGCCGATTTCTTCTCCCTTATAAATGCTGCTAGTGCTGCTGTAGGAAGAGCAGTCAATTCCAAGGCAATGTATATAGTGATCAATTCTATGGCTGATGTTAGTAGCATCATTCCAGTGGCTGATAAAAGAATGAGTGAATAGTACTCGCCTTGATGTTTGTCGAATCTTTTCGCATAGGTCGTGGACGAGAGGATTACTAACCCTGTCGCAAGGATAATGACATATTTGAAAAATACGCTGAAATCATCTACTTTGACGGTTCCATTGAATCCAATGCTCGGATTATCTCGCACCATAATACAAAAACATAACGGTGCTAATAAGCCGATTAGAGACAGTGGAGCCAAAAGTTTTTTGTTAGATGAAAACAAATCCACAATTATTATTATGCTAGCTAATAAGGCCATGCTAATTTCGGGGGCTATCAAAATTATGTCAGCGTAATTCATTAATTAGTTCCCGTCATATTTAGCATTTGTGTTATGCCTTCGGTGAAAACATCAGACACAAATGCTGGATATATACCTATACCTATTATTGAAGTGATAAGTAGTGCTATAGGGATGACTTGCACCGCAGTAGCATCACCAATTTGTTCGAACCGTTCTCTTTCAGGTCCAAACATGGATCTTTGAATCATCCATAGTATGTATGCAGCCGTCAGTACTAATCCGAAGGCAGCTATTATCGTCGCTAATTTAAAGGCTGGGAAAGCTCCTAGGAAGATAGTTACCTCTGATACAAAGCCGCTTGTTCCTGGTAGTCCCAAAGATGCTAACCCCGCAACTACAAGCGATACTGTGAAAACTGGCATTCTACGGGCCAAACCTCCTAGGTCTGGTATGTGTCTAGTGTGAGTCCTCTCATAGATAAATCCTATTGTTAAAAATAAAAGTCCCGTGATAGTTCCATGGGTAAACATTTGCAAGGCGGCACCTGTCAATGCAAGAGAGGTGATTCCACCGCCAAAAGCTGACAGGCCTAATAAAACGAAACCCATGTGGCTGACACTACTATATGCAATGAGCCTCTTGAGATCTGTTTGTCGTATTGTTATTGCTGCACCATAGATAATATTTATTACCCCTAATAGGGCCAATACCCAAGCGTATTTTTCAAGCTGGTCAGGGAACATGCCCGCAGATACTCGTAAAAGCCCATAGCCACCCATTTTTAAAAGTACTCCTGCCAACATTACGCTTGCAGCAGTCGGGGCGTCGGTATGAGCATCGGGTAGCCAGGTATGTAAAGGGAATACTGGTAGTTTTACCGCAAAGCCTATGCTCATGAATAAGAAGAGCAATCCAACAGGCATTATTAAGTTCGAGGATGGGAGTGATTCAGATATCTTAGTCATATCGAAGGTGCCAGTACCTGCGAATATAACCAAAATTCCAATTAGCATGAAAGCGCTTCCAAGAATAGTAAAAATTAAAAACTTCATGGCGGAGTATTCTTTTCTTCCGGTACCCCAAATGGATATTAAGAAGAACATTGGAATCAACTCTAGCTCCCAAAAAAGGAAAAAAAGCAAGAAATCCATTGAGGTAAATACCCCTATTACCGCCCCTTGTAGCAAGAGGAGCCACATGAAATGTTCTTTAGTTCTTTCAGTTATGTTCCATGATGCGAAGATTGCGACGATTCCTAACAGCCCTGTAAGCAAAATGAGTGGTGCACTTATTCCATCGACAGATAGGAAATATTGAACTGGAAATGATTCAGGGAACCATGAAGTTATTTTTTCAGAAAAATCGTACCCATTTTGTCTATGGGCAATGAAAATGTAGCCTGTGACTACCAGTTCAAGTGCTGAGGCTATAACCGCGAATCCACGGGCCGTTTTCCCAGTCAAAAAAACAGCCACAATCACCGCTGAGATAAACGGCAAAAAGATGGCTATGCTTAGTATTCCAGGTATTTCCACAGATTCTCCTAATTACATTCCAAATATATATACAGCGGCTATGATGACTATTCCAACTGATGTGACAGTCGCGTACATTTGGGTTTGGCCAGTTTGCAATTCTCTTATCAGACTACCGAAATTAATACCAATCCACCCCACAATATTCACGGTACGGTCTACTATGTTTCGATCGATCCAGTCAGAGGTCTGTGCTATTCCGCGATAATAAATTCTGCCGGTTATGAATTTTTCATATACTTCATCGACATAATATTTGTTTAGAAATAGGGTATATATAGGGTCGGTAACTCTGCCCATCGTTGCTGGGGACAAATAAGGATTCCGCTTATACATTGCCCATGCTAGAAGTATTCCCAGTAGGGCAATCAACGAGGAAATAATGGCCAGTAATGGGTCAAAAGCTGGAGGGGGAGGCAAGTGCAGGCTGTGCTCCAATTTATGTGTGAACCAGTGGGCAGGGATACTTCCAAAGTCTTTTATAGGGTTCACTAGAAACCCTATAATCACAGCTGGGATTGCGAGTATGATCATGGGTAAAACCATAGGGAATGGTGATTCGGCAAGATGGACCGGCCCATGGGCTTGAGCTTCAGGATCCTTATCTGAGCCTCCCCGAAAATCACCTTCAAATGTCATAAATAGGGCCCTAAACATATAAAAGGCCGTCATGAATACCGCAATAAGTGCTAATACGAATCCCATCATACTTACGCTTAGCAAATCTCCATGCTTGAAGGCATTCAAAAGGATTTCATCTTTACTCCAGAACCCTGCTAGCGGGAATATGCCTGCAAGACTCAGACTTCCAATGAGGAATGTAATATAGGTTATTGGCATTTTGCTTCGTAATCCACCCATATAACGCATATCAAACGTCCCAGTTGCGTGATTGACACTACCAGACCCTAAAAATAAAAGCGCCTTGAAGAAAGCATGAGTAAATAGGTGGAAGATAGCCGGTCCGTATGCACCAACCCCGAGGGCCAGCATCATGTAGCCCAATTGGCTAACAGTCGAATAGGCGAGTACTCTCTTTATGTCGTTGGAAACTAGTCCCATTGTTGCCGCGAATATGGCTGTAACCCCTCCAATGATGGTTACTACCATCATTGCGTCTGGGGAAGCTTCAAAAATCGGAAAGAACCGAGCTACTAAGAAAACTCCAGCCGTAACCATAGTTGCTGCGTGAATGAGAGCACTTACTGGAGTAGGTCCTTCCATGGCATCAGGTAGCCATGTGTGAAGGGGGAATTGGCCTGATTTGCCTATAGCACCAACGAACATTCCCAACGCTATTAAAGTCAGCGCCCCTGCGGTGATTACTCCTGCGTCGACAAGTCCAGGTAGGTTGGCATTGATGACTGAAATCTCTAAATAATTGACACTTTCTGTAAACGTTTTGAAGAATAAATACATTAAAGCAATAAGAAATCCAAAGTCTCCCACTCTGGTGACAATGAATGCTTTTTTCGCCGCCGCCGCTGCCGCCGGTCTATGAAACCAGAACCCAATTAGGAGGTATGAACATAGCCCGACCAATTCCCAAAACACGAACAGTTGAACCACATTCGCTGCCATAACTAGGCCAAGCATGGATGCTGTAAACAAAGACATGTAAGCAAAATATCTAGCATATACAGGGTTACCTAATTCCTCGGGACCGTGATGCTCGGCATTTTCTGATCCATGGTTTGGAGGTTTCATGTATCCCATGGAATATATTTGGACCATTAGGCTCACGCCTGTAACTACCACAAGCATCACTGCAGTTAAAGGGTCCATTAGAATTCCGACAGTGAAATGAAAATTCCCAATTTCTAACCAGGAATTAGGTTCTGACACTAGGTTATGATTACTGTTTGTCGCGACCTCAAAGAATGTTAGTAGAGATAAAATGAATGAAATGCCAATTGAAACAATAGCAATTGGACCTGATATATATGAATAGGAATTAAAAAACGGGCGTACAAGAAGAGCCAAAACACAGAACGAGGCTAAAGGAATAAAAAATATTGCCCAGATTAGTTGCTCGTTAATCATAATTTAAAGTTTCCTAAGTATTTCATCAGCTACGTGTTCCCGTCCTTTAGGCACGTATATTTTGAAACCGATATTTTCCGCCCACGAGGTAATATCCCCGTCAGGAAGTATTTTGGTAGGAAGTCCTTCCGACTCGAAGGTGTCTTTCCACATTTCTGCGGTCACCAAATTAGGAGCGTATTTGTATTCTATCCACATAAAATCTATCTACTCAGTTCCTTTGCATCAGTTATCAAAACTGATTGTCTGGTTCGATAAATCGCAATGATTATTGCCAGACCAAGGGCTACCTCGGCAGCAGCCACAGTGATGATAAATACCGTAAATACATGTCCTGTAAGTAAAAATCTAGAGGCAGCTTCAAAAGTGTCAGGCACTGTGTATGGGACTGTGTATCTTGATAAAGCAACTGCAGTGACATTGACCCCGTTGAACATTATTTCTAAAGACATTAAAACTGCTATCGCATGTTTTTTAGAAAGCACGCCGTATAAGCCAATTCCGAACAATATAGCGCCAAGTATCAAAAATCTTTCAAGTGTCATTTATCGATCCCTCACCAAGGCTAGCGCACCCAGTGCCGCAGCAAGTAGTAGAACAGATACCATTTCAAAAGCTAGCACAAAATCGGTTAATAACATTTTGGCTAAGTAGGGGATTGATTCCTTGAAAAATACTGTCGCGGCCACTTTCTGCTGTTCAGCATCTAAGTTTTCACTTATCAGCCTCCCATTCCAGTCTGTATCTTGCGTGATAACGTAATATGCAAACAGGATGAATATTATTGCCACGATAGCAACTGGAACTCTGAAACTGTGGGATGGATTTCCCTCTTCAAGATCTCGGGTCATTAATATTGCGAATATTATAAGAACCGATATAGCTCCCACATAGACCATAAGTTGAACCCCAGCCAAGAATTCTGCTCCTAGTAGAATAAACAACCCTGCCACTCCCAATAATGTAACGATCAGGAAAAGTGCAGATCTGAATAAATCTTGAATTTGGACGACCGCAATTGCCGAGATGAGAGTGCAGACAGATAGAATCCAGAATGCCAATTCTATGGCAAATGGTTCTGTAGTCAGAGTCATCTTTTGGCCCACCTCTTACTTTGGTCTTCTAGAGACGGTTTCTCATGTCTCCCAACCTCCTCCCAGTCAGCTGTAGATCCCTTAATTGGATCATGTCCCCGGTTCGTCAATTGCGGTCTGAACCAGGTGCTTGGCTTCTTTTCAGCCGATTTGAGTTGGTCGATATTAATTACTAAATCACTTCTTCGGTATTTTCCCTCTTCAAATCCACTGCCCATATGGAGCGCATCATAGGGGCAAGCTTCAACACATAAACCGCAAAACATGCATCGACCTATGTCTATATAAAACACATCTATATCGTAACTTTGGCCTTCTTGTTGATTTACACCGCTAGTTCCAGTGACAATTTTTATTATTCCTAAAGGGCAATACTTGGCACAACTTGCGCATCCTGTACATCTACTATCGTACCAGGCAAATTCTTCTCCCCTGAAATTGGCATGCTGAGGCATGCGATCGGTTATTGTTTCAAGTCCCAGCAGGGATCTTAAAGTTTTTAATGGATGGGTTGCTATGAAAGATACTGGATTTTGGTTATCCACTTTGGCAAGGTCAAATGGACTAGCTCTTCTATTGGGGTATTGAACTATATTAAATTGTCGGCTTGGGGACACAAAATTTTTCATAGTCACTCCAAGTCCCTTGAACAAACCTAATCCATACATTTTAGCTTTCCTTTATGCCCATATTTGCTAGTGGAGACGGTGTGGGTTCTGGTCTAGTATATTTTTTCCTTCCAACAACATTCGCCATTATCAAAATAATGGCTATCGTTATAATCCAGTTAATGGCGCCAATAATGAGCATGTACTCTGGGGTGAGCGATACAGAGTCACTGGCTAGTCCTCCAAATTGGTCGGCAAGGCTGAATTCCAACGCCACCAAAAATATATTAAACAAACCTAGTCCAAATAATGTTTTCCAGGCAAAGCCCATAATTTGATCTATTCGTAATCTAGGCCAAGTAGACCTAAACCACAAAAGAACAAATATTATAATGAACATCTTCAGGGCGAACCATACACCGCCAGGTAAAAAGTCGAACCCCTGAGAGCCACCTAAGAACAGAGTCGTTACTACTGCAGCAGTAACTAGTGGGGCCATAAATTCCGCCAGAAACAAAACAGCGAACTTTATACCGCTGTATTCAGTGTTATATCCGGAGCCCAATTCCGATTCGGCTTCAATTTGATCAAAGGGAGTCCGACTCATTTCTGCTGTGGATGCTGCCATGAATACAAAAAAGCCCATGGGCATTACTAAAATAAACCAGACGGATTGGCTGCTGACTATCTCGGTCATTGCTAAAGATCCTGAAAGTATAAGTACACTGGTAATACCGAGTGCCATCGGTATCTCGTAACTTATTAGCATCGCTGCGCCCCGCATTGAACCTAAAATGGCATATTTGTTGCGAGACGCCCAGCCAGCCATGAATATAGCGATTGAGTTAACTGAGGTCACACCAACGATAAAGAGAATTCCAATATTAAGGTTGCTTAAAAAAGCGTCTTCATGGAGGAAGGTTCCAAATGGGATCACGATCATGATCATTAATGTGGGGGCCAATAGTGCGATAGGAGCTAAGGTGAAGACGGGTTTGTCCGCTTCATCTGGTATCGTATCTTCTTTCATTATCAATTTGAGAACATCGGCAAATGGTTGGAGCATTCCGAAAGGCCCATTTCTGTTGGGTCCTCGTCTGACCTGGAATCTAGCTATCATTCTTCGTTCGAACCAAGTGTAAAAGGCTGTTGCCATCACCATCACGTTAATTATCAGAAACGAGATCGATATTCCGGCTAATAGGGTAGCTAACCATTTGAAAGATTCTCCAAATCCTATCAATTCGATTAAGCCAGCGAAA
>QGNN01000005.1 GCA_003228105.1 Chloroflexota bacterium
CTATACGACACCAAGGTATTGTTAGAACAAGCTCTCTCAACTACCAAATATTCTAGAAAATCCTCAATTAATGAGGTAATGGTATCCGATTCCGTTATCATTAATTAGTCCCAATTTACCAACAAAAAAACATTTTCATTAAATCTTACCTTGACATACCTTCTGGGCAGGATAAGAATTAATCCTAATTATTGACGAGTTCTAAACTTCATTGAATACATATGATTGAAATAGTAACCGGACCATTTTTATTTGAGTCTTCTTCATTCCTGCTGAGTTGGCATGGGGTGTTCAGCTTTATAGCTGTGGCTACAGCTGTGTTCCTCGTAGGAAGATGGGCTTCACTGAGAAATATAAACCCAGACGACGTGTATTCAATAGCTGTATGGGCGATTATTTCTGGAATAATTGGCGCAAGATTGGTTCATGTGATCGACAATCTCCAAACTGGGCCGAATTATTTAGATAACCCTCTTCAAATTTTTGCCATATGGTCAGGGGGTATAGGAATTTGGTGTGGTATTTTAGGGGGAGCTATTGGGGGTATAACCTACGGTCTTGTAAAAAAGATGCCTGTGTTGCAAATAGCCGACTTAACCGCACCAGCAATGCTAATGGCCCAGTCGATAGGCCGTCTGGGAGACATAGTCAATGGGGAGCATTGTGCAAAAGCCACTGACTATTTCTTTGGGTTCATATGGACTCATGCCCAAAGTGCTGCGGTTTATTGCTCCAACACGGGACTGAATGCCTCGGTACAACCAGTGGTCGCATTTGAAATCTTCTGGAACCTAGCCAGTTTAATGTTGATTTGGAATTTAAAAGATCGATTGAAACCTGCCGGTATGCTTTTCTGTCTTTATCTAACTCTCTACTCGGCAGGAAGATTCCTAATTACTTTTTTAAGAGAGGACAGGATATGGGCAATGGGACTACAAGAAGCTCATTTCATAGCTATAGCTGTACTTACCATTATGGTTCCTCTTCTGGTGTTTAAAGGAAGGTTTGGAGACGCCGATCAAATCCGAAATGAAATGATAGAGGCTGTACCTCAGCCCAGTAGGGCAGAAAGAAGGCGAACTCAAAAAAGCGATTAAGCCGGTCGGAAGTCCGATACTATAAATTGAAGGTTGTACTTGCCGTTCCAGTAGTTCATTTCCGGTCTATATGCCAAATCGACCGAACCTTTGCATTGGTCAATCCGATCACCTTGCCTAAAAGCAATACTATCGTATATCCGACCCTGGTGTTCCATCGTTAGTTTTAGATGGTTTTTAGAGGGACCAACTCTCTTTACATCTATTACATTCATGTTGGAGGTCATGAATATTGGTTCTGCGTTCTGATTCCCATATGGTTCTAACGCATTTAGAAAACTTAATGAATCACTATTTATCCACGACGGAGCTATTTCAGCCTCAATAGTTAGCTTGGGCTCTACATCCAGCCCAGACAATAATTCATCAGCCACTGAAGACATCGCCTTCCTAAAATCTCTGAGGTTATCCTTTTTTATCGTGAATCCAGCAGCCATAGGATGGCCTCCATATCGC
The DNA here is from genome assembly GCA_003228105.1 of Chloroflexota bacterium. Taxonomy (GTDB): domain Bacteria; phylum Chloroflexota; class Dehalococcoidia; order Lucifugimonadales; family UBA826; genus UBA11996. The sequence continues at coordinate 1,554 of QGNN01000005.1, forward strand.
TCAAAACTATCACTGCATAAATCTAATGCCTCGATCATATTGAATTCCGGAATGCTTCGTGCACTAGCCCTAAACATTTCACCGTCCCCTGAGGCAACTATGGCCGGACGATGATATTCTTCTGATAATCTCCCAGCAATTAATCCTAAAATACCGGGTATCCAACTAGATTTACCAGCAAATATTATTGAAGGCACCCCATCTTTAAAATCGGCTTTGATTTGCTTTTGGGCCTCTTGCATCGCCTTTTCTGTTAGAAGTTGCCGCTCTTTATTCATTTCATTTAATTCTTGGGCGAGGCGATCGGCCTCAGGTTTGTCGGATGAAAGTAATAACATCAAACTTAGTTTGGCATGATCCAATCTACCAGCTACATTGATCCTAGGAATAATGCCAAAGGACATGTCTTGGGTAGACAAATTTTTTTTAGAAGAATTGGAAACCTTTATCAATGCATCAAGACTAACGAACTCCGATTTTCTTAAAACATCCATGCCTTTGCTGACCAAATAACGGTTTTCATCCCGCATAAGACCGACATCGGAAATAGTTCCTAAAGTGACATATACATATAATTCATCGGGTAATTCGATCTTCTTTCTCTGGTACAAAGCTTGCATAACTTTGAATGCGGTACCAACTCCTGTGAGATATTTGAAAGGGTAGGATGAATTTGGGAGAGAAGGGTTCACTATTGCTATAGCATGAGGCATGCTATCAAGAGCTGTATGATGATCTGTCACTATCGTATCAATACCCATATCCTGGGCTGTTTGAATCTCATCAATAGAGCTAACTCCACAATCAACCGTTATCAACAGGGTTACACCTTTCGAAGAAAAAAAATCTAGTGACTGAAGACTAATCCCGTGACCTTCATCAACCCTATGTGGGACATATGGGAAAACCTTTAATCCTAAATTTTCCAAACCACGTGTTAGCAGCGCAGTACCTGATATACCATCTGTATCAAAATCTCCAAATACTCCTACAATCTCCTTTGACTCTATAGCTTGCAGCAACCTGTCCACAGAATTAGACATATCAGGTAGGAGAAAAGGGTCGTGAACAGAGGAGAGTGTAGGGGAAAGAAATTCATCCAAATCATCCTCTGTATATATTCCTCTATGGACCAACAGGGTTGATTCCACCTCTCCGAGGCCTAAAGTAGCGACCTCTGAATCAGTAGCTTGTGGTAAAACTATCCATTTCTCATATTTCAATATCAATAAACCTTACAAAATCAACTTGGGTTTTGAAAGATTAAAGAGGCATTGTGACCACCAAACCCAAAGGAATTACTCATTGCAGTTGTAATCGTAGTCTGCCTCGGGGTATCTGGTGTGTAATCTAGGTCGCAATCAGGGTCACTATTTCTGAGATTTATAGTTGGCGGGACTGTCTGGTTTTTAAGAGCCATAACTGTAATCGCTGCTTCTAAGGCTCCGCTGGCTCCCAATAGGTGACCTGTCATAGATTTAGTGGAACTAATAGGTATATTATATGCATGCTCGCCGAAGACTGATTTCATCGCCATTGTTTCAAATTTATCGTTTAGAGGCGTAGAGGTACCGTGGGCGTTAATATAATCAATGCTTTCAGGGCTAACATTAGCCTTCGCGAGAGCCATATTCATCGCTCTTGCTCCACCTTCTCCTCCCGGGCCGGGTTGGGTTATATGGTAGGCATCTGCAGTAGACCCATATCCGATCATTTCCGCGATTGGCTCCGCGCCACGAGACTCCATGGATGTTTGACTTTCTAACACAAGGACACCGGCACCTTCACCAAGAACAAATCCGTCCCGAGTAGCATCGAAAGGCCTTGAGGCTGCCTTAGGATCATCATTTCTTTTAGATAATGCCTGGCATGAGTTAAAGCCCGCCACACCCACAGGGCAAATTGCCGCTTCAGCGCCTCCCGTAACAGCAGCATCTACATCGCCTCGTCGAATCGCTTCAAATGCCATCCCAATTGAGTCTGATCCACTCGCACAGGCAGAAACCGTGCAGTAATTAGCACCTTTAGCCCCCAATAGCATTGACACCTGTCCAGATGCCATATCAGGCAGCATCATAGGGACTAGGAAAGGGCTGACCCTGCTTGGCCCTCTTTCATTCAAAACACCAATTTGAGTTGAAAGTGTAATTATTCCGCCGATCCCACTCGCTACCATTACCGACACTCTTTCGGCGTTTCCATTGTTTATAGAAATACCACTGTTTTCGAAAGCCTCCAGGGATGCTGCTGCAGCCAGTTGCACAAACCGGTCCATACGCCTAGCTTGCTTTCGATCAATGTATGTCTCTGGTTCAAAATTTGTGGCTTCTGCAGCAAAAGTAGTTTCATATCCTTCGGGGTCAAACAAAGAAATAGTATCAACCCCTGACACGCCTTTAGTTATGTTGAGCCAGGTTTCATCAATAGATAAACCGATGGGGCTAATAGAACCAACGCCAGTAACAAAAACTCTTTCAACCATTAAATTCTCCCAATATTAAATGTTAAAAGTCTCTTACAGGAACCCAATCTATCTAGAGCACTTTCCTGATGATATTCAATCGGGATTATAACAGTCGACTCAGGCATGACATATAGGCAAGCCTATCGAATTACGCTGGTTTCCGCCAAAAAACAATCCCCTAAACACTTCAAGAATATTTTGTCATCGTCTACTGTCAACAAAACAATTTCAGATCCTTCTGAATGGCATTTTATTGACATAACCGGTGAATAGCCTGACGAGGTGGTGCTCAACTTAACCGAAATACCCCTGAATTCATCCCAAACTAAAGTCCATAGGCAGTAAAAGGAGCTAATCAAATCATCGCTAGACATGAAAGGTTCAAACCCTCTTACAGTCTCTATATCATCCAGTTCATTTTCAGTTAGAAAATTCTTCTGTATATCATTCAAAGCTGAAAAAATTAATTGATCTTTGTCGGCCGCATCGACCCAAAGCATGGACACACCCATTGCCAAACTATCTGAACTTTCCGGCACCCCGCTTTTTACCAAAAATGTGGTTGCCTCGGGAAGGAGTTCCCGTATTGCTTTAAACCGAATTGTCCAGATATCTATATTTTTTGTTTTTGTCATATGTAAGCCTCAAATAAAGCTACCAGAAGAAGCATATAATTGTTCAATTAGCATTGTACTAACAATAAGTTTACTGGGGAGCCCAATAAAAACCCATGCGTGTAGCCTTTGAAACTCATGGCTGTAAATTAAACCAAGCAGATACTCTTAATCTTTCTGAGGAATTTCATAAAGCTGGTTTTGAAATAGTCAAGGGCGATCAACCATATGATGTATACATTTTAAACTCCTGCACAGTCACACACGTTGCTGACAGAAAAGGCAGGAATTCAGCTCGATCAGCAAAAAAAAAGAACCCAAATTCCTTCGTAGTATTCACTGGTTGTTATGCGGAGAGAGAACCACAAGCTCTAATCTCCATACCGGATATAGATCTTGTTATTGGAAATATAGGCAAAAAAGAAATTGTGGGTAGGGTGATTGAAGAATTAAGCCCCGAAGTCACGGTACCGGATTTCTCAACTTCCCACCATGCCATGAATTCATTTAGTACCAGAACCCGGGCCATGGTAAAAATTCAAGAAGGATGCAACCAAATTTGTGCCTATTGCATAGTCCCAAGGGTTAGAGGCCGAGAAAAAAGTGTCCCTGTCCAAAGTCTTATAAACCAGATAAATCACCTATCTAAGTCCGGATTTAAAGAAGTAGTCCTTACAGGTACGCAGTTAGGAAGTTATGGGTTTGACCTTGATGGCTCCTCTCTTAGGCATATGCTGGCCAGCATACTGGAAAACACAGATGTTCCACGTTTGAGGGTATCCTCGCTACAGCCACAGGAAATTGATAACGATTTACTCGATCTATGGACAAACCCCCGGCTCTGCCGGCATTTCCATGTACCGCTTCAAAGCGGAAGCAATACGATTCTAAAAACTATGCGGAGAAGGTACACCTCAGAAAGGTATGTCAGTTCGATTGATCGCATAAGATCCATTCTGCCAGATGCGTCGATAACTAGCGATGTTATTGTGGGTTTCCCCGGTGAAAGCGTCACAGATTTCCGTAAAACTGCTGAATTATGCATAGAGGTAGGTTTCTCCGACCTGCATGTTTTTAAATTCTCGGTGAGACCAGGTACCTCCGCAGCGCACCTGACCGACAACGTGGACTCTCCTGCAAAACATGAGCGATCTCAAATACTTTTAGAAATAGCAGAAGTTAGTTTTAGAAAATATAGGGAATCTAATATTGGGAAACATGAACTTGTCCTCTGGGAAGAACCCTCGAAGAGAGGTAAAAGGGGCCAATTCGCCACCTACACCGGGCTGACTAGTAATTACATAAAAGTGAAAACAGAATCATGTGGGAAAATGACCGGTGTCATCGAGAGAGTTAAACTTGGTATGAATCCGGCCAATGATCCCAAAGTGATGACAATTGTTCGTTAATACCTGAAATATATGGGAATATCCTCTCAAAACAAATCTCACTCCGACTTCATTATGTCAATAGCCTCCCCAAATGCGGCTAGAGTCCTTTCCACGTCTTTATCATCGTGCTCAGTTGAAAAATAGAATTTGGTAGTTCCCTTCAAAACACCGCATTCTAAAAGTAACTGATTGAATCTAGATAACATTTGAGAATCGGCCTTTAGCGTACTCCGATAATCGTAAATTTCTTCGGCGGTGAAAAATACATCAAAAAGTACCGGTTCTCCAACAACTTTGCCGGGGATTTCTGAGTTATCTAAGATATTTTGAAGTCCCTCCATAACTTTCCGACCGGTGTCGAAAATACCATCGTAAATACCGTCTTGCTTAAGGGTGTCTAACGTTGCCAAACCTGCGGCACAGGCGACGGGATTACCATTTAGGGTCCCAATTAGCGGCATAAACCCTTCTTTTCCCATTTTGTCCGAATCAAAATGCGTCATAATCTCTTCCCGCCCTGCAACAGCCGTAAGCGGAAAGCCTCCACCAATTGCCTTCCCTAAGGTACAAATATCAGGTACAACCCCATAATAATCTTGGGCACCTCCATAGGAAAATCTAAATCCAGTCACCACTTCGTCAAAAATTAGAGGTATCTCATAATGACTAGTTATTTCCCTCAACCCTTCCAGAAAACCTTGTTTAGGTGGTAAAAGCCTTTGGAAAGGTTCGACAATAACCCCGGCGAGTTCATCGCTGTACCGGTCAATTATTGCTGATGTAGTCTCTAAATCATTAAAGGGAGCTATTAACATTTCTGATTGGAGGGACTTGGGGATCCCTGCAGTATCTGGCTCAGCCTGTGGAAAATCCAATAGTTTGGTTGGTGACATGCTCATCAGGGCATAGTCATTCATACCATGAAATCCACCTTCAAACTTCAGTATTTTGTCTTTTTTTGTGAAGGATCTTGCAGCTCTCATGGCGTATAAGGTGGCTTCTGACCCTGTGCTGCAAAAACGTACTTTATCTGCGCATGGGACTGCTTTAACAATTTCTTCAGCTAATTCCACCGATTTCTCGTTAGTGGCAAAAAAGGTCGTCCCACTATTCAACTGACTTAGTACAGCCTCCATCACGGAAGAATTGGCATGACCGACAATCATGGGTCCAGATCCGAGAAGGTAGTCTATATACTCATTTCCGCTTTCGTCCCATACGTGGCTTCCCTTACCTCTGTTTACTATGAGGTCGTAATTTAAATTACCTAGCGAGCCTTGAGGCAATACTTTCGCTGCTCGTTGCAAAATATTTTTTTCGCGATCTGTCTGGGTCCGATTTACCATTTTGAATCCTTCTCTATCTAAACTATCGTTCTAAACTACGTTCGGGGGATTATATCAATTGACAACCCCAAAAAAACTCGCATAAGTACCGATCCAAAGAGTATTGATGGTAGAGTGAGAAAAGGAAGCATATATTACTTGAATAGGTGGAAATAAGATGGATATAAATTTTCAAAATGGGCATCCCCTACAAATAGCTGGAGACTGCTTAGTTGTGGCCTTATTTGAGGGGGAGGAATTTACCTCAGGGGTACTGGAATCGGCAAATCAGGCCTTAGATGGCTCTCTAAAACAATTGTCTGATGAAGGTGAGCTTGTAGGAAAATCAGGGACATCTACTTTAATTCACACTCTTGGCAAGGTAACCCCGAAGCGAATTTTGTTCACAGGCCTGGGTAAAAGGAATTCCGTGACAGAAAAAGTAATAAAAGATGTATTTAGTGCTGCAATCAGAAAAGCAAGAGAAATTGGATTAACCAAAATAGTTGTCGACATCGATACCTTTTGCTTGGAGGATATAACCCCGCAGAGAGTATGTGAACTAATCACATTGGCGACCATAAATGGGCTTTATAGATATGAAGATCACATTTCAGAGAAATCAAAAAAAACTGTGAAGGAAGTTATCCTAAACACAGAAACCCCTGCAGAATCTAGCGTAATTTCTTACGCTGCAATAGCGGACGCCATAAACTTGGCAAGAGACCTGGCAAACGCACCAGCCAATTTTATGACCCCAGGTATCTTAGCCGATATCGCAGAGAGAGAAGCTAAAGCCAATGGTATAGCGTTCGAACGTTTGGATGAGGATAAAATGAGGGAATTAGGCATGGGTTCCTTACTTGGAGTGTCCCAGGGGAGTAACGAACCGGCCTATTTAATTGTTCTAAAATATGTAGGGGATAAAGATAATACAGATGACTCAATTGCCCTCGTAGGGAAAGGAATAACTTTCGATAGTGGCGGTCTCAGCCTTAAGTCGCCTGCTGGAATGATCACTATGAAAGATGACATGGCAGGAGGGGCAGCGGTAATTGGAGCACTCATTGCAATATCCAAACTAGCTCTGAATATAAACGTGTACGGGATTATTGCTGCTACTGAAAATATGCCAGGTGGAAGAGCTCAACGTCCGGGAGATGTAGTGACTGCTATGAACGGAACCACCATTGAGGTGATAAATACTGACGCTGAAGGAAGATTGGTATTAGCTGACGCATTGTGCTATGCGAATCATTTGGGTGTAAACAAGATTGTGGATGTGGCCACTTTAACAGGGGCGATAAGGACAGCATTGGGAGACCGAATTATAGGCGCTTTTGGAAACAACGATGAATTCACTAAAGAGGTAATAGAGGCAGGGGTTAAGGAAGGGGAAAGGTTATGGGAATTACCCGCTGATGCATCCTTTTCTAAACATTTCAAAAGTGACGTTGCAGACATCAAGAATGTCGGTGGTGCAGCAGCAGGAGCCTCTATCGGGGCAATGATTATCGGAACGTTTGCTGAAGATACCCCTTGGGTTCATCTTGATATAGCTGGTGTAAGTAGAACTAATTCGATTAACGGAGATGATCCAAAAGGTGCGACAGGTACTCCTGTGAAAACTCTAGTATCTCTATGCAAAGCCATTTCAGAAAAATCGGTGATTAATATTCACGGAACCCCTTAAGGTTGTAATGCTGGTGAGAGGTATGATAATGTCGCCCTTCCGAACCTAGTAGATTAAGAAAGGGATACCTTTGTGGAGGCCTTAAATATGGTACAAGACCGACCACCAAAGTGGACTTTCATAACCAACCACGGACTTGTATTGAGTTACATTTCCCACAACCCAACTAGTACAGCTAGAGGAATAGCCAACTATATTGGCGTGACAGAAAGAACTACGCATAAAATAATATCTGACCTGGAAGAGGCAGGTTATATTGGTAGGCGTAAGATTGGTCGTAGGAATGTATACAATGTGGACCCTCAATTGCCACTACGGCATCACACAAAAACGGACATAATGGTAGAAGATTTACTAGAATCTCTTTCCTCCCGATCTAACGCGTAAACTCGAATTTTGGGTTTCATAAATTGACCCTTCTTCAGGTGGGATGCTAGACTTTTTGCTGCTGTGGTGAGCGTGGCCAAGTCGGTTAAGGCGCCAGGTTGTGGCCCTGGAGATCGAGGGTTCGAATCCCTTCGCTCACCCCATCTTCATTAATTACACATATGAACCTCAGTACGCTTGAGACGGTTGGGAACTTAATTGAGTAAACACAATAAAATATCGAAGATCTTAAGAGAAGGTGAGCCAAACGGCGATGGATGGTTGCTGGAACTTAGTTCTTCAACAGGAAGAAAAGTTTTCGCCGTAGCTGTCGCACAAAATAATCGCCGAAGTCGGACAGGGCCAACCTGGTCCTACGTTTTTGAAAACAATGGATGGACTTGTATTGATTTAGGTACACCTGGATCATATGAGGCGTTGAAAAATGGCTACTCTACCATCGGTGTAAATCCTTCGCGTATAGAAAGGATCATAATTAGCCACGGGCATTCTGATCACGATGGAACAGTAACCCAATTTTTGGATGACTCGCCTGCAGAATTATGGGCACACGAATCATATGGACCACTAAAAGAGTACATCCCCTGGGAGATTCATTACAGAAAAGGTTCAATTCTTCAAAGGGAATTGGGCCGGATTAGTGAAGAAAAAATTCAAATTAGTAATGAAAGTGATAACGAACGGAGAAACATTGACAAAAAATACTTCCAAGATCGCAAGCAGACCGAAGTATCAAAAGATTTGAAAGACGGGGACGTATTCTCAGATCTTAAAGTAATGAGTACCCCCGGGCATTCTCCAGATCAAATTTGCCTAGTCTTGGATGATTTTATATTTACAGGTGACCATATACTGCCTGAAATAACCCCTCATCCGACTAGTAAAATGATTTTCAGGGATACGGTATCTAAAAAGCTCCCAGAATTTCTCAAAGATCCCTCAAAGTTGTACGGTTTGGGAACATACCTGAACTCGCTAGGTAAGGTTATTGAACTTGGGGACTCTTACACAGTCTTACCGGCACACCGTCTTTATAATAAATCCAATTTCAATTGGCACGGAGTAGAAAGGGCAGGGGATATCCTGAAGCATCATGAAAAAAGATTAGATCAAATGCTCACAAAACTACAAGGCAAACCCTCTAACCTAGAAGAAACCACGAAGGGTATTTTTGAACGGAGTAAACTTCTAGGCTCTAACCTCTATGCCGCCATGTCTGAAGTAGTCGCTCATCTCGAATTACTTGAGGACACAGATGACATATCAATAGATGAATCTGGGCAAATATCTATGCAGGGTGATGGAACCAATTACAAAAATTATATATCTAAACTCTTAGACCCAAAGTGATTAATATATACCTAAAGATCAACAAGACTCGGATACCCTAAAATATATATTTATATATACCTCAAGCAGACCAATGTTAATTACTTTTAAAATGAACAACCCTAACTAGTTGCACACAAGCTTTCAGGGCAGCCGCTAGTGAGTTATATTGGTCTATACAGTTCTTATTAAAAGCCAAACTAAACGAAAATTTGTTCATTTTATATAATGGTAACCAAATATGCCTTTCGCTGACAGTAACGGGATCAAAATTCACTATCACACAAAGGGACAGGGGCCTCATATCGTACTTATGCATGGGTTTATGGGTGACATTGCATCGTGGGGGAAATTAGGATATCCCGATACCCTTGCCTTAAATCACACCGTAATCACAATAGACGGACGCGGACATGGTAAAAGCGACAAACCCTATAACCCAACGGACTATCTTGATAAAATAATGGCAACCGACGTTATAGCCGTTCTAGACGATATGAAAGTCGAAAAAACCCACTATTTCGGATTTTCTATGGGAAGTCGCATAGGGTTTGAACTGGCCGCCTACCACCAAGAACGATTTCTCTCATTTGTTTTAGGTGGCCAAACTCCAGGTATTAGAAATGAGCACGGGAATGAGTCCAGTAGAAAGAGAATAGCTCTATTTGAAAAAGGCCCAGAGGAGGTAGCAAGAGTCATGTCAAAGTCCAAAAAAGAGTATGACAGTTACCTTGAACCTACCCTAAATGGAGATCTGAAAGCCTATATTGCCAAGACCAAGGCAATTGCTATGAGGGAAGATATATCAGAGCATCTTGTAGGACTCAAGGTACCTTGCCTTATATATGCAGGGAAATCCGATTTACTTGCTCATGACTCAGCCAAGGAGCACGCAGCGAAAATGCCAACAGCCCGTTTTGTTACACTGCCTGGATTGAATCACATGGAATCCATCGCTAGGTCAGATATGGTTACTCCAATAATTACGTCATTTTTGAAAGAAGTTTCAACGTGAGGAAAATCACCTACCTTCAATGAATTTATCAAGGCTAAATTCATCACTGTTTACCCAGTCCATCATTTCGGATTCCCGCGCTGTAACTTTTTTTGATTCGGCTATTACATGATCAACCAAATCCATAGGGAAAACGACCACTCCGTTCATATCTGCATGAACTACGTCCCCCACATTTACTAACACCCCACCGACTTCCACGGGCACATTTGTTTCATCGAGCCCGAAATTCCCATGAGCAGGCACTAATCCAACAGAAAACATCTGAAAGCCCATTTCATGTACAGTTTCAACGTCGCGGACTCCGCCGTCAGTAACAAGTCCAATTGCCCCAACTTTTTTCGCAACTGTGGCCATACCATCTCCAAAGTGGCACCCATGATTAGGTCTAGGGCCAATATCTTTGGCAACAATCACAGCAGGCACCGGCATCGCATCAATAGTTCTTAAACAATCATGCCAACCTGACCTATTTTTCTCCTTGCCTGTTGTTGTTGTATTTAAAGTGGCAGTAACTGCCTGACCTACCATGACTCCGAGGTCCGGAAATTGGCACTTTATATCCCAACCCATAAACCCCTCTGTATTTAACCTAGCGTCATGGGTTTCAACTGCATTAGCTACAGTTGGGGTGTCTATAGCTTTTAGATCCTTTATTTGGTCTTCTGTTAAATATTTCATTGGTCTCCTTTATTAACGGGGTATCTATACTAAATTTCCCTTTGAAAACTTCCATTATCTGAACCTGAAAAATAGGTCGAAGGAACTACCTCTTTGACTGAACTAGACCTTTTCTCAAGCCAATAATCGTAGGCGGGAGGAGTAATTTGGAAAGCATCCTCCACTCCAAGTTTCAGGGCAGCATCGAGTGCCCAATTTGGATTATGTAGAAACTCTCTAGCTATGGCTATTAAATCTGACCGGCCTGACTGAAGGATCTCTTCTGCCTGCTCAGCATGAACAATCAGACCTACTGCCATGCTCATCATATCTGTCTCTTTCCGTATTTTTTCAGCGTAAGGAACTTGATATCCATATCCAACAGGGCCTGCGCTTAAAACCGGGCTACCGCCCATTCCTCCAGAAGAACAGTCAATCACATCGACTCCTTTTTCTTTCACCAATCTCGATAAGCGAACGCTTTCATCTGGGCCCCAACCTGCATCATCTTCAACTGATAAGCGTATGAACAATGGCTTGTCTTCAGGCCAATTGGCCCTCACTTCTTCCGCCACTTCCAAAGGGAGACGCATCCGCTTTGATTCGGTGCCTCCGTATTCATCTGTCCTTTGGTTTGCCTTTGGGGATAGAAATTGGTGCAATAGGTACCCGTGGGCAGCGTGTATCTCTAATACTTCAAACCCGGCCTCATTCGCCCTTCTGGCTGCCTCACCCCAATTTTCTATCGTCTTCTGTATTTCTCCAAACGATAAAGCTCGAGGAATAGGTTCAGTTTCGCTTGAACCGATAGGACTTGGGGCAACAAGTTCCCAGTCGTCCCAGTCATCCACCCCTGCTTCAAGTGCTCCTTCAGGTGTCAGAGGAGCCCCTCCTTCCCAGGGTCTAAAGCGACGGGCCTTTCTTCCACTATGGCCAAGCTGGATTGCAGGAACTGAATTTTGCTTACGAATAAAATCTGCAAGTCTTTTGAAATGGGCTGTGTGACTGTCATCCCAAAGGCCCATGTCCCCAGCGGTGCCACACCCGCGTCTCTCTACTTTGGTAGATTCGATAAAGACGAGTCCGGCTCCACCAGCAGCGAACCGGCCGGCATTCATAAGATGCCAATCAGTGGGATAGCCCTTTACCGCAGCATATTGGTGCATGGGAGCCACGACAACTCGGTTTTTTAAGGTGATACTCCGTATGGTTAAAGGTTGGAACAATAAAGGGGTCGACATCAGTTCTCCTGTATTTGTTTACACACTATCATCAGTAAGGAAGTTTAAAACATGTGGAAGCAAAGCGTCGCTTCTTTCCATGACATCCCCATGGTTAAGGCCCGGTAGTGATATCCAAGTCACATTCGGCATCTGTTTAACACACTCCACGGCACCTGGGTACAAACTATCTTGATCGCCACAATATACAAGGCATGGCATCATCATTGTGGGAAGGACTCCTGATATATCTGGGCGGTCTCTGAGTGCCAGAGTGGCTGCTGTGATCGCCTTCGCATCGTTGGATAGCAAATGATTCAGCTCTCTTTCATCGGGAATAGGTTCTAACCCACCAACGTAAACGTCCATTCCATGTTCAAGGGATTCCAGCATGAAATCCAGAGCCTTCACTCCTGGTTCGAGTTCCAAGTCACCAAGAGGGTACGGATGCATTCCCCCGATAATTAATGAGTGAAACCTTTGCGGAAAAGCTTCTGCTAACCCAAACCCGATACTGCCTCCCATTGAGTAACCCATATAGTGAGCCTTATCAATCTTTTCCATGTCCATAACGGAAATAATATCGGAGGCCATTATTTTTCGGTCGTATAAGGAAGCATCATATGGTTTGTCGCTTTTCCCGTGCCCACGCGCATCAACTGAAATTACTCGATAACTTCTTTTTAATTCATCCACATACCCATACCAATTCCACTTATCCAACTTACTAGTCAGACCGTGTTGAAGGATTAAAGGGGGACCATCGCCGGTAATCTCATAATTGATTTGAATTCCCGAGTTATTCGCAACAGGCATATTACCAGCACCTCCCCGAATGAATATTAGAAACTTTTTGTGTAAAGGCAATTATACGATCTTCACACCATGAGGAAGGGAACAAACTAAAATCCGTCACCTCTGGAGACCAAAAATGACGGACTTTAGTTTAGGCTAGACTATTAAAAGTAATTTATTACTTCCACTCCCATAGTTCCCATGTTGCATTTCCTGCTCCATCAACATCCCAGTTGAAAACTACAGCAGCACCATTGAGGCTCGCCAGTGAAGGAGCTGACGTTTTAAAATAAGCCATTCCTTTAAAGGAAGCTCCTCCATCTTCTGTGAATGTACCAACACCTGAGGCTGTGAACGTAGCCATTCCATCAGCAACCATAATGACCCCGGCATCAGGACACTCCCCACGTATTATGCCGTCCGAGCCGACTTCTGAGTAGTAAGTAGACATCATCTGGAGAACTTCAGCTCCTGCCAAAGTACCAGACCCACTTGGTACGACTACTTCAAATTTGGGGTTTCCGCCATTTGATGGTAAAACTTTCTGTGTTGATATGCATTTCAGGGATCCTATTTTTTCTGCTCCCATATGTTGACCTCCTAGCCAATTATTTTGATTTACATTGATGGTATCAAAAATTCATTTTAGTCAGTAAGTGGTAATGGAAATAAGTACAACAATTGCAATTATTTCAATCTCCGATTCCTTATAATGTGTCCATGAAATGGATTGATTCATTGAATTGAACTTCGCACTATCTCTTTAATAAACATGACTTTGACCTAAAAAAGGGAGATCCAGTGACAATAGAAATAACCTCCGAAATGAAAAAACTTATCAACAATGCTTTATCTGACAAATACCCATGCATTGTGGGCACATCATCCTTAGATGGTCTCCCCAACGTATCCTACAAGGGAAGTGTCATGGTATTTTCATCAACTGAGCTAGCTTTTTGGGAACGAGCCCGAAAAGGTGGCTTTGCCCAATTAATCGACAACCCACATATAGTCGTTATGTACCGAAATACTGAACTAAAAAAATCCTGGAGATTTTACGGGGAAGTGACTATTTATGATTCAGGGGAAATAAGGGACAAAGTAATGAAGAAAACCGTTCAGGCTGAACTTGATCGAGACCCAGATAAGTTGGGGGTTGCGGTCGTGATAACTCTGACCAAAATCACCACACTTGGAGGAGAAATAGTCCAGGAAGTATCTAGATAGTCCTGAAAAGTTTCATCAAACTGGTTCCCCAAAACGGTATTTGTAACTAACTGATCTTCTATTTGATACAATTCGATACCTACAAATCATACCGTGCGCCTGTAGCTCAGCGGATAGAGCACTGGTCTTCGGAACCAGGTGTCGGGGGTTCGAATCCCTCCAGGCGTACCACCTAAAGGAGCTCTTCATGGTTACGTTCGGCAGTGGTGAATACAAGTACGAAGTTGTTGAAAATTTCTTCAACAGGCCTAGAGGATGGCCGTTCGTGGAAGTTGCTGATGTAGCCGTTGATAAAGATGACAACGTATATGTTTTCAACAGAGGCCCGTACGCTGCGATTATGATTTTCGACAAATCGGGTGAATACCTTGCGGGCTGGGGAAAGATAGGATTCGACTTTATAGTTCCACACGGGGTAAGCATAGGACCTGATGGTTCCGTTTACACAAGTGATACAGGTGACCACACAGTTAGAAAATGGACGAAAGACGGCAAGCTGTTAATGACCCTGGGACGACCTTTAATCAATGCTCCAGAACAAAGTGGTATCCCGTTCAATAGACCAACTCATTTTACAGTAGCCTCTAATGGCGATCTTTATGCATCGGACGGCTATGGGAATTCACATATTCATTGCTTTGATTCTAAAGGAAACCTGAAATTTTCATGGGGTGGACACGGCAGTGGGCCTGGTCAATTTGACACCATTCATAGTGTGTACGTTGATATCGATGACGATGACAAAATTTATGCTACTGACAGGTATAACAACAGAATCCAATATTTCTCCAAAACAGGTGAATTTCTTGGAGAATGGACCAACGTACATTTGCCAAATGACGTACGAAAAGGACCAGATGGCAATTTCTACGTAGCAGAACTCGATCACCGCGTAAGCATCTTGGATAGTTCCGGCACTCTACTTGCCAGATGGGGAGATGTTGGGGCAAATGTAGACGATTCTGAAACAGGATCAGGTTTGCCTGACTCTCACAGTAGAAATCCTATGATAGTAGGGAAAGTAAAACACGAACCCGGCGCTGGTTTATTTGGCGCTCCTCACGGAATTGCAGTGGACTCTGAGGGTAGCTTTTATGTCTCAGAAGTAAGTGAAACCTTCCTTGGCATAGATAGGGGAGATCGCTGTGTACAGAAATTTGTAAGAGTATAGAGGGGCCCTAATACTTGATTCTTACTCATAACTACCTAAGATTTTAAGCCCTATAGTCAATTACATTTACTTAATGCTGATTTACATCCAATTAGGTTGTAAAATCAACTTATGAATAAGGTCCGGGCGTTAGAATCCACATATTTGTTTTGCTCGAAAATACTATCGGGAATAATTCCTGCCTTAGGAACCAAGAGACCATTTATATGGTTTATGGTAACCAGTGAAAAGGCTTTCAAAAAGCCCTTATTCGGATGCCAAATGTGCGGACAATGCATCCTTCACTCTACCGGTATGGTGTGTCCTATGGGCTGCCCCAAAACCCTTAGAAATGGTCCTTGTGGTGGTGTGAGAAGCGATGGCAATTGTGAGATAAAGCCAGACATGAAATGTGTATGGGTCAGAGCTTGGGATAATTCGACCCAAATGGCGGTTTTTACTGAATCCATTCAAGATATACAACCTCAGCTTGATCGCAGTTTATCTGGAACCTCGGCTTGGATTAACGAATTAGGCAAAAAGAATGACGAATAAACCTGTTTCGAATCTGGCCCAAAGGTTGGAGAAAGGACTTTTTACTGTAACCGCCGAAGTGACACTCCCAGACTCGATTGAAAAGGAGGCTCTGGTAGCCAGAGCAAAAATGCTTGAACCATATTGCGACGCAATTAACATCACCGATTCCACCGGAGCAGTTCCTCATTTTTCAAACATTGCAGCAGCGTCGATACTTATCGAAAACGATATAGAACCCATCATACAATTTTCATGCAGAGACAGAAATAGGATAGCTGTTCAAGCGGATGTTATAGGAGCCCATGCGATGGGGGTCCGAAACATTTTTTGTGTGACAGGAGACGGTGTTCAAACCGGCGATCACCCGGAGGCAAAACCTGTCTTCGATCTGGATTCAGTAACATTACTAACCACCATTAACCACCTGAAAACGAAGGGTAAGTTTCTTAGCGGGAGAGAATTGGATGCTAAACCCGATTTATATCTAGGTGCGGCAGTGAATCCATTCGTTCCACCTTTTGAACAACGAGCTTTAAGATTGCTCAAAAAACAGAAAGCCGGTGCTTCTTTTTTTCAGTCACAGTATTGTTTCGACATCGAAAGGTTCGAAACTTTTCTTGACCGTCTAATGGAATTAACAAAAGGATCGCCTCCTCCACTGTTAGTAGGAGTGGGGCCACTTAGGTCTGCACGTTTTGCCCGATGGTTAAGGGAAAATGTACCAGGCGTGGCGGTACCAGACTCCATAATAGAAAAAATAGAAAAATATCCCCGGAAAGAGCAACAAAAAGCTGGGGTGGAAGCCTGCATCGAAATAGTAGAAACAATAAAAACATTGACTGGGGTTGCCGGAATACATGTAATGGCATATAACTGGGAGTCATCAGTTTCTGAAATTATTGAGGCAACAGGCCTTTCAAAAACAGCGAGGAATATTTAATCGTATTTAAGTACCTCTGCCTACATTGGCACCGTATCATAATTTGTCTTCCACGAGCCTATCGCTGCCCTATCTAGGCCAAGGTGATCCCTGAGGGTATTACCGCTATATTCCTTCCTGAAAACACCTCTCTTCTGAAGTTCCGGTACGACAAATTCAACAAAATCCTCAAATGCTCCAGGCTGATGGGTAGGTCCTACAACAAATCCATCACAAGCCAGGGAATGAAACCACTCTTCCATTTCGTCAGCGATATCCTTAGGTCCCCCGACCATGGTGTGTCCATCGCTAAGCAAGCCTCTCCGGGTTATCCTCATAAAATCCCTGGGTGTTGGATTTATAACACCTGACGATACGACCCGGTCTCTCATAGCCTGCATACCTTGCAAACCTTCCAATTCCTCTTCAGTGAAGCCTTCATCCATTCCTTTAGTAGAAAAGTCGAAATTAAGTGCCTCAGACAGCAACAAAAGTTGATCCATATCGTTGGACAAAAGCTCATAAGCGGCTTTCTTGTCCTCAGCCTCCGATTTGGTCGCAGCTGCAATTGGATACATTAAAGATGCTATTTTCATATCATCGGGATTTCGACCCGCCTCTTCAGCATCTTTCTTTAAAGCTGCGTATTCAACCTTGCCGACATCTGCATTCTGATATCCCGCAAATATCAATTCTCCCCAACGGGCGGCAAATTGTTTACCTCTGGTGCTGCCGCCTGCCTGTATGATCACAGGTCTCCCCTGGGGAGTTCTTGGAACTGTGAAAGGCCCACGGGAATTCAGATATTTGCCTTTAAAGTCTATTTTACGGACCTTATCAGGGTGGGCATAAAGGTTATTTTCTTTATCCACAACTATTGCATCATCATCCCAAGAATCCCAATGACCTAAAACTGCCTCACAAAACTCATCAGCTCTGTCATATCTAGTATCGTGTTCAAGGTGGGCTTCACGCCCCATATTACGTGCTTCGTTATCGTTTACTGAAGTGACAACATTCCATGCAGCACGACCCTTTGTCATTAAATCAAGAGTTTGAAACAGTCTGGCCACATGAAAAGGTTCGTAATAGGTCGTGGAATAAGTAGCTCCCAAACCCAGATGTTCGGTAACGGCAGCCATACTCATTAAACAGGTAACCGCGTCAAGTTTTGTACATCGAATCCCATTTTTCACAGTTTCAGAATGGTCTCCGGCGTACATATCTGGCATAGCCAACCGGTCGTCGAAAAAACCTATGTCAAATTTGCCTTTTTCAAGAACTCGAGCAATATGTTGGTAGTAATCAGGAGAATAAGTATCTATCCTGGCCTCCGGATGCCGCCATGAAGAGGGCAATGTAGTGCAATTTTGGGCCTGTAGAAAAGCCACCAATTTCATTTGACGCATATCACTATTTCTCCTAAAGTGATTTTTGTTACATTCACGCTATTACTTCCTTTTCCACAAGTTGGTTTACGACTACTTCGGGAATTCCCAGCAACTTCGTGTAAATTTCATTGTTATGTTCCCCTAACTTTGGGGCACCTCTAGTGATCCGGCCCAGCGTATCAATAAATTTGTTGGCTCCCTTTAATGACTCAAGATCCAACATAACGCTATATTTGTTCGTGTTGTAATTTGAAAAATATAAGCTGAAATCAGGCTGGTTGGCTCTTGATGCAAATGGTCCTATTTTTCTGCTTTTATCTCCGTCAGGAGGTTCTATTTTTGTGACATCGGCGCCAAGATCCGCAAGAATCTTCCCGCACAAATTCCCTTTTGGGCCTGTGAGTTCAAGTACAGAAATATGAGCAAGCGCGGAGGGTTTATTGAAAATACCCATCAATAACCCTCCTTTCTAAACGCTCCTTATAGCGAAATTGCCCACAGATGCCTGTCTTAATAATCTTCAATTACGTTATTGATAAGGGAACCGATCCCCTCAATGCGAACCTCCACCACGTCACCTATATTGATTTCCGCAGTCTCAGGGCAACCTGTCGGGATAATATCCCCTGGTTGTAAGGTCATCACTTCTGAAACCCAACTGATCAACTTGGGTATTGCAAATATCATTTCGGATGTATTCCCACCAGCCGACAACTCTCCATTTACAAAACATTCAATCTTTAGATTTCCCGGATCATCTATTTCCGTCTCAATATGAGGCCCAATAGGACAGAAAGTATCAAAATGTTTCCACCGCATTGAAAGACCTTTACCTAGATCACTCTCTACTGTTTCTTTTGCACTAACATCGTTCACACATGTGTATCCCATCACGTAGTCCATGGCGTCGGATTCACTGATGTGACGAGCAGTTTTAGATATCACTACCCCAACCTCAGCTTCATGTATGACACTTTTGCAGCTTCGCGGATATACGATGTTTCCTTGGTGAGAAGCATATGTCCCAGGCTGTTTCATAAAAATGCCTGGGCCATCTCGATCATCCTTTTCACCATAATTAGCAGCTATAGCAGGGACTTTGTTGGTTAATGTAAGAGGAGCAAGTAGTGTTATATCTGATAGTGAACAAATCCTGTCACCGACGTTTTTTATGTTGTACGGGATTCCTGAAATAGCATGTATGGAATCTCCCAAAATAACCCCCCAAGTTTCCTCCAATCCAAGCATGAATCTCGCAATTTTCATAATCGCCCAAACCTTTGAATTTTCAACGATTATAGACTAAATCATGGATGAGTTCTCCGATCTTTTCAAACCAATCCAAGCAGCTAGTGATGAAACGAGTCCAATTGACACAATTACAGATCCAGCTATATATGAAACCTGGAATGCATACATAAAAGCAGCTATTGAATCAGGCGATGAGCCTGCTTGTAGAATATCTACCGCCGGGGATTTCCATTCATAAATCGAAGTGAAAACCCATCCCAAAAGGGTAACGGCAGTCACGCTACCGAGACCTCTGGACATTGATGACACAGCACCACCTGAACCCAAATCAGAAGGAATCATTTTACCCATAATTAGGCTCAAATTAGAGCTCTGGAAAAGACCTATACCCATCCCTACAAATACCATTCTGAAGGCTATCTGCTGAAGGCTAGAATCGGCAGTTAAAACAGTATATGAAATAAGAGCCAGCAACACTATAAACAAACCTAACACCGTGATAAATCCAGGTCCGACCCTATCAGATAAATAACCCCCAACAGGAGAAAATACTGATACTGAAACAGCATTCAGTAAAAGGAATATTCCTAAAACGAAAGATGAAGCTCCAATTATTTCTCCCACAAAATAAGGAAGTATAAATAAGTTGACGAACGAACCCATGTAAAGAAATAAATTAGAGACAAATCCACCTGCAACTACCAAATCCTTCATAATTGATAACTTAACCAATGGGTCAGGAATAATCGACTGGCGCCTGACAAAAAAAGTTCCTGAAAAAATAAATACCCCCAAACCCACAAATGTTTCGACACGTAGCCAGCCTATTGCCGTAGCAATGTTCATAGAAGCGACAAACCCTATCAAACACACAAACGCGAGGACTCCGCCGACCCAATCAAAGCTAGACGCCTCATTATTGTTTTTATTCTGATTTCCGACCCCCCTAATAACAGTGACTGAACCCAAAATAGCTAGAATGCAAATAGGTATCCTGCCGAAAAATATCCAGCGCCAGGACATATATTCTAAGGCGACGCCCGCATATAAAGTTCCTACTATCATTCCCACACTCCCAACACCGGTCATTACACCTAATGCCCGGCCACGAATGCGCGAAGGGAACAGGGATGTAGCAAGCGCAGGAGCTATCGCCAAAAGAGCGGAATTACCGACTGCCTGAAGTATCCTAAACCCCACAACTGATTGAATATTTGGAGAAACCCCCACTGCAATCATTGCCAAGGAATAAGTTACTAATCCCAGAATGAAAATCTTTCGAAGTCCAAAAACGTCTCCTGCTCTCCCCATAGTAAGTTGCAAACCTACAGTGGTACCTAGATAAAAAATTATCATCAAATAGGTGGTGGTCGGAGATACGTAAAAGTAATCAGATATTCTAGGTAAAGCAACATTTACACTAACGTCGAGGGAGCTTAAGAACACCCCAGATGCTATCACCAGCAGTTGAACCCATTGAACCCAAGTCAAAGAAACATCCGAGATTGAGTCTACATTTTTTTCATTTCCCAACACTACGCTATGAATGCAGGGTCTATTTCAATACCCAGGCCTGGAGAATCCAGTAAGGAAACCCACCCATTTTCGACAATCGGCGGGTTTTTGAATATTGCGAATTTATGTGCGTAACTACCTATTGGGGGATCATTTAGTAATTCGAGGTATGGCGCGTTAGGCCACGATGCCATTAGATGAATATGCGCTATAACTCCGATATCTCCCCCTCCGTGATGTGGAAGGATTTTCTTTCCGTAGAGCTCTGATAACACCCCTATCTTTCGCACTTCCGTAATCCCGTCTAGAACCATACTTTCCGGCTGCAGCACATCGTATATATTTTTTTCTAACATCTTCTTAAATTCGTGTATGCCTCGGTTGTTCTCACCTCCAGCTATAGGAATCGCGACCGAATCATTTAGCCTAGCAAGGTCATCAAAAGCATATCTTTGCAATGGTTCTTCTAGCCAATAAACACCCAATTCCCCCAGGAGAGTGGCGGTTTCAAAAGCCCGGCGGAAATCCCAAATTACACCGGGTTGCCATTTACCAAATGACTGATCCTGGTTAGCATCTACCATGTGATATCCATCGAATCTTTGACAGCATCGCGAACAAGCTCGACAGTGCGAATATCTTCCTGGATAGTCTCATGATGCAATCTGAGTTTTATGGCCTTCCATCCTTCTTCACTTAGTGACCTGGCCAGGTCTGCACGTTCCTCTGGGGTTGATAGCAAAATCATACTGGCATAGGGCATCATACGATCCTTTGAGCCCCCCCATAACTTGTACAATGGTTGTCCACTTGCTTTGCCAATAACATCCCAAATTGCCACATCAACTCCGGCAGATCCTTTGTACGAAAGTGTGTGGACATAATATTTCAGTCTTTGGGCAATTTGCTCAATTTCAAAAGGACCTTCACCCACAACTACATTCTTCACAGGCTCAATAATCGAAGGGTCCATTCCAGGTCCAATACCAACAATTCCCTCATCCGTGTGTACTTCTGTGAAAGATCCAGCACCCCTACTAAAACGCATCAAACCGCCTTTGTTCCAAGCAGGCTCAATACTTCCTACAAATTCAAGCTCTTTAAGCTGGATCAATTTAACATCAGTAATTTTTATGCGGGTTTTAGATGTCATAAAAACCAAATCTCCGATAACAGAAAACGGCAACAGAATTTTGTGATTATAGAATACATTCATACCTGTTGGTACCAACTCCTATATACTCGACGGAAAATAGTTATTTATGGATACTATCGGTAGAATCGGCACCTAAATAAGGGGTTGGAAAGGGGGAAACAATTATGGTCGGGAAAAAGATTCGAGTAGGGATCATCGGGGCTAATGTTAGCTACGGTTGGACACCCAGATCCCATGCTCCAGCAATAGCAGAAATGCCGGAGATAGAGTTTTCTGCTGTATGTACCTCTCGAGAGGAAACTGCCAAAGAGTCAGCGGATACCTACGGAGTGCCGTTAGCATTTAGCAACCACAATGATATGTTAGACAAAGCTGATTTGGACGTCGTGGCTGTAGTAGTTAGAGTTCCAAAACATTACGACCTTGCAATGGATGTTTTGAAAGCCGGCAAGAATATTTATACCGAATGGCCCCTAGGTGCAAATTTGAAAGAGGCAGAAGAAATCACCTCTCTAGCCAAAGAAAAAAGTCTTTTAACTATGGTGGGGCTGCAATCCCGCGCCGCACCGATTTTTCTATACCTCAAGGACCTAATAAGTGAAGGATATATCGGAGAGGTTCTGTCAGCTAATATGCGCCAGTTTAGTTCTGGGGTATTATCCAGGCCACCGGGTCGTACATGGCAAAAAGATGTGGAATTAGGAGCGACTACTCTAACAATACCCTTTGGCCACTCGATCGATGCTCTTTGCATGTGTCTCGGCGAATTCGCCAGCGTTTCGGGAAATGTGTCTACCAAGGTTCCACAATGGCATGAACAAGAAACTAACCGCATGGTTGAAGTGACCTCTCCAGACACGATTATGATCAACGGGATTTTGGAAAGTGGCACCGCTGTCTCGGCTCATGTAAGTGCTATCCCATACCACGGTTCTGGTTACCGATTTGAAATTTACGGCAATGAAGGAACACTTGTGGTAACGAGCAATGACGCTCCTTCTACCGGGACATCTAAACTTTGGGGCGGGCAACCAAATGGATCTGATTTAGTAGAACTTGAGGTGCCTAAAACCTACACCAAAGTTCCGAGTTCGGTACCTAGTGGAGCCCCTTTCAATATTGCCCAGCTGTGGGATCGTTTCGCCGAGGGCATTAAAACTAATACAGAAGTTGAACCCAGCTTTTCTACAGCACTGACTAGGCACAAACTCTTAGATGCAATCCAGAAGTCTTCCGATACAGGGATCACCCAAAAACTATAAAGGAACTAAACAGAATGACCACACTTATTGAACAAAAATATATAACAGCCCATCCGGGATCTGCCCAAAGGCACGAAAAAGCAAAACACATGTTTCCGAATGGTGTCACACACGATGCCCGCAGACAGAATCCCTTTCAGCTTTACTACACCCATGCTGTGGGGCCTCACAAGTATGACGTAGATGGAAATGAGGTGATAGATTTTTGGAGCGGTCACGGCTCTCTCATACTAGGACATTCACACCCGGAAATTGTGACCGCGGTCCAGGAACAAATGGCAAAAGGGACTCACCTAAGTGGTTCGACTGATCTCGAAATACGTTGGGGGCAACTTGTTCAAGAGATGATACCAAGCGCTGAAAAAGTCAGATTTCACAGCTCTGGAACTGAAGCCGACATGATGGCAATAAGGATGGCCAGAGCCTACACCGAAAAATCCAAGATAATAAAATTTGAGGACCATTTTCATGGCTGGAGTGATTATTTATCTGCTGACGCTGACGGTATCGGAGGTATCCCAAAGGAAGCTCTTGAAACAGTGATAATACTACCTCCAAATGACATTTCCCTTGTAGAAAAAACTCTGCAAGATAACGATGATGTCGCTGCCATTATTCTAGAACCAACCGGAGCTCATATGGGGCTGAAACCCATATTACCAGCGTTTCTAGAAGAACTAAGGAAGGTCACTACCAAATTTGGTGTCGTACTAATTTTTGATGAAGTTGTTACAGGTTTCAGAATATCCGACGGCGGCGCTCAAGGATATTACGGTGTGGTCCCCGACTTAACAACATTGGCAAAAATACTAGGAGGAGGACTTCCAGGTGGGGCTGTGTGTGGAAAAGCAGAAATAATTAATATGATAGAACCAAGGGATGACGCCGATTTCAACAAAAACAGAAGAATCGCCCACAACGGAACATTTAACGCCAACCCACTCTCTGCATCTTCAGGCATTAAAGCTTTGGAAATACTAAAAAGAGACCCAATCAACGAAAAAGCAATCGGAATGGGAAATCTCCTTAAAAGAAGTCTTAACGAAGTCTTATCTAAACAAGAAATTCCCGGGTGTGTCAGTGGTGTAAACTCATTGATCCACATTAGATTGGGAGCCGACCACGACTGTGATCATGAGATATGTATATTATCTAAAGAAGATATGGGAAAGACGACAAACTCTGCCAGGAATGCGCAACTAAACCTCGCACTTTTAAATAATGGAGTCCATTCGGGTACTAGATTCATAATGAGTGCATTTCATACTGAAGAAGACATATCCAAAACTGCAGAGGCATTTGGAAACGCTTTAACGGACGTAAGAGCAGAAGGTTTAATTTAGTTATCCCAGCTAATAATGCAGGAAATCCTGCCGTTGGAATTTGCCAATTCCAACCCTTCTTCAGTAGGTTTTAAGTGTGTCTGAAGAGCCCTGATTAGTTTTTCATCTTTTTCTGTTTCTTGGTTTACATAAAGTCGCTTTCGAAGATCCTGCAGGGCATCTTCATCAGATTTATATATATGTGGACCCAAATGATCCAAGACGCTCAGTTCAGGGGTTAGGCCCATATGCCACAAAATGTCCATTAGTTCCGGAACTCCGGGTAAATGAACTCTTTCCTCTCCATGAACAACTTCCCAAAGGATTCCAAGATGCGCTTGCGGGGACTTCATAAAAGCAACTATAACAACGTGTTTACTAGCATATCGGTTCACATTTTTCAAAAATTTTTCTATGTCCTCTATTCCATACGTGACATGGGAGCACAAAGCCCCTTCGTGAACTTGTATGACCGCATCTTCCCAAAGGGTAAAAACTGGTTCAACATTTAGGATTTTCGCTTCGTTGCAACTTTTTCTTAGCTCTTCAAGCATACTTCTTGATGAATCTGCAACTGTCACTTTTTTCCTAGATAAGGCCAGAGGCAACGCTAACCTACCAGCCCCACCACCGATATCAACCAAAGTTTTACATCCGCCGAATTCCTCTTCAAGCCTATCTACTAGAGCATCACCTTTTCGATAGGGATCATTCCTAAATTGCTCAGCCATGCCTTTCCAAAAATCCTGATGTGGATCGAAGTTTTGTTGAGCAGATATAGATTGGGCGTGATGAACCTGAACTTGACTACGCCACCTTTGAACCGCATCTTGGGATTCATCTATCATGAAATTTATGATCTTGTCAGCTTGTTAATTCTGCCGCCAATTAACCATTCAGCTACGAAAATATTACCTTCGCCGTCTGAAGCTATCCCGTGAGGGCTGTTGAATTTCCCTGGAACCAAGCTGCTGTGAGGAACATTAGGCCACCCTTCATTGAATTTGAAGGCTCCCGTATTTTCTCCTAGGTAGGCTACTGGTTCGTCATCCACATCCAGCAATGTTATCCGTGACCCCCGCAATTCCGCCACAATAAGAAACTCACCCCAGGCTGCGAAGCCACTTGGGCTATGGAGCCAATCAGCCCCAGCACCTGTACCAAATGCTCGTAAGAAACGACCCTGGGGTGAGTAAACTTGAATCTGACCATTACTCCTGTCAGCTATATAGAGTTCATGGTTTTGTTTTCTTGTATCTATCCATATCCCATGAGGTGTTGCAAATCGACCACCTTCACCTTCAGTCCCATCAATACTCATAAGATAGTCGCCAGATTTATTATAAAAATGTATGAGGCTAGACCCGTACCCATCGGCCACAATAATGGCTCCGTCACCTCCATCTTTTTCTTCGTACACAGCAACGTCAGTTGGAGAGTATTTTTCGCCAGAGTTGTATGTTTCAATATCCGGCCTTGCAATTGACATTACATGACCACCATCAACAGAAACTTTGACTACCTGGGCTGACAAATTGTCCGCAAGCCACAAGAATTCATCTTTACCTTCTTGAACAAGGGTCATTCCGTGAGCGTTTTGAACGCCTGCTTCCCATGAGTTAACTAGTTCTCCATCCTGACTAAACACTAGAACCTTCGGTTCACTTTGGTGGAATGTTATGACATTCCCAGTTTTAGGACTTACAACTATTCCATGATGGGCCCAGCCATCTTTCACACTATCAGGACCCGGCGCCTCAACCCATTTTTCATGCCATGAATAATTATGGTTTGAATTTCCTATTTGCATTTTTGGGGACCTCCGCCATCATATTTGATATCAGTTGGAATTATTAAAGCTCGAACGGCATACATTTAATTTAAAACTAATTTAGTTAATCTTCCGCCAATTAACCATTCTGCCACATATATATTTCCTGATTCATCCATAGTGATTCCATGGGGGCTATTGAACCTTTCTGGACCCAATCTAGAAGGTCTTTCAATCAGTCCAGATTCAGAAATTTCATTTGGCCACCCTTCAGAGGATGCAGCAAGATCGTCTGGAAACAAATACCTGACCAAATTATCATCTAAGTCCAATATCGCTAGTCTCGCCTCAAGTTCAGCCACTATCATCAAATCGCTGCTTATCGCAAATTCACTCGGGGTGGTGAAGAAATCTTCCCCAAAAGTCCTCAAATAGTCTCCATTTAGACTGAAAACTTGAACCCTTCCATTGGCTCTGTCAGCGACATAAAGTTCAGGACTAGGTTTTCTACGATCAATCACTATGCCGTGCGGGCAACTGAAATGCCCTGAACCGGTGGATCCATCTATTGATAGGATATATTCGCCCTGTGCATTAAATTTATGAACCAGGCTGGCACCATAACCATCGGCTACCCAAATGTCCCCTGAGCCACCAAATCGAACTTCGTCGACTGCTATTGAAGTCGGTGCATATCTAATCCGCTGATAATCGTCATGCTTGGGCACAGTCAAGTTTAAGAGCAGGTTACCTTCCATATCATATTTAAGGACTATCCCTGATTTATTATCTGCCCCAGGTGGATATTCGTAGGAAAACTCTGGCAACCTTTTGGAACCGTTGTCGGCAATCCAAAAATAGTCGTTTCCGTCCTCATTTACCACTGTAATCCCATGTGCATCTGTGAAATCCCCACACCAAGAATGAATCAAATCACCTTCCTGACTGAAGATTAGTATTTCTGACCTTCCACTATCACATGAAACTATACGACCATCTGACATAGTAGCCATCCCTGGATGTGCCCACCCAGATAGCGACTTCTGGGTCTGCTCGTGCTCTCCCCAATTCTCCACCCAATCGTAATTTGGAGTATTCATCATATTTCCTAAGGTGTCGAAGTGGGCTGAAAATCTATTTTCAGCCCATAGTCCATTTAAGGATGAAGAATTACTTTAGTGTAACCATCCACCCTTTGATCAAATTTCGTGTAGGCGTCTGGGGCCTCATCAATAGAAACCTCATGCGAAACCACGAAACTGGGGCTAGCCTTCTCGGCGATAATCAAATCTCTGAGATAGGCATTATATTTCTTTACGTTGCATTGTCCGGTGCCCAAACGCAAACCTTTTTCAAACAGCTTGCCAAAATTTAACAGTAAAGCGCCCGATTTAGCTGATTCATTCACTCCTCCTGGATCAGAAGGCACGTACAATCCTGGTATTCCCATCATTCCTGTGGGTTTGGTTACATCAATCATTTGGTTCAAAACCACATTGGGAACCTCCTCCTGCTCTCCACCAGCAGCAGAGGAGCCTTGAGCTGCTGCTTGATATCCAACAGCGTCTATTCCCTTATCAACTCCCGTGTCATTCCTTATGTCTTTAATTTGTTCAACAGGATTACCATTGTCAAAGTTGATTGGAATCGCACCAATACTGGCTGCTTTATCCAACCTCTCCTGAACGTGATCAATGCAATACACTTCAGCTGCGCCTCTAATCACTGAGCTATAGGCGGCCATCAATCCCACAGGGCCCGCACCAAAAACAGCCACACTCTCACCTGGACTCACATCTGCAAGTTCTGCCCCGTGATATCCCGTAGGAAATATATCAGCCAGCAAGGAGAAATCAGCCTCAAACTGATCTCCTTTAGGAAGAGGCAAGCAGTTAAAGTCAGCAAAAGGTACCTGCATATACTCAGCCTGCCCTCCAACCCACGGTCCCATGGCTACATAACCATATGCCCCACCTGCAAATCCAGGGTTTACCGTGGTGCAAAATCCTGTATAACCCCTCTGGCAGTTTTTGCAAAACCCACAGGCGACATTGAAAGGCATCACAACTCTATCTCCAACCGATAGGTTTTTAACTGCAGATCCTATTTCTTCGATAACTCCCATGTTTTCGTGGCCAAATACGATACCTGGTTCAGCGGCTGTCCGCCCTTCATACATATGCAGATCAGATCCGCAAATACAACTCGATGTGATTTTTACAATAACATCATTAGGGTGATTTATTTTGGGATCATCAACAGTTTCTACGGCGACCTCAAATGGTTTTTTATAAACAACGGCCTTCACTGTGTTTCGCCTCCTTGTTTTATGTGACTAACCTACTCAGAACAGCGCACATACTATTATTAATACAGCCCTCTGACAAATCGTTATATGTAATAAAACATAAGGAAATATGCTTTCATCTCTTTATTGTGATTTTAAGGTGTTATTATTTGTTCAAATAAAACCATTTTTAAGTCGGCGGTACTGAAATGAAATATTTGAAAACCATCGGATTTAATTCAAATCAACCTATAGGCCGTGGATTCAATTATCCATACGATATAGCTTTTAGCGAAGACCACAGGATATTTGTGCTCAACCGGATGGGAGGACATAACTCGTCTGGTATAAGAATTCAAATCTGCACCTACGATGAAGATTGGCTGGGTGAATTTGCCACAGGTCCCGGTAAAGGGGATAGCCAGTTTGTGATACCAGTTTGTATGTCATTCAACAGCAAAGATCTGCTGTATGTGACTGACGAATCACTCAATGACGTCAAAGTATTTGATAACCAAGGCAACTACATCACCAAGTGGACTACAAATAGCAATGGACCTCAGAAATTTGCAGGGCCCAGTGGAATTGTGCATGGGTCGGATGATTCTGTTTATCTGGTTGAACAATACGCAAACAAAATAAGTAAGTTCACCGAGGACGGCCAATTCCTTTTCTCATGGGGTTCGGAAGGCGACGGTGAAGGTGAGTTCAATTTACCGTGGGGAATTTCTACAGATGTAAAAGGACACCTATTTATCGCAGACTGGGGTAATGACAGAATTCAGAAATTCACTGCCGATGGAGAATTCATCGCCGCATACGGTAAATCAGGATATCAGGACGGGCAATTAAACAAACCCAGCTCAGTTGCTATTGATAGCAAAGGATTTATCCACGTAGCCGACTGGGGAAATGAAAGGGTACAAGTATTAGATCCTGACGGTGAATTCCACCAGTTGCTTGAAGGTGAAGCGACTCTCTCAAAATGGGCAGAAGAATGGCTTGAAGTAAATCTTGATGAGTACGACTTGAGAAAAGAGTCGAATTTGTTAGTCAAAGAACTACCAAACCATCTTCAAACCCCTTACCACAGGGCATCTCAATCAGAGCCTATATTCTGGGGACCAGTTTCAGTGAAAATAGATTCAGAAGACCGTCTATACGTCACTGAACACAGTCGACATCGCATCCAAATATATGAACAATAATCATAGAAAATGTAGTTAAAAAGAAGATACGAGGCAAAAATGGAGTCAACAAATAGAGTGTTAGCAGCGCATTTGGCAAGAAGGGCTGGATTTGGAGCCACCCCCGAAGAGCTAGATAGTTACAGTGAGATGGAATATGAAGATTTGGTTGAACATCTAATAACAAAGATAGATTCTTCCCACATATCAGATCATCTGATTTTCAGGAGGCACGTTGATCTCCATACTATGCAGGGACATAACGCCGTCTATTGGGGTTATAGAATGATTTCAACTGACAATCCTTTCGTCGAAAAAATGGCCTTGTTCTGGCATGGGGTTTTCGCAACCGCTGAAAATAAATTAAACAACATAGGCTCACTAACAAACCAAATAGATATGTTTAGGAGGCATGGTATTGGTAGGTACGACGATCTTTTGGTTGAGCTGTCAAAAGACCCTGCAATGCTCATCTGGCTCGACAACCACACCAACCATAAAGATTCGATCAATGAGAACTATGGCAGAGAAATTTTAGAACTTTTCTCTATGGGGGTAGGGAACTATACCGAAGATGACATCAAAGAATGTGCAAGAGCTTTTACTGGATGGACTGTGAAGAACGGGGAGTACCTTTCCATGATGGCAGTTAAAGATTCCATATGGCCCTATGGAAGAATCCTATGGCACCACGAATACAGAGCTACTGACCACGATACCGGTGAGAAAAGATTTTTAGGTGAAAGCTCAAATTTCAACGGTGACGGTGTAATAGATGTCATCTGCAGACAAAGAGACACTGCTAATTTCGTGGCTCGGCATTTATATAATTTCTTCGTTGCAGATGAGGTTCCAGTACCGCAGTGGTCCAGTACTCCGCCAAAAGATCCTGAAGCAATAAATATCCTTGCAGACACATACATGGAATCCAACCACGATATAAGATCTATAATGAGGGTATTATTTAATTCCGATTTCTTCAAAAACTCTAAATTCAAAAGGGTCAAAAGCCCTGCTGAATTGATTATTGGAACTCTCAGAAACACTAGAGAATACCAGGTACCAGACGGCGGAGAAATAGGTATCTACGACATAGGGGAAGAGTCGGGCTATATGGGTCAGAAATTGCTAGACCCACCTTCGGTCGAAGGTTGGCATACGGGGGAAGAATGGATCACTAGTGGTTCTTTAGTCGACCGGGTCAATTTCGCTACCAGCCATATTGGTAATGATTCCAATCCAGGAGTTAAAAACCTTATAGAAAGAGTAGGTTTAGAAGATAAGCAACCTTGCAAGTTAGTAGATGACTGTTTGGAGGCTCTTGGTTGTGTTGAGATTGAAATAGACACTTATCAAAAATTAGAGGAAGTGGCAGCCACTGGATTAAAGAAATCTGATTCTTCTGAAGGGGCCTCTTCCAATTTAATTATCGAACTATTTAAATTAATAGTCTCGAGTCGAGAATACCAGCGGTGTTAGGAAATAATCAAATAATTAAAAAAGATTGAAAACTTGATTTTCCTGTTGGAGAACCTGAACGAAGGTAGCACACTTAGGCATGTCTTTTATTTTGGTCGCCCCGATATAAGTACAAGCTGACCTAACCCCACCGATTATTTCAGTCAGAGTATCTTCTACAGTTCCTTTATATGGGATTCTTATATCCTTTCCTTCTGCCCCTCTATATCCATCCTTGCGTGCGCCATGGATTTCCATGGCCCTGTCAGAACTCATTCCGTAGAATTCCATCTTCCCATCCAAGATATCGACCTCAGATTCTTCATGACCTGCCAGCATCCCTCCCAACATAACAAAATCAGAACCAGCACCAAAGGCCTTGGCAACATCTCCTGGGTATACACAACCGCCATCTGCTATCACCTGCCCACCAACACCGTGAGCAGCATCTGCACATTCAATGATCCCGGAAAATTGTGGGATACCAACTCCAGTCATTAAACGGGTAGTGCACACTGAGCCTGGGCCTATACCACATTTGACTATGTCGGCACCCCTCAGAATAAGTTCTTCTGTCATCTCTGCTGTAATCACGTTACCGGCAATTATGGTTTGTTCCGGAAATTCTTCCCTTATTTGTGCAACAAAATCCACAAAGTTTTCGTGATATCCGTTAGCTACATCGATAGTTATAAACGGAATTTCTGGATATTTTTCCAAAACAACCTTGAGGGTTAAAAAGTCGGGAGCATCTTCATCCCAAATTCTGTTGGTCCCAGTACAAATAGATACGTAATTTAGATCTAGCCCACTGGCAACCGCATCATCCCAGTCCTCTGGCTCGTAATGTTTTCTTAGAACGGTCAACATTTTGTAATTCTGGAGAACTTTGGCCATCGAAAAAGTACCAACACCATCCATACTGGAAGCGATGATTGGAATACCTGTAAATTCTTTACCAGAATTTAAAAACTTAAACTCTCGTTCCATATCAACATCTTTTCTAGATGTTAGTTTGGAACGTTTAGGTTTTAATAAAACATCCTTGTAATCAAGCTTTAAATCAGATTCTATTCTCATTAGTTATCACCGTTGATCCATATGTATGACTGCAAGCCTTTGCAGTAACTCGACAATCAATTCTAACCATACGACCGAATGAATAATAGGTCCGTTATTTTATCGATGATGGTGTTACAAGTTGTATGGTTTGAAAAACCACTATAAAGTTCGCGAATCTACAGCGTCATAAGGAACATCCAACTATGGTTTGGCAAAACGAGATAAATGAACTCGACAAAAGACTAGAAATGGCCCAAGGAATGGGTGGGCAAGAAGGGATAGATAGGCAGCATTCTAACGGTAAACTAACTGTCCGTGAACGTGTGGAAGCTATTTCTGATCCTGGAACTTTTAAAGAGTTGTCGGCGTTAGCAGGCAGTGCTCGATACAAAGACAACGAATTGGTAGATTTCACCCCATACCCTAGAGTGATAGGCACAGCACATCTTGGTGGTATGCGAGTGATGCTGGATGGTGGAGATTTCACTGTTCGGGGCGGGGCAGGGGAGAGAGGCACTGGCAGTCAACCAAGTTCACTGAAATATGCCTTGCAATGGCGTATTCCGTTAGTTCGTTTACTTGATGCGGTAGGTGGCAGCGTAAGGACATTTGAGCAAATTGGTAGGACATATTTACCAGATGGCGGTGGGACTTCTAAAGCTGCTGATTTATTAAATGAAGTGCCTGTCGTCTCCGCTGTATTGGGATCGGTAGCTGGATTACCTGCAATTGAAGCATGTCTTTGTCATTTCAGTGTCATGGTCAAAGATACGAGTCAAGTTTTCGCAGGAGGACCCCCTGTGGTGAAAGCAGCCTTGGGCTACGACGTTACTAAAGAGGATTTAGGAGATCACAATAGCCAAGTTTTCAAGACTGGGGTAATCGATAACCTAGCTGAATCAGAAGAAAAGGCCTTCAAGATGATTCGCCAGTTTCTCAGCTATCTGCCCTCTAGCGTCTGGAAAAAACCACGGCGCGTAGACACCCACGATGACCCAGCTAGGAAAGAGGATGGACTTCTGTCAATTATTCCCCGAAGAAGCAAAAGGAAATATGACCCTTATAAGATATTGGAATATGTAATGGACCACGATTCATTTTTTGAAATTGCACCGTTTTACGGCCAATCCAAAATAACCGGTTTAGCAAGGGTAAATGGATATCCTGTAGGGGTATTAATGAACAACCCAAATCATTTAGGTGGTTCAACTGATGTGGCCTCTGGGGAAAAAACTATAAGGTTGGTAAGCCTCTGTGAAACGTTCCATTTGCCAATTGTTTCGTTTGTGGATGAACCAGGATTCATGGTGGGGCTCGATGCCCAAAATCAAGGAATAGTCAGGGCTGGAGCAAGATTAGTAATTGCAAATGCCCGAAGCCAGACACCGTGGATAAGCTTTTATATAAGACAAGCATACGGTGTCGCCGGGCAGACAAACCACAGACCAACAGGAATGTATCACAGATATGCGTGGCCTTCGGCAAAATGGGGTTCTATGCACATTGAGGGAGGAGTATCCGCAGCGTATCGAAGAGAAATAGCTGCCTCGGAAAAACCCGACCAGAAAAGGCTGGAGATTGAAGCACGGCTTCAAGCAATGGCATCTCCATTCAGAACCGCTGAGGACACGGGAGGAGAAAGCAGTTCACACGGGATTGACATAATAGACCCTAGAGATACCAGACCTTTATTGTGTGACTTCATCGACATGGCACAGGACATGCTTGATACCCAGTTAGGTCCTCCTACTTCTCCTTATATTCCTTAGGCTGGCTGACACTCCATATGGTAGGCCAGATAACCACGCAACCCATCACAAGTAAAATACCCATTAACCCGTCTAGGAATATTGCCACCTTTACCCCCCACATTTCAGCAATCGTACCGGAAATCAGTAGGCCTAACGGCAAGGAATATACAGCAAGCTGCCTTAAACCCATTACTCTTCCTCTCAAATTATCTGGAGTCAGTGACAAAAGCATCATCGCAATGGCAACTGTACACAGCGACTGTCCGAGCCCTGCCAAAAATAAAACGGGCAATGCGGAAACAAAATTGGGAACCAATGCTAATAAAATGATGGCACCGCTCCATAGAACAACCCCTCCGATGGAGAATCTACCTATTTTTCCCGATCCATCTCTGCCTCCTGTAATGAGGGAACCTAAAACCGCTCCACAAGAATAACTCCCCATCATAAATCCCAAACCTGTTGAGGTCGAATCGAACACCTCCTTTGCCAATACAGAAATGAGCCCAAAATAAATAGGAAAAGTAGCCAAATTGATAATCACTGCCAAAACCAGAAGTCCCGCAACAACTGGAGTCTGCTGAATGAATTTCATCCCGATCTTGAAATTGTTTATCACATTTAAATTACCTGCAGAAGATTTCACAGATACCTTTCCTATGTTGATAGCGTAAAACAGGGATATAAAATAAAGCCCTACTATAATTCCGTAGCTAACTTTTACACTCAGGAAAGCTAGGGCAACACCGCCTAGTATAGGTCCTATCATTTGAGTTACATCACCCCCCGCCCTTGATAAGGCCACAGCATTATTCAAATTCTTATCCCCTACAACAGCAGGTAGGATTGACTGGCGAATAACCATATCAAACGTCTTTGAAAGTCCAAGAAATCCAGCCATGATTAATATGGCTGTAGTGGTCAGGACACCTGCAAATGTAATGCACAAGATAACTATCCCATTTAAAGCAAATGATCCTCTGATCAGAACTAAGAGCATTTTCCGGTCAAACTTATCCACAGCAACTCCGAAAATGGGGGACATAATGGTACCCATAAATCTCAAAGCACCGTAAAGTCCTACAAGAAGTGGCGAGCTGGATATTTCTAATATCAGCCAGGACAGGACTATGAGTTCCATATATTCCGCCCAGGCCTGTAAACAATCGGACGCCCAAAGGTAACGGTAATTTTTTATTTTGAAGCTACTGAAAATTCTGGTTATATATATTCTTGTTATGGCTATCA
This sequence comes from Chloroflexota bacterium, assembly GCA_003228105.1. Taxonomy (GTDB): domain Bacteria; phylum Chloroflexota; class Dehalococcoidia; order Lucifugimonadales; family UBA826; genus UBA11996. The sequence continues at coordinate 36,941 of QGNN01000005.1, forward strand.
TCTTTAAAACGGTACGAATATCTGGAAATACAGTCAGCAAATATATACCCTTACCCACATGAATGCACCTGTCATGACAATATAAATTCTTAAAGAGAATTCAAGAATGGGCAAAAACATAAATCCTGATGACACAAGACTGAAATGGAAAGGAGTAGTTTCAACAGAGGCTACCAAGGAAGGAGTCATGGCTTGGAGAATCCCTTTCACTCAAAAGGATCTATTCGCATGGCAACTTGCCGAACGTGCTGCAATGCCCGCTGGGGTACGGCTTGAATTTGGGAGCAACACCTCGTATTTGGAAATGTTTTTTGATTCCATACCGGATAGGAGTCCAGTAGATATATTTTGTGACGGAGAATTACTAGCTACATTACCAACAGCCAATCTGAATTTTCTGAGAGTAGAAAATCTAGGTTCAAAAAATAAAGCAATTCAAATTTGGTTACCACAGTGGGGAGAACTAAGAATTAAAAAATTGGTAATAGAAAACGATGCAATATTAACTGAACCAAAAGGGCCGAAAGACACGAAATGGGTCACCTATGGAAGCTCTATTACTCAATGTAGAACTGCTGATTCACCTAGTCAGACATGGCCAGCGTTAGTTGCTCGAAAAAACGATCTAGATTTGACATGTATGGGATATGGCGGGCAATGCCATCTAGACCCAATGATCGCCCGTACAATCCGAGATCTCCCTGCAGATATAATCTCTCTTTGTTTAGGTATAAACATATATGGTGCATCTTCATTGAATCAACGTACATTTCAACCAGGTATTTTGGGATTTGTTCAAATTTTGCGTGAAAAACATATAGATACTCCTATCATAGTAATGTCGCCCATTTATTCGCCAGGCAGAGAAGAAAACCCTAACGAGGTAGGCATGACCCTTCAGGTAATGAGGAGTGAGATAGAAGATTCCGTTGAGGTTTTAAGAAGTTTGGGAGATTTGAATATCCACTATATAGACGGTTTGAATATATTCGATAAACGATATGAGAAATTGCTTCCTGACAACCTGCATCCAAATAACGAAGGCTATTCGATTATGGCCAGCAATATTTCGGATTCCCTGGCTCCGTATTTATGCTTCGAATGATTAGTTCGTGATAAAAAACAACTTATACGAAAATAAGTTAAAAGGGGGAAATCATATGCGGCTAAAGAACAAGGTTGCACTAATAAGTGGCGGGGCTAATGGTGTGAAAAATGAATTAATGGGATTCGGTGGAGCCTGTGCGTGGAAATTCGTCCAGGAAGGGGCAAAAGTGGTGATTGCAGACATTGATACAGTCAACGGACAGAAAACCGTAGACCAAATAAAAGAGGAAAAAGGTCAGGTCGAATTTATAAAATTGGACGTAACGAAAGATTCAGACTGGAAAGCAGCAGTAAATTTTGCAGTGCATACCTTTGACCAACTAGACATTTTGGTTAACTGCGCTGGTACCGCATCAGTTGAGCGGGTGGAAGAAACCACCGAGGATATCTGGGATGCCCAAATGGATGTCCATGCAAAAGGAGCATTCTTAGGTACACAAGCTGTCATTCCGATAATGATCAAACAAGGTCAAGGGTCAATAATTCACTTATCATCAATAAATGGCCTGATTGGTAGCCAGAGCTCTACGGCATACCATGCTGCTAAAGGAGCAGTGAGACTTCTGGCAAAAAATACAGCTATGCAGTATGCAAAAGACGGAATAAGAGTGAACTCGGTTCATCCCGGATATGCAGATACTCCACTAACGAAGCCTTTATTCGCCGATGAAGATGCATTGGCCCTGAGGCTTAATAAGGTTCCATTAGGTAGGGTTGGAACGGCGGATGAAATTGCCAACGGAATAATATATTTAGCCTCTGATGAGTCTTCTTTCGTTACTGGTTCAGAATTAGTCATAGACGGCGGAATGACTGCTCAGTAAAATGAGCAATCCAGAAGTAGAATCCGATAGCTTTTTGATATGTTTTGATGGGCATTGTCTTCTATGTAATTCATGGGTTGATTTTCTGATCAAACGAGATAAAAAAAATGTTTTTACCTTCACTTCCCTCCAGTCAAATGGAGGTAGAAATGTATTACTCAAGCATGGATATAGTGAACGCACACTTGAAGTCCTAGATAGCATAGTAGTCCTCAAAGCAGATCAAGTATCTATCAGATCGGATGCGGTGATAGAAATTTTGGTTGCCTTGGGTGGAATTTATAAGATCTCAAAATTGCTTAAATTGATACCATCATCCCTCCGAAACCTTGTCTATGACACAATAGCAAAAAGACGGTATCGATGGTGCGGGAGAAGAGATATCTGTCGCATACCCTCCGCAGAGGAGTCGCATAAGTTCCTTGAGTGAATCGAATACCAAAAAAAGACCAGTCTTCCTTCGAGCCAAATGGAATCATCTATTGTTTGCCAACTACGAAGTAGACGCCAATTTGCTTAGTTCCTACGTTCCAAACGGCACAAGCCAAGATTCCTGGAACGGCAGCACATTCTTAAGCCTGGTAGCTTTCCGTTTTTCCAACACTCGTATGTTAGGAATACCCACCTTCGGTTGGAGAAATTTTGATGAGGTCAATCTAAGATTTTATGTACGTGGAGCAGAAGATCGAAAAAGCAAAAACGGTGTTGTGTTCATAAAAGAAATTGTCCCGAGTTGGTTAGTAAGTACTATAGCTAGATTACTTTACGGTGAAAATTACCAAAGAAAAGACATGCATAGCTCTATTGAGTCAAGGCCAAATTCAAGTAAAATTATCAACTACGAAATAAGGGAGGCGGATTTAAGCAATAAGTTTTCAGCATTTGTTACTAACCCAGAGAAAGTGCCAACCCCGGATAGTTTGGAGGCATACATAACAGAACATTATTGGGGATTCGCTAGTAGAAACTCCAAAAAGACAGTGGAATACGAAGTAGAACATCCGCAATGGACAGTCTCAAAAGTCGACGACTACTCAATTACATTTGACTTCGAAAAAATTTATGGGAATAAATATTCATTTCTTTCTGACCAAAAACCGCAATCTGTATTCTACTGTGAAGGGTCTGACATAATTGTGAGAATGGGAAAAACACTCAATCTTTAAGTGCTATTACAGTATTTTCCGCCTTTCTAATAAGAGATTCCACTGAATCTCCAAGAAACATAACATGTCCCATTTTTCTTCTAGCGCGGACCGATTGTTTACCATACATATATAATCTTGCAGAACTGTCAGAATACAATTCGAATTTATGATCAGAATCGTTCAATTTATTCGCTTCTTCTCCTAGAATATTAAGTAAAACCGAAGCATTCAAAAAATCTGGTTTTATAATTGGTAATCCCACCAAGGCTCTTACCTGGTTTTCATATTGTGAAATACTGAAAGCATCAATAGTGTGGTGGCCGGAATTATGTGGCCTTGGCGCTATCTCATTCACAAGTATTTCATCTCTTGTGGTTAAGAACATCTCAACACAAAACACTCCTGCATCATCTATGCTTCTAATCAATTTTTTCGCCAGCTCTACAGCCCTGTTTTGTATCTCATTTGTTAGTCTTGGGGGAGAGATACTCATCCGGAGTATGCCTCCCTCGTGGGTATTTTCTGTTGGTGGGTATGCAATCAAACCTCCTATGCCATCCGAAACAACTATCACAGACATCTCAAGACGATAATCGACAACTGCTTCAATAACCCAAGATTCACCATGGATTATTTTTAATAATTCGTTCTCTTGGGTGTCATTTCCAACTTTCCACTGCCCGTGACCATCATAGCCAAGTGTAGCTGTCTTCACGATCCAGGGCTTAGGCACCTTTATACCCTTGAATTCTTCCATATTCAACACAAATTCATGAGGGGTTACTGGAAATTTATTCGACGACAAGAAGGTTTTCTCTTCAATCCTGTTTTGAGCCAGTTTCAAACTTTTGCTACCTGGTTTAACCAGATTACCATCTTCTAATTTCGATACGAGCTGGTTGGGAACGTTTTCCCATTCCAAAGAAACAGCATCCACAATATTGGAAAAATTCTTTATTTGTTCCTCATCATCAAACGATGCATCAATTGAATGGGTGGCATACCGCTTGGCAGGGGCCAGTGGGTCAGGGTCCCAAACCGCCACCTTATAACCCATTCTCAAGGCCGCTTCAGTAAAAAATCCTCCCAATTGGCCCCCACCCAACATCCCTAATGTGGAACCAGCAGGGACCAGTGGAACTGATGACATTACCTAGTTACCCTTGGCTTCCGAGTTTTTCAAGACGGTTTCAGTCAGGTCTTTCCGCCAAGATTTTAATTTATCTCTTACTCGAGAATCGTAAATAGCTATTATCTCTGCCGCCAGGATAGCTGCATTCTCTGCACCTCCGATTGCCACCGTAGCAACAGGAATCCCTCTGGGCATTTGCACGATAGACATCAAAGAATCCATCCCCTTTAAATGTTCCAATGGTACCGGTACTCCTATGACCGGAATTATAGTTTTTGCCGCGAGCATGCCTGGTAAATGAGCGGCGCCTCCAGCACCGGCAATGATAACTTTAATCCCGCGGCTTTCAGCTGTTTCGGCATATTCATAAAGCCAATCAGGAGTTCTATGAGCGGAAACTACCCGAAGCTCATTTCCAATGGACAATTGATCTAAAATTTCTGTTGCTTGCTCCAAAAGTGGGAAATCTGATGTGCTTCCCCCCACAACAGAAACTGTTAGGCCAGAACTATTTTGTAACTCTGTCATTTTCGCCTCCATTTTCGATTTATTTTATATCTATTTATAGTTTCATGATCCGATTTCACCTTTTACTATAAGGCTAGTTTCCATGAGTCAAGTCTTTAAATTTAATATAATCCTTAAAACTTTGTTCTGAATCCCCAAGCATCTGGTTAAGTATGCTGCGATGTTTGTATGAGACCCAATGTTCAGGATCCAGTGAGATAACTTGGTTCAAATCATCCATTGCGGAATCTAATTCACCGACATCAAAATAAGCTAGGGCCCTGTTATGCAACGCGTCTCGGTAGTCCGAATCTATTTCCAAGGCCTTCTCGAAAGCAATGACAGCCTCGTCTGGTTTAGACAAACAAAGTTTCGCCACTCCTATGTTGTTCCAGGCCATAGCATGTTCAGGATTGTGCCTAATAGTTACTAGAAAACACTTTATAGCCCCAACATGATCTCCCCGATTGGCAAGATAGTTACCTTTCTTAAATTGCTCGTGCCAACTACAAGATTCCAATATTAATTCCTCTTTTGGGGACTGCAAAATCACCTACCTGGTGAGACAGGCGCATTTGAAGCCATGATTTCACCATACTAAAATTAACATGCCTATTGTAGTATTTATGGACAATGGATTCAGCAAAACAAGATCTAAATCTTAGTACATCGATCCTCCCTGGCATGGTAGATGCATCGCCAGAGATGCACCACGCCAAATTAAACTTAACCACGAAGATAAATGCGATTCTCACAAAATATGGCTACGATATATTTGATTGCCCAATAATGGAATCAACTGAACTGTATGCAATGAAGTCCGGGGGTGAGCTTACTAGTCGGTTATATTCTTTCGAAGAACCAGGCGGCATAAATGTCAGCCTGAGACCTGAATTTACATCTTCAGTGATAAGATTCTATGTCTCAAACGAGGCCGTTCATAAAAAACCCGTCAAAAAGCAATATCTCGGTCCAGTTTTCAGATATTCTGATTCCAATCAAGGGTTGAATCAGAGACAGTTTACTCAGCAAGGCTGCGAAATAATTGGTGATTCCAGCATAGGTTCCGATGTAGAAATTCTTAAGCTTGGCTTACTTGCATTGGGTGAATCCGGTTTAGAGAAAGTTACAATAAAACTAGGTCATATGGGTTACATAAGATCAATACTTGAAGATTTCGATCTAAGTGAAGCTTTGATAGGATTCACACTCTCAAATTTACAAGTTTTAGCGGAAAATGAGAGTGGAATAGTGGGTTTGGCACAAATGGCTTCAGGAATAGGGCTAATAAATCCTGGAAACAACCATCATGATTCAACAAATATCAAAGCTGCAAAAACTCCGATGAGTACTCTGGGTAGGCGAACATTTGAACAAATAAGTAACCGATCCCTGAGAAAAAATTCACATTCGTTCTCAGTTGAAAAATATTCAGAAGCACTAGGAAAACTTTCCTTATTCTTGAGAGCTTTCTCAGGAGATATCAACAACGTTTCGAATAATCTGACCGCTGAGCCTATTCACCAAGATGCTGCAGAATATTTTAAATTTGTGATAAAAGAGTCGGCTAACGTAACGGATATGGAAGTCGATTTCATTGTCGATTGCGCTGCACAACGTGGATTTACATACTACACAGGTATTATTTTTGATATGGAACACGTGTTAGACAACAAATCAATTCCGCTGGGAGGGGGTGGGAGATACGATGGCTTGGTTAAACTTTTAGGCGGCCCGGGAGAAATACCAGCAACAGGTTTTGCAGTGAACGTGGATTCGATACTTTCAATAACCACGGCGGATGAACAAAAATGATGTCAGAAACCACTGAACTGAAGTTGGTTATTCCGAGTGATGGGGCCATGTATGAATCAACTTTGGAATTCATGAAAAAGGTTGGGCTATCCGTCACTAGGGAAAGTAAAAGAAGATACATAGCTCATATCCCAAATTTATCGGGAGTTACTGTCCTGCTGCTTAGAAGCGCTGACATAACAGCCACCATAGAAGACGGTAGTGCAGATGTCGGCTTACTCGGTGAAGATCGCTATCTAGAACTTAGGCAAGAGAACCTACCAACGACGATAATATTAGGAGATCTAAAATACGGTGATTGCTCCCTTGCCCTTGGAATTCCTAATTCGTGGTCAGATGTGAGCTCTATCGCTGACGTGGCCGAAGTTGCAGTGGAATTCAGAGAACGAGGGTTGAGTATGAGGGTCGCAACCAAATCACCACGTCTCACAGAAAGGTATTTACTCTCTCATGGAATAAATTATTTTTCACTGGTCCGATTAAGCGGAACATTGGAGCTTGCTCCAGAAATGGGCTTTGCTGACATAATAGCTGACATAACTTCAACAGGCACAACCATGGAAGAAAACCAACTGAAAACAATACAAGGTGGGACAATTATTGAATCAGAGGCTTGTTTGATCGGTAACACAAAAGATTTGTCATCTAATATAACCAAACGTAATAAAGCAAAACAGTTTATAAAGACAATTACAGGATCCTTTGAGAGCCGATCAACTAGGATTGATGTCAGGTACAATCTGTAGAAATAAAAGTAAAAATCAGTCTATACATATGCCTAATTTGCCGACCCATATACATTTTTCGTTTGAATCACTTCGAAAATACAACGATCTCGATTTGAGCAAGAATCTGGATGTATATCTTTTAGGGTCTACAGCTCCTGACATAAGAGTGATAACAAAACAAGATCGATCTTTATATCACTTTGTACAGCTGGATTTTGATGGAGTAGGGGATGGTATACGAAACATGCAATCCTTGCACCCTCAACTTAATAATCTCAACGGAAAGGACAACCATACTAGGTCATTCATGGCTGGATATGCCTCTCATCTGATTTTAGACGAAACATGGATTACAACAATGTTTCGTCCTTTTTTTTCAGACGTGAATCTTTTTGGTGACAGAAATCAAGGTCTTATTTTGGACCGAGCGCTTCAAATGCAATTGGACAAATCTTATTGGGAAACCTTGGAAAACAATTTGGCCCATGTCCAATCATGTGACACAGATATAGATGTGGAATTCCTTCGGGAGGAACCGATGGAAGAATGGCAGAATTGGATATCCTCTTTGCTCAACCGGAAATTCTCATGGAACAGGCTAGAATTCATGGCAAACAGAATCGCCAAAGGAGATTCACAGCATCCAGTGGTAGGGCTTGCAAAGGATTTCATCGCTGACCCTGACGGGGGCATAGATGATATTCTCCAAAGGCTACCAAATGGAATTATGGAGGAATTTTCAAATCAGAGTTTGGAAAATATAGACAAAGCCCTCAAAGAGTTTACCTTATGAGAAAAGCAACCGGAGTGGAGCAATCTCTAGATATCCTTTTAAAAAATAGGGGAATAGATTTAGAAGGGGATCCCAAATACATCTCACAATTCTCTGAGGCTATATTTGGGGAAAAATTGAGTTTATTGGATTATGTAAAGGAAATACTTGCTAAGGTTAAAACAGATGGAGATAAAGCTATCTATGATCTTTCGTCAAAGATAGATGGGCAGAATCTGAAACAGGTATTTATGGAAAAAAAGGACCTTGAAAATGCCTACACACACATACCTTCGAATCTCCGGGAAGCTCTAGAGTTTTCGGCCAATCGCATAAAAAACTTTCATGCACGATCCATGCCAACCGATTGGCACGATAATCTCGAAGGGTATGGTCAAAGATATGTTCCTGTAAATTCAGCGGCTGCCTATATACCAGGTGGTACCGCAAGATATCCTTCCACAGTACTAATGACAGCTATACCAGCCAGAGTAGCAGGTGTTGAGGAAATAGCTATAACATGTCCGATGCCTAAAAGTCCTTTGGAATATGCCTCCGTACTGGCGGCAGCATATATATCCGAAGTAGATCAGGTTTACTGCATAGGAGGAGCCCAATCCATTGGGGCGTTGGCCTACGGTACCGAATCAGTATCGAAAGTAGATTTTATATGTGGCCCAGGTAACGTGTTTGTAACTTTGGCAAAAAAACTTGTCTATGGAGAGGTTGGCATCGATGGCCTCTACGGCCCTACAGAGACCGTAGTGATCGCCGATGAACACGCAAACCCAACGTTGTGTGCCGCGGACTTAATCGCCCAAGCTGAGCATGATTCCTTAGCTCGTCCGGTCCTCATAACCACCTCTCCAAAGATTGCTGCGGATGTAGAGGCCGAGATTCATTTACGTCTATCCAGATTAGACCGATCGGAAATAGCCACCAAATCAATTGAAACGCAGGGTCTTATATCTATAGTCAATAATCTTGGAGAGGCTTTGGAATTATCAAATTCATTCGCCCCTGAACACATTTGTATCGCTACTAAAGATCCAGAGAAGTTAGTCCCGGCAATAAAAAATGCCGGTATGATTTTTGTTGGAGAATTATCGCATGAAGTACTCGGAGATTATGGAGCCGGCCCAAGCCATGTCATGCCTACTGCAGGCACGGCTCGGTTCAACTCTGGATTAGGAGTACAAAGCTTTCTCAAGACTATGCCTGTGGTTACTATCGATTCTGAAAATTCTTCAAAATTAGGGCGTGTGGCGTCAGTGATAGCAAGAGAAGAAGGGTTGACTGGACACGCAGAGGCAGCGGAGATAAGAATCGAACTTAACTAGTCCTATAATGTAGTTGATTACAACTTTTCAGATAAAGGCTATACATATGGAAATAGTTGATATACAAAAAATTATCCGGCCACATCTCGTCGATGTAAAAACTTATGAAGCCATGGAGGCCCCAGAGGCTTTAGCGAAGAAAAGTGGTATCCCGGAATCAGAAATCATAAAATTAAATGGGAATGAAAACCCCTATGGCGGTTCTCAAAAAGCTTTGGATGCCGTCGCCAAAACCCCGCTTCATATCTACCCGGATCCAACCCAAACAAATATGAGGATCGCCTTATCAGGTTACACCGGTATGCCATCTGAAAATATTGTTGTTGGCTCAGGGGCCGACGAACTAATAGATCTAATTTTCAGGCTATTTATATCGGAAGGAGACAAAATCCTAGACTGCGAACCGACATTTGGCATGTATAGCTTTTGCGCAAGGGTGGCAGGAGGTGAAATCACACTGGTGCAAAGGGACGAGCAATTCGATATAAATGTACCTTCAGTTCTGAATAGCATAGATGACAAAACAAAGGTCATTTTTGTGACTTCCCCGAACAACCCAACAGGTAATATAGCTACTGAGTCCCAAGTGACTGATCTACTCAGCACCGGACTTTTAGTGGTAGTCGACGAAGCCTATTACGAGTTTTCAGGCCAGACTGTCCAACATTTAATTTCACAAAACGAAAATCTAATTGTGCTTAGAACTATGAGCAAATGGGCAGGGTTGGCTGGACTGAGGGTCGGTTACGGTATCATGCACGGTAAATTGGCGAAATACTTCATGGATATAAAACCCCCATATAACGTCAATATTGCCGCCGAAGCTGCACTTATAGCCTCACTCGAAGACGTGAACTATCTCCTAAGCAATGTCGAAAAAATAATAGGGGAGCGAGAAAGGATGTTTGAGCTAATAAATAACCTGCCACGTGTAAAAGCTTGGCCTTCCAGTGGTAACTATTTAATGTGCGAATTCGAAAAAAATGAGGCACAAAGAGTATATGTTGAATTAGCGGCAAAGGGTATATTCGTTAGGAACTTTAACTCCCCTAGACTAGGGGATTGCTTCAGAATCGCTATTGGTACGGCCTCAGACACTGATAAATTAATAGGGGCTATGAAGATAATAGTTTAACGGGATAATAAAAATGAGTAGAACCTCTGAAACAAAAAGAGAAACGAACGAAACCGATATATCGGTAAAAGTAAACTTGGATGGTACCGGTATTTACAACATTGAAACCAGTAATGGAATGTTCGATCATTTATTAGCTCAAATTTCTCGGCATGGGTTAATCGATCTCGAAATTAATGCCTCAGGTGACACTCATGTCGGTTGGCATCACCTCGTGGAAGATACAGCCATTGTGTTAGGAAGATCCTTTAAGGAGGCGGTAGGCGAAGGCAAGGGGATAGTGAGAATGGGTCACACGTTTGTACCATTGGATGAAGCATTAGTGTTGACCGTCATAGACTACAGTGGAAGAGGGTATTCAATTATAGACTCACCGCTCACAGAAAGTGACCTTGGAGATTTACCTTCAGACCTAATTAGACATTTTATGGAGACTTTTTCAAGGGAAGGTGGATTCAACCTTCATCTTACAGTCATGGCGGGAATAAACAATCACCATATTGCAGAGGCCTCATTCAAAAGCATTGCTAGATCTCTGAAATCCGCCCTTACACTTGATCCACGGCAAGGAGAAAGCATATCTAGCACAAAAGGTACAATCAGCGGTTGATTACAGCTTCTGAAGCTCGAATCTGTATTCCTCTATTACAGTGTTCGCCAATAACTGCTCACACATATTAGAAACAACTGACTCGGCCTTTTTCTTTGAAGATTCGTCGATGTGCATTGTTATATATTTTCCGACACGGACATCTTTGACAGAATCAAACCCCAGTTGAGACAGTGCTCCTGAAACAGTCGCCCCTTCTGGGTCACTAACTGTAGTTTTCAAACTAACGTATATTTTTGCGGCAAAGGCCATGGTCTAGTTGGCAAACCTCTCTGGTGCATTAGGCGAGCTTTCATGGGCATTAATGAAGTCCTTTATTCGATTCTCATCAAACTCATCAAAAGCATCGATAAAAGTCCATGCCGTCAGAGCTATTTTATTAGGCATGCCAGGATATGGTGACATTACTACTTTCAAATTAGCCTCTCTAGCTCGACCAACTATGCTCGTCAATGACTCAACCAGTTGCTTGCAATCATCACTAGCTGGTTCAGCGCAATTATATGCTATGGAAATACCCCCGTGTTCGAGGCTATGAATTCGTTTCTCCTCTGGAATATATTCCGTATGTATTCCCCATGAAACAGGAGCAAGTGGCTGCGGATAGTGCCAACCAGATGCTGCTGGTACCGTTCTGTATGGGGGATGTTCTGAGCCTTCGTCAATATGATCCTGACCGTCAGATTCAATCTGCTTCCCTGGCCCATCAGGCGCTTTATCAGATGAAGTGCCTAAATTACCAAGCATAGGCAAAATAAGCCCTAGTATGAGTAAGAGAGCGACACCTGCAATAGCCAAGCCTATAAAGATTCTGGTAAATTTCCTACGGTTTTGCCTTCTTTCTCGGCGGGCAGCGCGTGCTTGGGTTGGGGTAGATTTATTCTTAGGACTCTGTGTACTCATACTATTTTATCAAACACCATATTTAATTTTTTTATCGTAAATCAATCTCTGTAAGTTTATCGAAAGCTTCCCGATAACGTATACTCGTTTTGTTAATAATATCCTCAGGTAATTTAGGCGCGGGAGGCTCTCTATCCCATCCTTGTCTAGCTAACCAATCTCTTACAAATTGCTTATCATAATTTGGTTGTGTATTACCCGGAGAATATAAATTTTTATCCCAGAACCTACTAGAATCGGGGGTTAACAATTCATCAATTAAACTCAATTTTCCGTCGATAAACCCGAATTCCATTTTTGTATCTGCAATAATTATATTCTTATTAAGAGCATATTCGTGGGCGAATTGGTATATTCCCAACGTCATACGTTCCAAAACATGAGTTAATTCTCCCCCAATCATATCTTCCATATTCTCTATAGATATATTCTCATCATGGCCGGTTTCGGCTTTGGTTGCAGGAGTGAAAATTGGCCGTTCAAAGCGGTCCCCTTCCTTCATACCCACAGGCATCTCAACTCCGGCTATCTTCCCACTATTTTTGTATTCCTCCAGAGCTGATCCGGTTATATATCCCCGAACCACACATTCAATATCGATTCTCTCGGCCTTTTTTACTATCATGGATCGTCGCTGTACATCGGCAGGAAGATCCATATTTTCCGTATCCATAGCAAAATTGATTAGATGGTTGGGAACGATATCTTTTGTCATCCCAAACCAGAATATTGACATCTGATTTAATATCGCCCCTTTCCCTGGTATCGCATTAGGCATCACAACATCGTAAGCTGATACTCTATCAGTAGATACCATAAGTAAAGTTTTTTCATCAATAGCATACGTGTCACGCACCTTGCCTCTGTGTATTAAGTTAGCAAGGTTTGATTTCAATAAAGTGTCGGAACTATCATTTAACATAGCTAACTAAGAGAAGCCTTATCGAAGATATCATCAACGTACTTTGTGTAATGAGAATAATTGAAAAGCTCAGTTAATTCTTTAGGAGACACGAGATCGGTCACCCTGCGATCATTTGATATTAATTCCCTGAAATCCGATCCGTCATCCCAAGTTTTCATGGAATTCTCTTGCACTATCTTATAGGATTCCTCTCTTGCAAGTCCTTTTTCTACTAACAGAAGCATCGTCCGCTGTGAGAATAACAACCCTCTAGTGAGCTCCATATTTTCCAGCATACGATCCTCATAAATTCGTAATCCCTCTATGACCCCCGTCAGTAAATTAGTAATGTAATCTAATGCCATGCAGGAGTCTGGCAAAATCAACCTTTCAGCAGATGAGTGGCTGATATCCCTTTCACCCCATAAAGCAACATTTTCCATAGCAGTTATTGAATGACCTCGAATAACTCTAGCCAATCCACATACTCTCTCAGACAACTCTGGATTCCTTTTATGTGGCATCGAAGATGATCCTGTTTGGCCCTCAGTGAACGGTTCCTCTACCTCTCTGATTTCTGTCCTTTGTAAGCCTCTAATTTCAGTGGCGATTTTTTCTAGGGTTGCACCAACCAAGGCCAGGGTGGTAACAAAGTGTGCATGACGATCCCTTTGGATAACCTGATTAGATACCGGTGCAGGGGATAATCCTAGGAGATCGCATACCTCCTTTTCTATTGATGGTGAAACCGTGGCATGCGTGCCAACAGGGCCTGAAAGTTTTCCGATAGCTATGCTGGTAGTGGCTTCATGAAGTCTTTTCCTACCTCGCTTGACTTCATCCCACCAAAGAGCAGTTTTAAGCCCAAAAGTAATAGGTTCAGCGTGAACCCCGTGAGTCCGGCCCATCATCAGAGTATTTTTGTGTTTAATTGCCTTGTGCTTCAGGGCAGCTTCTAGTTGTTCTAATTCACAATCTAAAAGTTGCGCAGATTCGACCAATTGCAGGCTTGTTGCTGTATCCCAAACATCACTTGTAGTAAGTCCTTGATGTAACCAACGCCCCTCTGGCCCCAAATTAGCCGTTGTAGATTGCAAAAATGCGGTCATATCGTGCTTTGTACGATCCAATATTTCGTAAAATAGATCGAAGTCATAATTAGCTTTCCTGATTTTGGATATGTCGTCATCAGGAATCAACCCTGCCTTATTCCAAGCCTCGCAGACGGCTATTTCTATTTTTAGCCACTTGTCATATTTATTCTTGTCCGACCATACGGATTTCATCTCAGGTCGGGAGTAACGTTCAATCATTAATTTTCTCTAAACCAATAAACTCAAAATTTATTTCGCTACATCTGCCCTATAGTACATATTACGGAAAGTGATTTCTCGGATATTTTCATATACTACGTCGGCTGCTTGATTGATATCTGGTGCCAAAGCATTTACAGCAAGTACCCGGCCTCCATTAGTAATAATTTTACCTTCCTCGTCTAGCTTTGTTCCAGCATGGAATATATTTACCGAATCTCCACCCAATGTTAGCCCATCGATAGGGTAACCCGTCGAGTATGCTGAAGGATATCCACCTGATGCCAATACTACAGCAACACTTGCATCTTTTCTCCAATCAACCTTAACGGAATTCAATCGTCTGTTCACGCAGCTTTCAAATATTTCCAAAATATCATTTCCAAGAAGTGGCAAAATAACCTGAGTTTCGGGATCGCCTAACCTACAATTGAACTCCACAACTTTTGGACCTGTTTCTGTAATCATCATTCCCGCAAATATTGTTCCAACGAAAGGCTCATGATCAGTTCTCATTGCTTCAACAATTGGCTTAATCACCAAATCTCTAATTTGATCTTTTAGGTTTTGGTCCCAAATTCGAGGTGGAGAAAATGCACCCATCCCTCCTGTGTTAGGGCCTGTATCACCTTCCCCGACCCTTTTGTAGTCACAAGCAGCGACTAGATCAGAAATGGATTCTCCATCCGTAAATGCAAACGCGCTTAGCTCCCAGCCTTCTAAAAATTCTTCTATTACCAATGTTGTTCCCGCATCACCAAACACCTTTGAAACCATTATGTCTTGAAGTGCAGATAAGGCTTCGGATTTATGTTGGCAAATATATACACCTTTTCCCGACGCCAATCCGTCCGCCTTTAAAACCGTCGGAAAGTAGTTCAGGTTTTCCAAATATGCATGAGCTTTCTCGGGATCCTGAAAGGCTTTATATGACGCGGTTGGGATATTCCATTTTTTCATAACATCCTTAGCAAAAGATTTACTGGATTCCAGCCTGGCGGCAGAAGCTGTTGGTCCAAAAATAGAGAGTCCTGTTTCCACAAAAACATCCACTATTCCCAAAGCCAAGGGAGCTTCTGGTCCAACTATAGTTAAATCAATTTCCCTCGCCAATGCAAAATTCTTCAATGCATCAATGTCCGTGTCAGAAATTTCTACATTAGTGCCAATTGATTTGGTCCCGGCATTTCCAGGTGCTATAAAGAGCTTTTCTAGTTTGGGGCTCTGACTAATTTTCCAGGCAATGGCATGCTCCCTGCCACCGCTACCAACAAGCAGTATTTTCAAGCTAGATTACCTTCCAAATGATATTTTGATGTTTGGGGTGTTTCTAATCCATAGAAGTTTATGGCATTTTGACTAAACACTTTCTGGGCTTCATTTTCTCCTAAAATATCGAGTACAGTGTAATAATCTTTATCAGAATATACTCTGCGTGATCGAGTGGAAGGCAAATCAGTCCCAAACATCAACGCATCAGGACTTACTTTATGTATTTTCCTTATCGTTTCCTCTACGTTAAGATCTACTCGCCCAAAGCCAGTAGCTTTAATAGCCAATCCATCCCGAATAAGGTTTAGAAGTATTTCTAGATTCGAATCAGATATACCTAAATGATCGATACAAACTTTGGGCAAAGCAGTAATTTTATCCTCCAAATGAGAGAGTGATTCGGCCCCGAGATATAGCTCTACATGCCACCCTACTAAATCATAGATCCTCGTAGACATGGAGACCAAATCTTCAGCTCCAGCAGAACCTCCCCTGTTTAAATTGAATCTTACCGCTCTGACCCCATGGTCGTTTAAATTCAATATTTCTTCATCACTCACAGTCGCAGGAAGCTGGGTTACACCCACAAACCCCGATCCTAGGCTTTTCAAGGCCGCAAGCAAATATGTTTGGTCAAATCCTTGAAATGAGCCGGATACTACTGCCCCTCCTTTCAAAGTGTAACCATGAAGCCGTTCATAATAATCATTAATACTAAATTCATCTGGAAGATATCCGTCGTTGGCTTCAAGAGGATAACCTTTGTTGATGATATGAAAATGGCAATCAAAAATGGGTAGTTTTGTTGTTTTATTCATTCCCATTTAGGCGATCGTTTTTCAATGAATGCGCCAATACCCTCTTTAGCCTCCTTGTTAAGGATGTTTTTGACCATTACCCTAGAGGTATATTCGTAGGCTGCATGTGTATCTAATTCAGATTGAGCATAAAAAGCGCCTTTACCCATAGATACTATCGCAGGTGATTTACTAGCAATTTTGTTAGCTAACACCATCGTCTCTTTAGTTAATTCTTCAGGTTGAAAATAGCTATTTATTAAGCCAATCTCTTTTGCTTTTTTTGCATTAATCATGTCTCCGGTTAAAAGCATTTCCATTGCGTTTTTTTTGTTGACATTCCGAGATAATGCGACCATTGGTGTTGAGCAAAATAAGCCTATATTTACGCCAGGTGTAGCAAACCTTGCTGAATCTGCAGCTGTAGCAAGATCACAACTAGCGACTAACTGACAGCCTGCTGCTGTTGCTGTCCCTCCCACCTCAGCAATCACCGGTTTAGAACAACTAACAATTAATTGCATTAGTGATGAGCATGTATCAAATAAACTTTTGAAATATGCCTCTCCAAAATCTTTTTGATCTCTAGCTGCAGTTATTTCTTTCAAATCATGCCCCGCACTAAATACAGAACCATTTGAAGCGATAATTACAACTCTAATAGATCTTTTGGAAGTAGCTATTGTTAGCTCTTCAATCAAATTATTCATCATAGCTTCTGATAAAGCATTTCGATTCTTTTGATCGTTCATGGTAAGACGCAATACGCCTTCATCGGTTTGCCTACGGTGCAATATATTATTAATATCGTCTTCCATAATCACTCTGTTAAAGCCAGTTTTCATTAGTAGTTCAATATGGTTTTGCTAGTTCTATTTTGGGGCATCGATTCATAACAACTTTTAATCCTGCTTTTTCAGCAAGATTTGCAGCTTCTTCGTTGATAATATCTAGTTGGGTCCATAATACTTTGGCGCCAATTTTTATGGCTTCTTCAGTAACTCTCAAAACCGCATCATTTGAACGAAAAACATCTACCATATCTACAGGTTCATTGATTGAATTCAAGTCGCGAAAAAAATACCGACCCAAAATATTTTTCCCTATCTCATTAGGGTTGACTGGTATTACTTTATATCCATGATCTATTAACGTTTTTATAACTTTATAGCTGTCACGCTGAGGTTTTAAACTAGCCCCTACAACTGCAATAGAATTAACTTCAGCCAATATCTCTCTTAAATATTCATCGGAATAATTATCAACCATTCTTTACTTCAGTTCATTCCCATTAATAGTTACGTAATTTAAAACCTTTTTATATAGGTTCCGGAGGGCATTTGACTTACTCCTTATGAGGAGCAACTAAATACTTTTCACCCGTAGCTTGTTTTGCATAAGCTTTAATAGTTTCCGGCTGAAGCATTTCTTCAAAAGATATCTCCTGAGTGTAGTGACTAGCAAAAGTGGTTTTAATTTCTTTAACCACTCGCTCACGCATCTGTTGAAATTTTTCCATGCCAAATTTCCCTATCATTGGAGTTAAAAGCCATCCCCCAAGTCCCCACTGCATACCAAATGATCTGTTCAGGATTGTAGGTAATTTATCTAGTACGCCGTAGATATAAACTTGTTTATAGGTATCTGAACCATATCGACTATATTCTTTGGTAATTTTGTTCGCGGCTATTTCCATTGCTGAGAGTATTTGCCCAACAAGCCTTCCTTCATTTCCTCCCCCTGTCGCATCAAAACCTAAAGTAGCGCCAGTTGCTTCTAAAGCATCAACCAAACTCTCCATGAAGTAAGGCTCGCTAGTGTTACATATATGTTTTGCACCAAGATTTTTGAGAAGGTCCACTTGTTCAGATTTTCTAACGATATTTACAAGAGGAACGGAATCATCTTTACAGATTTTTACAAGCATTTGTCCTAGATTTGAGGCAGCAGCTGTATGTACTATGGCGCTGTGGTTTTCTAGGTTCATAGTTTCAATGAATCCTAAAGCAGTTAATGGATTTACAAATGAAGAGGCAGCTTCAGAAGAAGTTGTATTGTCATCCATCACCAAACATCTGGTTGCTGGAACACATCTGTAATGGGAATACATAGCTCCTCCAGCGACACCAACAGTTTTTCCTATAAGTTCTTTTGCATTAGCGCCAGCATCTTCAATCACCCCACCACCTTCATTGCCTATTTTCATAGATTGACCCATTCTTGGAGTCATTGTTTTCATCAAGCCTTCATGGATTTTCATTTTTGCTACCGTATCATCACCTGAGCCTGAAACACTCAGGCTATCAAGATCGGCTGCAAAACTTATAAGAAGCCCTAAATCCGATGGATTAATAGGAGAAGCTTCTACTTTGATCAAAACTTCATTTTCTGAAGGCGTCGGTTTTTCTACGGTAGCAATAGAAATCTCTATATTCCCTTCATTGGTTACAGTTGATCTTATTTCTTTTGAAGTTTGCTCTGGCATTCTTGTTTTTCCTTTTCACTCCTTCAACACATTCTTTAATTATTTAATTCATATAATAAAATTGATGCGAATCATGTCATAGTTAAAGACCAGTAGAACTAATATTTAAAACCCTATGCCTACTCCCACTCAATGGTGCCGGGAGGTTTGCTAGTTATATCGAAAACTACTCTGTTCACATCAGGAACTTCGTTTGAGATACGACTGGAAATATTAGCCAAAACGTCATAAGGAAGCCGAGCCCAATCGGCAGTCATTGCGTCGTCACTTTTCACCGCTCTTATAGCAATCACATGGCCGTACGTTCTGAAATCACCTGTAACACCTACTGACCTGGATCCTGTAAGCACTGCAAAAGTCTGCCATAGTTCGTTGTACAAACCATTTGCTTTTATCTCATCCATCACGATCCAATCAGCAGCCCTCAAAATTTCCAGCTTTTCTAATGTCACCTCTCCCATAATTCGAATAGCCAATCCCGGACCTGGAAAAGGTTGCCTGAAGACCATCTCTTCCGGCAGTCCTAATTCCAAACCAACCTGTCGCACTTCATCTTTGAATAAATATCTTAGCGGCTCTACAAGCTCCATTTTCATATGCTCAGGAAGACCACCTACATTATGATGCGTTTTAATGGTCGCAGAAACAGAGTTGTCACTTGTTTTACTCTCAATTACATCTGGATATAATGTTCCCTGAGTCAAAAAATCAACTGTGCCTAATTTTGAGGCTTCTTCGTCAAAAACATTAATGAACTCTTCACCTATTGTCTTTCTCTTCCTTTCGGGGTCTATTACACCGGCTAGACCGGTAAGAAATCTTTCTGTCGATTCACTATAAATAAAGTTGATATTCATATACTTCTCAAAGGTTTCCCGTACACGGTCCGGTTCATCTCTTCTCATCAAGCCATTATTTACAAATATGCAAGTTAATTGGTCTCCGACCGCCCGATGAACTAAAGTTGCAGCTACTGCGGAATCCACTCCTCCTGAAAGGGCACATATCACTTTACCCTTCCCAACTTGCTCTTTGATCTTATTAATCGAATCGGATACAAAATTGCCAGGAGTCCATGTTTGCCCCATATTGCAGGTTTTTGTGAGGAAATTTTCGATAATATTTGAACCTTGCGGAGTGTGAACAACCTCTGGATGAAATTGTATTCCCAGAATACCTTTATTGTTGCCGATTACAGCAATTGGAGAATTATCTGTATGGGCCATTGATACAAATCCAGAAGGTAATTCAGTAACCTGATCAGCATGGCTCATCCAGACAGACAATGATTGAGGTAATCCCGTAAACAAAGATTCATTTGGTTTGTTTTGATGTAGTACCGCATGCCCGTATTCTTTCTTAGTTGAGGCAGCCACTTTACCACCCAATTGATGAACCAAAACCTGCATCCCGTAGCAAATTCCCAAAATTGGTAATCCTGATTCAAAGACCCATAAGGGAGCTAGAGGAGACGTTTCGTCATAAACACTAGCGGGTCCTCCTGAGAGTATGATCCCTTTGGGGTTTAAACCCTCGACAGCGTCCCATTCAGTGTTATGGGCAATGATTTCACAATAAACACTACTTTCCCTCACTCTTCTAGCAATTAAGCGGCTATATTGGGATCCAAAGTCTACAATTAAAATAGATTCCCTCTGAGGTGATATTTCACCTTCGGAGGCCAATCCATATCCTGCTTTCTCTTGAGACATTTCAAGATAAGCTGAAACTTCAACATCGTCGCTAGAAGTTATACGACGAGTATTATATAATCCTTGATCTTCGTTCATAATTGTGTCCTAAACGCCTATGTTATACTCGCCCAAAGTTAGCTCACAGGTGCAGCCATAACCACAGTATTGCCCGCAAATAAAGATTCTTTGGAACGTGCTGCTAATATACTATTGGAAGGTGGTGTTGTCTGCATACCCACCGATACCGTATATGGAATTGCGGGTATAGCTACAGACTCGATAGCAGTCTCAAAAGTGTTCGAAGTAAAACAAAGAGACCTCACCATAGCACTTCCAATTTTTATCAAAGATATATCTTCTCTGAACGATTTATCGAAATTTGTCCCTCCTATAGCCAAAGTTTTAGCCTCTAATTTCTGGCCCGGACCGCTGACTATGGTATTGGAAAAATCCGACTGCATACCCGATGTGACTACAGGAGGCTTGAAAACTGCCGGGTTCCGTATACCTAACCATCAGATAGCAGTAAATCTATGTGAAAAAACGGGGAAACCCATTACTGGCACCAGTGCTAATATCAGTGGCCAAAAAGCAGCCACCACAGCAGATGAGGCCCTACGCCAATTTAATGGTTCATCTCTTGATCTAATTCTCGATGGTGGTACATCTACCTCGTCACGGCCTTCCACGATAGTCCATTTTGAAGACAATGAGGTTAAACTGATAAGGCAAGGTGTTATAACTATGTCTGACATACAGAAACTGGTAGGTAAAAAGAGGGGTTAGTCCCATATGGAACCAGTAGATCAAATACAAGCGGAAATTGATCGTTTGATGAAAGATTATTTGGATTCAAAGTCTTTACCGCTCTACGACATGCTGTCATACCACCTAGGAATCCATGGTTTAGACCCTGGTCTCACCATCTCAGAACGGGCCCATGGAATATTGCTACAAATTGCCGTAGAAACTCTGGGAGGGGACCCTTTACTGACTTTACCCGCTGCAATGTCTATAGAAATGGTTAATGCATTTTGTGAAATACATGACGACGTGCAGTCTGGAAACCCTACTCGGAATGGGCAAGATTCCCTTTGGTGGGTTTGGGGCCCAGCGCAGGCTATTAATGCCGGAGATGGAATGCATTCCATAGCTAGAATATCTCTTTTGAACTTAGATAGACAACATTTTTCAGATCGAACCTCTCATGCAGCATTGTCTTTTCTAGACAAAGGGGCCTTGGTGACATTTGAGGGCCGATATAGAGACTTGGAAATGCAAGAAAGAATTGATACTTCTGTAACAGCATATCTCGAAATGGCCGGTCAAAAAACAGGAGCTTTGTACGGTTCTGCGCTCTCAATGGCAGCAGGGTTATCGGGGCTCAGTTCCAAAGCCTGTGAAGGTTTGTTTCAGTCAGGCCACTTGATTGGGCAAGCGAAGCAAATAAAATTAGATATAAATCAGATTTGGAGCTCCGATTCAAACCAAAAAATAGATTTTTTGAACAAGAAAAAATTATTTCCTGTTATTGCCGCTTTGGAAAAAGCTACACCTTCTCAGAAAAGAAAATTAGGTGACGTCTATTTTAAACGAGTTCTTGAGGATTCTGACCTTGATGCCGTACTTGATGTCCTTAATGATCTGGGAGGGAAAGAGCCAGCGGAACTGCGATATGTAAACGCGAAAGACGAGGCTTTATTAATCGTAAAGGAGAATGTCCCAAATAACCGTGCGGGGAACCTAATCGATTATTTAGAAAAAATTCTTGAGGAATGAAAAATGACCTCCAGACTAAGCATTGAAGATGTTGAAATATCTGGCCGAAGGGTTTTAGTGAGAGTTGACTACAATGTTCCTTTACAGGAAGGAACTAGCGTCATATCCGACGACACACGCATCCGGGCTTCAATACCAACTTTAAGACATTTAATAGACGAAGGTTGTTCATTGGTATTGTGCTCCCATCTAGGACGTCCCAAAGGTAAACGATATCCTGAATTGTCTTTAAAGCCAATCGCAAAAAGATTAGGCGAAATCCTGGAACAAAAGGTGCAGTTTGTTGATAATTGCGTATCGGAAGCAGCAGCAACTGCTGCCTTGAAGTTAGGTAAGGGTGAAATTCTACTATTAGAAAATTTGCGGTTTCATAGAGGTGAAGAAGAAAACAGCCTTGCTTTTGCAAAGCAGTTATCAGTATTAGCCGAAGTTTTCATAAACGATGCCTTTGGTACGGCTCACCGTGCCCACGCCTCTATTTCGGGTATAACAAAATTCTTGCCTTCATATGCAGGTCTCCTTTTAAACAAAGAGGTCAATTACTTAGAAAATATCCTAGAAAACCCCAAATTACCCTTCACGGCTATACTGGGGGGAGCGAAGGTATCAGACAAGATTAAAGTCATCGATCGCCTAACGAAGATAGCAAACAACATCTGTATTGGAGGTGGGATGGCTGCCACCTTTTTGGCAGCCTCAAATAAAGGAATCGGAAATTCACCAATTGAAGCTAATTTTATTAACCAGGCGCAGATCTTGTTAAATAAAAAAGATTCAAACAACGTGAATTTAATTTTGCCTAATGATGTGGTGGTGATTAAAACTTTCCATAAGGATTCTGATTTCCTTGTAAAATCAGTTGATGATTTGGACGATGAGGACATTATTGTCGATATAGGCCCGGCAACCGCGGACTATTACTCATCCATTATTCGAAAAAGTAAAACGATTCTTTGGAATGGACCCATGGGAGTATATGAATGGAGAAAAGCCAGCGCCGGCACGCATTCAGTGGCCAAGGCATTGGCAAAAGGAAGCATGTTATCGATAATTGGTGGAGGTTCAACGGTAGATGCTGTGAATTTTTTCGGTCTTCAAGCCCAGATGACGCATGTATCTACTGGCGGGGGAGCTTCCCTAGAGCTATTAGAAGGTAGAGACCTACCGGGAGTTGCTTCGTTGCGTCAGAAAACAAAGGGTTAAGGAATTATGATCGATTTCCAATATTTATCTAGTATCAAGAAACAAACTGCCTCCAAAATCGTCATGATAGTTGTCGATGGTCTAGGTGGAATGACAAACCCTTCAACTGGCCAATCTGAATTAGAGGCTGCCGTGTTGCCAAACCTTGACCGGTTGGCCGCTAATAGTTCCTGCGGAGTAAGCACTCCGGTTCTTCCCGGTATAACCCCTGGCAGTGGTCCTGGGCACATGGCTTTGTTTGGATATAACCCTATTAAGTATCTCTTGGGCCGAGGGGTGCTAGAAGGGTTAGGAATTGGGGCTCCCATAGGAAAGGGAGATGTAGCCGCGAGAGGGAATTTTTGCCTTTTAAGCGATGATGGGAAGATTTTGGATCGACGTGCAGGCAGAATTACAACCCAAGAGTGCGTGGAATTAGTAGAGTTACTCAAGCAAATTGAGATTCCAGGATTGGAAATCGAAATATATCCCGTTATGGATTACAGGTTTGTCCTGGTTTTCAAGGGAGAAGCCTCTTCTCCTAATGTTTCAGAAACCGATCCTCAAATTACAGGTGTTGCCCCTTTGGTCTCGAATCCAACCTCTGATGGAGGGACTGGTACAGCCTTGGCTGTTAATCTTTTTACCCAAAGAAGTATGGAAATACTCAAGGAACACAAAGGAAGTGCGAACGGCATCTTACTACGCGGTTTCTCAAATATCCCTGAATTGCCACATTTCGGCTCATCATATGCCCTGAATCCTGCAGCGATAGCCGCCTACCCAATGTATAGAGGGGTTGCCGGTCTTTTGGGTATGGAAGTACTCAACTCGAAACAAACTTTTGAGGATGAAATCAAGACCTTAGAAATGAACTTTTCTAAAGGTTACGATTATTTTTTCCTGCATTACAAACCTGCCGATAGTGCAGGGGAGGACGGAAATTTTAGCCGAAAAGTGGCTACGCTTGAGGAATTCGATAAAAAACTTGAACGGATTATCCAATTAGAACCTGACGTAATAGTGATATGCGGAGACCATTCAACGCCATCTTATGTCTCTTCTCACAGCTGGCACCCTGTACCTTTTTTGATCCACTCCAACTTATCCCAAGGTAAGGTTGGGGGCCAGTTCACAGAAAACAGCTGTCGGGAAGGCACCATAGGGGGTATCAGGGCCGAAGAACTTATGCTATTGGTTCTATCCCACGCAGGAAAACTTAACAAATTCGGCCCATAGTACATTTCATCATCCGCTATCCTGTCTGAAACACAGAGAAATCTGCACATAATAAACCTTTATTAAACATTAATTCATTCGTTATTTACTTACAATGTGAAACAATATTCCCTATTGATAATTTTGTCGTCTTACTGGCATATTCCCAATATGTCGAAGCAAATAATTCCTCATATTTACCTGATATCCATCTCACAAAACACCGAAAACCGACTTCTTTCCATAATCACCTTGATCACCAGGAATAAATGTAACTGTAGAGCTACGTTTCTTTAAAGCATAGGATATTCATGTAACTAACTCATCACATGAATATCCTATGTAAAATACCTGTCTCAAAGTATATAATTAGTTCAAATTAAACAAAACTAAACAATAATTCCTTCTCAATATA